>CABQHM010000006.1 GCA_902464015.1 uncultured Coriobacteriales bacterium | reverse complement strand
ACCCCTGACCCCTTGACTGCCAGTCAAGTGCTCTCCCAACTGAGCTACACCCCCGAAGGTGGTGGGCGTTGCAGGATTTGAACCTGCGACCCCTTCCGTGTGAAGGAAGTGCTCTACCCCTGAGCCAAACGCCCGTGAACCGCAATGGTGGAGATGAGGGGATTCGAACCCCTGACCCCTTGACTGCCAGTCAAGTGCTCTCCCAACTGAGCTACACCCCCGTGGGCTGCGGTGCGAGGAGTAATATTACGCGCTCTCCTCTCCTAGCGCAAGCACTTTCTTGAGAAAGTGCTAATTGTGGAGAACTCTCCACAATTACCGTACTACTCTGCCTCAGGCGCGGTGTAGGGGTCGATGCCCTTGAACACGTCGAGGGCCTCCTGGGGATCGTAGTCGGAGAAGGTGACGGCGCTGATGGCGCGCGTCAGACGCACGGCTTCGTCAAGGCTGCGCTGGTGGATGTTGCGGCCCGTGGCGTTGCCGGCAGCACCGCCCACATGGATCTGCTCCCAAAGCTGCGTAAGGAACGTCTCGGCGTCAACGGTGGAACCGCCGGCGCACACAAGGCCGGTGCGGCCTGCGGCCTTGCTGGCCTGCTTGAGGAGCTCGGCAGACTTCTTGCCCTCCTCCTTGGGCGGGTTGACCTTCACGAAGTCGGCGCCCAGGCAGGCGGCGACACCGGCGGCGCCCGCAATGAGGTCGGCGGCCTTCTCGTTGGTCACAGCCTTGCCGCGCGGGTAGATCCAAAGAACCACCAGCAGGCCGTAGGCATGGGCGTCGGCAATGAGCTGGCCGGCCTCCTCGACCATCTGGGCCTCAAACTCGCTGCCCAGGTAGATGGTGTAGCCCACGCCCACGATGTTGGCGCCCATCTCGCGCATGTTGAGAACGGCGTCGAGGTCGGAGAGCATCGGCGAGTAGGGATCGGCCTGGGAGGTCTTGACCAGGTTGGTCTTGGAGTTCATCTTGACCAGGTAGTTGATGTCGGGATAGTCGGCGCCGTAGCGGGCGATGAGGCCGCGCTGGGCAGCGAGCACGCCGATGCAACCCTTGGCGCCGATCTTGAAGAGGTGCTCGGGGTCGGCGTCGCTCTCATCGATGCCCTCGCCGTAAAAGTCGGCATTGAGGTGCTCGAACTTCTGGTCGCAGGCGTACAGCATGAGCCTGCCGGTGCCGCGGGTGGCAGCCAGGAAGTTCTCGCGATAGGTGTCCTTGTACTCGGGCATGACGTCGAGCGGGACGCGCACATCTTCAAACGTGATCTTCTTCATGGTTTCCCTTTCATATGTCTCTTGTTCGGCCGCAACAATCCAACGGCAACGCGTCGGGAGCGGCGGCCCCTATAGAAGCGGCGCGCCTGCGGGCACAGACCCGCAGGCGCGATGTAGCACCTAAGAGGATTTCTTCTTGGACGACTCGCCGGGCAGGGCACGCCGCGCGTCAAAGACTCCCTCGTAGCTCGCCAGACGGTGCAGGAGCGGGTCGAGGGCCTTGACGTTGGACAGCTCAACCAGGAAACGCAGGTTGGAAATGCCGTTCTTGTCGGTTTTTGTGCCGCACGACACGATGTTGCCGCCGGCGTCGGAAATGGCGGTGGAGACGTCGACGAGTAGGCGCGTGCGGTCCATTGCCTCAACGACGATCTCGACCTGGAACGTTGAGGAAAGGCCCGTGTCCCACGACACGCCGATCATGCGGCCCTCCGACTTGCGCAGGTCGGTGACGTTGGGGCAGTCGGCACGGTGCACGCTCACGCCGCGCCCGCGTGTGACGAAGCCCACGATGTCGTCGCCCATGACGGGGTTGCAGCAATGGGCCAGGCGCACGAGCATACCGTCGGCGCCGTCGACGAGCACGCCGTTGGAGGCAAGCGCGCGCTTCTTGCGCTCGGTGGAGTTCTGCGCACGACGCGAGAGGCGCGGGGTGCAGGCGGGGTTCTGCAGGCTCTCAAGAGCGCGCTTCTCGGCCTCTGCCTGGGTGTCCACCGCATCGTCGAGGATTGCCTTCACCTTGGTGGCGACGGTACGAGCTGAAACCTTGCCGTTGCAGATGAAGACGAACAGGTCCTCGGGGCCCGACACGCCGAACTCCACGGCCACGCTGCGCAGGGCACGTACGGTGCGGGGCGTGGAGATGCCCAGGCCGACCTTGCGCAGCTCGCGGGCAAGCTGGTCGCGACCGGCGGCCGAGTCGTCGGCCTTGGTCATACGGCTGAAGTACGAGCGGATCTTCTGGCGCGCGCCCGGCGTCTTCACGATGTTGAGCCAGTCGCGGCTGGGTTTTGCGCTGTTCTGCGTGATGATCTCCACGCGGTCGCCCATCTGGAGCTCGTAGGAAAGCGGCACGACCGTGCCGTTCACCTTGGCGCCGATGCAGTGATGGCCGACCTCGGTGTGCACCGCATAAGCAAAGTCGATGGGCGTGGAGCCCGCGCGGAGCACCTGCACCTCGCCGGCCGGCGTGAAAACGAAGACCTCGCTGTCATACAGGTCGATCTTCACGGCCTCGAGGAACTCCTGGGGGTCGGACAGGTCGTCCTGCTGGGTCCAGTCGAGCGTGCGGCCCAGCCATGCGAGCTGGTCGTCAAGGCGCTGCGCGGAGCTCTGCTTGTCACCGTCGGAGTTGCCCGCCTGCTTGTAGAGCCAGTGGGCGGCAATGCCGTACTCGGCGTGCTCGTTCATCTCCTCGGTGCGGATCTGCACCTCGAGGGGGCGGCCCGCAGGACCGATGACTGTGGTGTGCAGCGACTGGTACATGTTGAACTTGGGCATCGCGATGTAATCTTTGAAGCGCCCGGGCATGGGCGTCCACAGGGCGTGGACGGCTCCGAGGACGCCGTAGCACTCGCGCACGTCGTCGGTGATGACGCGCAGCGCGATGAGGTCGTAGATCTCGCTGAAGTCCTTGCCCTTGTTCTTCATCTTCATATAGATGGAGTAGAGGTGCTTGGGCCTGCCCATGATGCGAAAATGCTCGATCTTGGCCTTCGTGAGCTCGTCGCGCAGGATGGTCTTGACCGTCTCCAGGTACGCCTCGCGCTCGGCGCGCGACTCGGCCACCATGCGCGCGACCTGGCGGTACTTCGTGGGATCCAGGTAGAAGAACGACAGGTCTTCAAGCTCCCACTTGATGGAGCTGATGCCCAGGCGGTTTGCCAGGGGCGCATAGATGCTCATCGTCTCGTTGGCCTTGAAGATGCGACGGTCCTCAGGGATGGCCATGAGCGTGCGCATGTTGTGCAGGCGGTCGGCCAGCTTGATGATGATGACGCGGATGTCCTTGGCCATGGCGAGGAACATCTTGCGCAGGTTGAGCGCCTGCTGCTCGGACAGGCTCGACACGGAGATGTTCGTGAGCTTCGTCACGCCGTCAACCAGCTCGGAGACCTGGGGCCCAAAGAGCTCGGAGAGCTCATCGAGCGTGGCGTCGGTATCCTCGACCGTGTCATGGAGAAGGCCCGCGCACAGCATGTCGACGTCGGAGTGGAGGTTCTTCGCCAAGATGATGGCGACTTCCACCGGGTGGTTGATGTAGGGCTCGCCCGACTTGCGCTTCTGGTCGCGATGGTGGGCTCGCGCGAACTCATAGGCACGCTCGATCTTCTCCACCTCGGCGGGGCTCAGGTAGGAAGCGGCGCATTCGCGCAGCACGGGGAAGTTGTCCAGCTGCCCTTGAGGCGGGAGGGCCGGCGCGGTGGGGTCGTACTTTGTGTGGATGACGGAGTCAGCCATGGCAATGCGCCTCCTGGAGTACCTCGGTTCTAGTCAGTTGGAAGTATAGGCCTGTTGATGCGCGCAAGCACAGAAGGCGCGTCGCTTTCGAGCGCCCAACGGCGAAATGCGTCAAATTCTTGCAGCGCGTTGAGCCCCTCGAGGTATCGGATGGAGCGCGTCAGGTCCATACGCTCGGGCGAAGGCACCATGGAGATGCGCCTGCCCACGCCATATCCGCTCGTCTGGGTGAAGCCGAGCTCGCGGAAGATGGAGATGCCGCAGGACACGCCCTTGGCCCCGAACGTGGGGGTGCAGCCCAGGCTCGCACAGTCCGCGGCAAGCTCGGCGTTGGTGAGCGCAAAACCGTCCTCGCCGCCCAGGCGCGCCTCGCGGTCGCGACGGCAAAGCACGCGGTAGAGCGACACCAGGTCCTCGCGGCACGGGGCGTCAGAGGAAAGGACGCGCTCGTTGATGCGGGCGTCGGAGCCACCGTAGGCAAGGTGAATCCAAGAATCGCTGCCGTCGCGGCCTGCGCGACCCGACATCTGGTTGAACTCGACCTCGTCGAACGGCAAGTGGTAGAGCACGACATGACGGACATCAGGCAGGTTGACGCCTTCGCCGAAAGCGCTAGTCGACACAACGAGACGAACCTCGCCACTGCGGAAGGCGTCTTCCACGGCAGCACGGTCGGAACGGGAAAGGCCGGCGTTGTAGAAGGCGACGCGGTACCCGAAATCGCGCACGCGGCGGCGCAGCGTGCGGGCCAAGTTCACAGTCTGCTCGCGGGAGTTGACATACACGAGCGTCTTTTGACCGCTGGCAAGCAGGCTCACCAGGCGCTCGTCACGATCGGCGCGACCGCGCTCGTCGCTCACATGCAGGTTCTCGCGCACCGAGGGGTCAAGCACGACGCCGTCCGGGGCAATGTCGAGCAGGCGGCAGATCTCCTGGCCGACCTTGGCAGAAGCCGTCGCGGTAACGGCAAGCACGCAGGGATGGCGCAACTCGTCGAGCACGCGGGGCATGTCGAGGTAGGAGCTGCGGTTGCCCGAGGCCGCCAGACCCGCATGGTGGGCCTCGTCCACCACGACAAAGCCGACGCGGCCCGAACTTGCAAACTTGGCCGAGTGGATGGCGAGAAACTCGGGCGTGGTGAGGACGATGTCGACAGCGCCCGAGGCAAGCCCCTCGAACACGCTGGCGCGGTCCTCGAGCGCAGTCTCGCCCGTGAGCACGCGCGTCGTCATACCAAGGCTGTCGAAGACGCGGCCCAAGTGGTAGGCCTGGTCGCTCACAAGCGCACGAAGTGGGTAGACAAACACGCTTGCCTTGTTGTGCAGCAGCGCACAGCGCGCCGCATGCACATGGAAGATGAGCGACTTGCCGCGACCCGTGGCCATGACGCACAGCGACGAGACGCCGGCCTCGAGGTTTTCAAGGGCGCGCGCCTGGGCAGGCAAAAGCTCGTGCTCGCCGATGAGGAGCCTGCGCAGCTCGTCGGTCACGTCTTTGGAGGACATCGCCGCCAGGCGCGCCCTCTCGGCAGCGCGGGCGTTGGCTTGTTCGAGCTCGTCGGCGCACGCAGCACCAGTCTCGATGCTGACCAACACGTTGACGCCGACGGGTCTACCGTCGACGCCGCCCGTGATGTTCTCGACAACGGCACGGTAGGCCGCACCGCGATCGATGCGCGGCGCGATGGCGGCGGCTATGAAGCGCTTGAGATAGCCCACGCGATCGCCGTTGGGGTCGATGAGGGCGACCGCCTTGGGGTCGTTGGGGTTGGAAGGCTCGCGCTCGAGGCGCAGGGCGTCACCGGGCTGCAGACGAGCCACAATGCTCTGCCTGCCGTCGAACGTGACACCGACGACCTTCGTATGGAACTGCGAGGCGTTGGCGAGGCTCTCGAGCTCGCTTTCGGAAATGTACTGGTCGGCGTTTTCGAAAAGGGCCTCAACGAGCCGCACGGTGGCGGGGTCGGGCGCCTCGGCGTCGCGTGCGTCGCGCAGAAGCACGTCCTTGACGTGCATCTTGCAGCTCACGCGGTTCTGCCACGTCTCAACCTTAGGCTCAAAGACGATGTCGACCGCCTCGTCGCACTCGACGAGGGCCTCGACGTTCTCGGCGTTGAACATGATGGCCTGGCAGGAGCCGCTTGCGTCGTTTGCAAGGAAGGAGAGGTGCTTGCCCTCCTCGCCACGGCGACGGCGGTCCGTCATCGTGGCGCCGGTGACTGCAAGCGCGGGCGTCTCATTGCCCTGGCCGAAGGGCTGAAGCACCGAAAGCGAGGAGATGTTGTCGACCGTGACCTCGGCGAGGTCCACCACGGCCGAGACGCTCAGGCGGTCTTCGAAATCCTCGGGGGGCAGCGCCGCAAGGTACTCTTCCATCCGGTCGCGGAAGGCGTCGAGGTTGCCGGCGTCGAGCGTGATGCCCACGGCACCTGCATGGCCGCCGAAACGGATGAGCAGGACCGAGCAGCTCTCGACGGCCTCGAAAAGGTTGACGTCGCCGACGCTTCGGCCCGAGCCGCGCGCCACGCCGTCGGAGATGGTGAAGAGGATGACGGGCACATGGTAGAGGCTCACGATGCGGCTCGCGACGATGCCCTTGACGCCCTCGTGCCACCCCTCCCCGCCCACGACGATGACACGGCCGCCTTCGTAGGTTGCCTCAACGAGCGCGTTGGCATCGTCAAAAAGCTGGCGCTCGATGGCGCGGCGCTCGCGGTTGATGTCCTCAAGGCGCATGGCGATGCGCTCGGCCTCTTGTGGGTCGCGCTCCATGAGGAGGTTGAGCGCGATGGCCGGGTCGTCCATCCTGCCCGCGGCGTTCATGCGCGGGATAAGGGAGAAGGCCAGGTCGTCGGCAGACATCTGAGTGAGGTCGCGACGGGCCTGCACCGCAAGCGCAGCCAGACCGGGGTTTTCAACCCGACGTAGGCGCGCGATGCCCTCGGCCACAAGCGAGCGGTTCTCGCCGGTGAGCAGCATCATGTCGCTCACCGTGCCCAGCGTAGCGATGTCGGTGTACTCGCGCCACAGGTCGGGCTGGCCCATACGGTGACCGAGCTCGTCAATGACCTTGAGGGCGACACCGACACCGGCAAGCTCGCGGGAAGGACACTCGGGGTCGAGCTTGGGGTCGCACACCGGCACACCCTGCGGCACGAGGTCGCCAGGCTCATGGTGGTCGGTCACGGCGACGTCGATGCCGCGTTCGAGCAGCTCGGCGCACTCCTTTGCAGAGGCGATGCCGGTGTCGACAGTGACGATGAGGTCGGGGGCGCACATCTCCAGCAGCCGCTCGACGGCGATCTGCGACAGGCCGTAGCCTTCACCGAAGCGCTTGGGGATGAACGGGGTGACGTTGCCGCCGAGGTCGCGCAGGCCGCTCGTCAGAAGGCAGGTGGCGCTGATGCCGTCGACGTCGAAGTCGCCGAAGACCGCGATGTGCTCCCCTGCCTCAAGGGCATGCTGCAGGCGGGCGACGACGGCATCCAGGCCTGGGATGAGAAGCGGGTCGGCCCAGTCACGGTCGAGCGACGGCGAGAGAAAGTCCCTGGCCTGCTGCGCATCGCAGATGCCCCTGCCAGCCATGATGCGCGCGGCAAGCGACGACACCCCGCAGGAGTCCTCGATGAGCTGAGCGGCGCCGGCGTCGAAGGGAACTACCTCCCAGCGCCTGTTGCGGGCCAGGGACGCCATTAGCGGCCCTGCTTGGTGTCGGGAGAAGCGTCGGCGGCCTTGTCGCCGTAACGCTTCTCAGCTTCACGCCACTGCGGCTCGCGGCCCTTCCACAGCGCATAGGCAGGCGCGGCAAGGACAAGCGAGGAGTAGGTGCTCAGCACGAGGCCGCACACCATGGCGAAGGCGAAGCCCTTGAGGGTGTCGCCGCCGAAAAGCAGGAGGATGAACACGGGCACCACAGAGGTGATGGAGGTGTTGAGCGAACGCACGATGACCTGGTTCTCAGACCAGTTGGTGATCTGCATGGCCGTGCGGTGCACGCCGTCGCGAAGGCCGCGGATGTTCTCGTTGACGCGGTTGAACACCACGACGGTGTCGTAGAGGCAGTAGCCCATGATGGTGAGCAGGGCCGCCACGACGTTGGGCGTGACCTCCATCTGCGTCCAGGAGTAGATGCCCATGACGATCACGAGCACCTGAGCCAGGGACAGGACGCCCATGAGGGCCATCTTGAACTCATAGCGCACAGAGACATACAGGATGATGAGCGCGATGACGACCACGAAGGCGATCGCCATGGAGCGCGTGATGTCGCCGCCCCAGTTGGGGCCGATGGTGGTGACGGAGAACGTGTTGTCCGCGATGCCGACCTGCTGCGCCACGGCAGAAGCCACGGCGTTTGCCTCGACGGGGTCGGTCTCGCCGGTGCGCACCATGAAGCCGTCGACGTCGTTGACCGAGGTGGTCTGAACGACGGCGTCAGGCTGGCCCTGGTCGGAGAAGGCGTCGCGCAGCTGAGACTGCGTCACGCCGGCGGCGTCGTTGAACGTGACCTGCGAGCCACCGAGGAACTCGATGCCGAAGTTGAGGCCGCGGAACAGAAGACCGGCGATGGAAAGCACGACGAGTACGAGCGAGATAGTAAAGAACAGGTTGCGATGCTTGACGAACCGAATCTCATGCTTGAAATGGCTACGCATCCTGCTCACCCCCCTTCACGGCAGAGGCAGCGGGCTTCTTTGCCTCTTCCATGTCGGCTTTGACGCCCCAGAAGCCGGGGTTCTTCTCCACGGCGCCGCGGCCAAGCAGGCGAATGGCGGGAGTGGTGAACATGAGCAGCGTAAAGAACGAGCAGAGGACGCCCAGGGCAAGCGTGAGGCCGAAGCCGCGCGCCGAGCCCGTGGTGAGGAAGAACAGGCCCAGGGCGGAGATGAGCGACACCACGCCGGCATCGAGGGCGGTCATGATGCCGTGCTTGGAACCGGAGATGGAGGCAGTGCGAACGGACTTGCCCGCACGCAGCTCCTCACGGAAACGCTCAAGCACGAGAATGGTGGAGTCGGCCGCCATACCGATGGTCAGCACGACGCCGGCAAGGCCGGACAGCGAGAGCGCAAAGAGGCCCATCGAGGAAAGTGCGGCAAAGATACCCAGGTAGACGATGCCGAAGGTGAGCAGTGCGCCGGCGGTGATGAGACCCATGCCCTGGTAGAACACGAACAGGTACACAAGGATGAGGATAAAGCCGACAACGACGGCCACAAGGCCCTGCATGAGGGAGTCCTGTCCGAGCGTGGGGCCGACGTAGCTGGACTCGGAGTACTCAAGCGTCACGGGAAGGGCACCGGACTCCAGGACGGTCTTGAACGATTTGGCCTCCTCGAGGGAGTAGTTGCCCGTGATGGAGACGTCGCCGTTGGTGATGGCGGTCTGCACGGCAGGGGCGCTCTGGACCACGCCGTCGAGCAGGATGGCGATGCGGCTCTTCGTGTCAGCCAGAACCCTCGTCACGTCGCCGAAGGCCTTGGTGCCCTGGGCGTCGAGGTGCAGGTTCACGGAATAATAGGCGCTGCCCGAGCTCTGCATGCCGATGGTGACGCTCTCGATCTGGTCGCCGGTCATGAAGGCCTCATAGGTGCCGGGCTCAAGCTTCACGCCCGTGGCGCCGGCGTTGATCTTGGCCAGGGCATCCTGGTCGGCGATGTCGTTGAGGTCGACGAACTCAAGGGTGCCGGTGGTGCCCATGGTGTCGATGACCTCCTGGGCGTTGGTGGCGCCAGGAATCTGAATGAGAATCTGGTTCGTGCCCTGACGCTGAACGGTGGCCTCGCTGGCGCCCAGGGAGTTAACGCGGTTCGTGACGATTGCCACGGCCGACTCCATGTCGGTGTCGGTGACGTCCGAGCCGTCGGGCTTGTCGGCGGTCATGATGACCGAGACGCCGCCCTTGATGTCGAGGCCCTGCGTGATCTTCTGGTCAAGCGGCCAGAAGCCCACGAAGCACACGGCAAGCAGCACGACTAGCACCACGAGCACGCTCACGTAGCGGCGCACATCGGGCTTCATCGCCTTCTTGTGCGGCTTCTTCTTGGATTTCTTCGGTGCAGGTCGCGCCGTGCCCGAGGCTTCCGCCCAGGCTTGAGCCACGCTGTGCGGCTCAGCGTTCTTATCCGACATATCAGCTCCCTTGTTTGCCGGGCACGCGACAACACGCGCCTCGGCACTGACAGATTACGACAGTATAAGCCTAATTAGTAATCGTTTGCGGCAGGGCTTGACATCCACGCGTCCAGGAACTGCTTGTATGTGCCGGCCATGATGGCCTCACGGGCCAAATCCATGAGGTGCACGAGGAAATAGACGTTGTGGATGGAGAGCAGGATGCCCGCGAGCATCTCCTTTTGCGTCACGAGGTGACGGATGTACCCGCGGGTGTAGCCGCCCGTGCACACAGGGCACGTGCACTCGGGGTCGATGGGGCCATGGTCGTGGGCGTACTTGGCGTTCTTCATGTTCATGCGGCCAAAGTGGGAGAACGCCGTCCCCGAGCGGGCGGTGCGGGTGGGCAGCACGCAGTCGAACATGTCGATGCCGCAGGCAACGCCGCGCACAAGCGTCGTGGGGTTGCCCACACCCATGAGGTAGCGGGGCTTGTTGCGGGGCATGTACTGGGAGGCGAGCGGGGCAAGCGTCTCGAACATGAGCTCATGGGGCTCTCCCACGCTGTAGCCGCCGATGCCGTAGCCCGGGAAGTTGCCGCAGTTCTCGAGGTGCTCAAGGGAGCGCACGCGCAGGTCAAGGTGCATGCCGCCCTGTACGATGCCGAAGAGGGCCTGGTCGGGACGCGTGTGAGCCGCAAAGCAGCGGTCGGCCCAACGGCTGGAGAGCTCCACGGCACGCTCCACCTGCGAGCGATCGGCCGGGTAGCCCACGCACTGGTCGAGCTGCATGCAGATGTCTGAGCCCAGGCGCTGCGCGATGGCCATGTTGTCCTCGGGCGACCAGAAGACGTGCTTGCCGTCGTAGTCGTCGGCGCGGAACTCAACGCCGCCGTCGGAAAGCTTGACGAGGTCGCCGTGGGAGAAGACCTGGAAGCCGCCCGAATCGGTGAGGATGGGCTTGTCCCAGTTCATGAACTTGTGCACGCCGCCGAACTCGGCGACGGTCTCAGAACCGGGCCTCATCTCCAGGTGGTAGGTGTTGTTGAGCACGATCTGGGCGCCCAGGGAGGCGACCGTGTCGGGAAGCAGACCCTTGACGGTGCCCTTGGTGCCCACCGGCATGAAGACGGGCGTGTGAATGTCGCCATGGGCGGTGTGGAAGACACCGGCCCTGGCATGCGTGCCGGGGTCCTCGGCGAGGACCTCGTAGGTAAACAGCTTCGAATCGCTCAAGAGCTCTCCTTGTCATGAGTTGCGTAATGCCCGCGTCCATCGTGCAGACAGGGGGCGCAAGGCGGTTTCTGCGGTATAGAATAAGCCATTCTACTGTACTTCCAGCAAACACGCACGGATTACCACGACCGAGCGCTCAACCACGAAAGAACGAGAACATGGACGCAACGCAGATGCAGCGCACGCACAAGGCCCCCGAGCTTTTGAGCCCGGCTGGAACACAGGACGCGTTCAAGGCAGCGCTCGCTGCAGGGGCCGATGCCATCTACTGCGGCCTTGGCAGCTTCAATGCGCGACGCAACGCCGACAACCTGGACCTCGACCAGCTCCGCGAGTGCTGCGAGCTGGCCCATCTGGCAGGCGCGCGCGTCTACATCACGGTGAACATCCTCATCGCCCAAGAGGAGATGCCCCGGGCGCTCGCCCTCGTGCACGACTGCCACCTCGCCGGCGCCGACGCCTTCATCATGGCCGACTGGGGCCTCATCTCGCTGACGCGCACCCTGTGGCCGCAGATCGAGATCCACCTCTCCACCCAGGGCAACGTCAACGATGCCGCAGGCGTTCGCTTTGCCAAAGAGGCCGGCTGCTCGCGCGTGACGCTGTCGCGCGAGATGACGCTTCCCGAAATCGAGTCGTGCTCGCATGAGGGCGTCGAGCTCGAGGTGTTCGCACACGGCGCCATCTGCGTGTGCTACTCGGGGCTGTGCCTGCTCAGCAGCATGCAACGCGGAAAGTCGGCCAACCGCGGTCTGTGCCGCCAGCCTTGCCGCCTGCCCTACCGCCTCGTCGACGAAAAGGGCACGCAGCGCGACCGCATGAACGGCACGCGCCTCATGTCGCCGCGCGACAACTGCACGATCGCCGACATCGACGCGCTCGTCGAAGCGGGGTGCGCGAGCATGAAACTCGAGGGCAGGATGAAGGCCCCCGACTATGTGGGCACCGTCACGAAGGCCTACCGCGCCGCGCTCGACGAGTGGGAGCAGGGCGAAGACCCTCGTGTGGACGCCGCGGTCATGCGCGACCTGGCACGCGCCTTCAACCGCAACTTCACCGACGGTTACCTGCACGGCAAGCACGACAACGACTTCATGAGCTACGAGCGCGGCAACAACCGCGGTCAATATGCGGGCTGCATCATCCAGGCAAAAGGCAAGAAGGCCATCGCCGACCTCACCGAACCTGTAGGAGTTGGCGACCTTCTCGAGATTCGCAACCCCGACAACTTCGACGACTATGTGACGGCACCCTGCCCGCGCACGACCGACGGACCCACTCAGCTCGCGCTCGACTTGCCGCGCGCCATGGGCGCCGGCTGCGATGTGCGCGTCATCCGCAGCGAGCACGGCATGACGCAGGCCCGCGAGTTCGCCGCACGTGCCTGGCCCCGCAAGCGTGCGGTGCACGTGCATGTCATTGCGCGCCTCGGCGAGCCTTTCACCGTCGAGCTTGAGACGCGCGCCGGAGACGCCCATCCCGACATGGGACGCGACGTCGTGTGCGCACGCGCCGCGGGGTTCTGCGTGGAGGCGGCCCGCAGCCGAGCCGTGAGCGAGGAGGACCTGCGCGAGCACGTGGGACGCTTTGGCACCAGCCCCTTTGAAGCTGCCAGCTGGGATATCGAGATGGACGAAGGCGTCGGCATGTCGTTTTCGGCCGTGCACGCCGTGCGCGCCGAGGCTGTGCGGGCGCTCAAAGACGAGATTCTGAAGCCCTGGACGGACGGCGAGCTCTCGACGGCACCCGCCCCCTTAAGCCTCAGCGCACGCAAAAGGCGCGGCGCCTGCGACCCCTCGCAGGCCAAGCTCTGCGCCCACGTGACCACTCCCGAGGATGCCCAGGCGGCACTCGAGGCCGGAGCCGACCTCGTCTATGTCTCGGCCATCGACCTGGCTCTTGGCCCGGCAAGCAGCGCCCGCAGGCGCACGGATGCCCCTGGTCAGACCGACGCGGCGTGGCCCGACGGCGTCATCTGCATCCTGCCCGCCGTCGCACGCACAGCCGACCACGCGGCAGTGGACGACCTCGACCTGACGGGCGCCCGTGAGATTGCCGTCTCAAACGTCTCTTGGCTCGAGGAAGCGCACACGGGCAAGGCCGACATCTGGCTTACCGACGAGATGGAGCTGCACAACGCCCCCGCCTTCGAGTTCATGGCAGCGCACGGCGTCACGGGTGCATGGCTCTCCTGCGAGCTCGACCTGCTCGAGATTTCCCAGCTCGCCGCGACGAGCGAGCTTGAACTCGGCATGAAGGTCTGGGGACACATCCGCACCATGACCTGCGAGCACTGCATGCTGCAGAGCATGGGCGACTGCTCCAAGACCTGCGCGACGTGCGCACGTCGCTCGCTCAAGCTCGAGATGCGCGACGAGTTCGACCGCCCGAGCATCGTGACCTCCGACGCCCTGGGTCGTGCCGGCGTGTGGCAGGCTGAGGTTCTCGACGCCACGCCGCAGATGGCCGAGCTCATGCGCTGCGGCGTTAGCCGCTTCGGCGTGGACTGCCGCCTGTGCGACAGCCCCCAGGAGACAGCCGACGCCGTGCATCACGTGAAGGCCGCCCTCGATGCCGTCCGCAACGGCAAGATGGCCGCCCCCCGCGCTGCTAGCGCGACAAGCGGCCATCTCTTCGAACGCATCGGGTAACCCCAAAGGGCTCCGCGGCTCTTTTACACAAGAAGGGGCGACTTAGCCCTCTTCGTCAGCAAGCACCTCGTCGAGGACCTCGAGCACCATGGGCTTGAGGTCCTCTTCTATGTCGACCAAGTCGACGACGGGGGGCTTCTTCGGCGTCATGCCGTGCTCCACGGCGTACTGGGCCGCCCTCACCTGCTCGGGGTCGACCACGACCGAGGCGTACATTGCCTCCTCGCCCGCTTCGTCGCTCACGAGGTCGGTGTACACGAGGTAGATGGGGCCCGACTCCTCAAGGGAGAAAGACAGGAGGGCGTCGTAGCGACACATGACGCCCTCCTCGTCCAGGCAGCGAAACGCGAAGTCGTACGTCTCAAAGGTTGCAAAGTCGCGCACGTCGCTCCCCTATCCCTTTATGCGTGGTTCTCGCGGTCAACAAGCTGCTCGGCCCCGTAGCGCTGACGCAACACGGGCTTTTCGATCTTGCCCGTGGGGTTGCGCGGAACGTCGGCGAAGATAATCTTGCGCGGACGCTTGTAACGAGGCAGGTCGAGGCAGTACTCGTTGATGTCCTCGACGGTGGTGTCGGTGTACTCGGGCTTGAGCTCGATGATGGCGGCGCAGATCTCGCCCAGACGCTCGTCGGGCAGGCCGATGACCGCGACGTCCTTCACTGCAGGGTTGGCCGAGAGGAAGTCCTCGATCTGCACGGGGTAGATGTTCTCGCCACCCGAGATGACGACGTCCTTCTTGCGGTCGACAAGCCAGTAGAAGCCGTCCTCGTCCTGACGCGCCATGTCGCCGGTGAGCAGCCAGCCGTTCTGCAGCGACTCGGCGGTGGCCTTGGGGTTGTTGTAGTAGCAGGTCATGACACCCGGACCCTTGACGCACAGCTCGCCGACCTCGCCCTTTGCCACCGGCTCGCCGTGCGAGTCGATGATCTTGACATCCCAGTTGTAGCCGGGCACGCCGATGGCGCCCACGTGGTCGATGTTCTCCACGCCCAGGTGCACGCAGCCCGGGCCCGTGGACTCGGACAGGCCGTAGTTGGTATCGTACTGATGATGCGGGAAAATCGACTTCCACTTCTTGATGAGGCTCTTGGGAACCGGCTGGGCACCGATGTGCATGAGACGCCACTGGTCGAGCTTGTAATCCTCAAGCTTGATGGCACCTTCCTCGATGGCAAGGAGGATGTCTTGGGCCCACGGCACAAGCAGCCACACGATGGTGCACCGCTCCGAGCTGATGGCGTCGAAGATGGCCTTGGGGGTCACGCCGCGCAGGAGCACACCCTTGCCACCGCAGATGAGACTGCCCAGCCAGTGCATGGCGGCACCGGTGTGGTACAGCGGCGGGATGCACAGAAACACGTCGTCGTGGGTCTGCCCGTGGTGCTTCTGCTCCATCTGCGCCGCCTGCGTGAGGCTCTCATGGTTGTGCAGGATGGCCTTGGGGAAGCCGGTGGTGCCACTCGAGAAGTAGATGGCGGCGTCCTCGTACTCCGTGACAGGCACAAAGGGGTCGGAGCTGGGCATATTAGCGGTGAGCTCGTTGTAGCTCTCGGCAAAGGTTGGACAGTCGTTGCCGACATAGAACAGCAGGCGGTTCTTAGAAACGCGCGGCTCGATTTGCTCGATGCGGCCAGTGAACTGCGGGCCGAAGACAAGGATGTCGACGTCGGCTAAATCGACGCAGTACTCAATCTCCTCGGCGGTATAGCGGAAGTTGAGCGGAACCACCGTTGCGCCGCTCTTGAGCACGCCAAAGAAGATGGGCAGGTACTCGAGGCAGTTCATGAGAAGGATTGCGACCTTGTCGCCCTTCTTCACGCCACGACTGAGCAGTAGGTTGGCAAAGCGATTTGCCTTCTCGTCGAAGACACTCCAGGTAATCTGCCTGCGGTACGGCTGCATGCAGGTGCTTTGGACGAGGCTGTAGTCGCGCCACGTCGCGTGATCGAGCTCCTGAATCTCAGGGTTGATCTCGACAAGGGCGACCTCGTCTGCATAGTCATGGGCGTTGCGCCGCAGGAAGTCGGTAATCGGCATTGCGAACCTCACATAATTGAAGGGACTCGTTGTGCGTAATTGTACACATTACATAACGAAAGGAGCCGCCCAATCTGGACGGCTCCGCAACGTGCTGAGAAAAAGGTGCGACTAGCAGACCACGCAGACCCAGCCCTCGGGCCCCTCGATGTCGCAGGCCTGGATGCCGGCGAGCTCGGCGCGGAGCTTCTTGAGCACAGGGCCGCAGCCGTCCTGCGAAGCGGGGAACTCGATGTCGCCCTCATGGCTGTGGATGCGAGCCACAGGCGAGATGACGGCAGCGGTGCCGCACATGCCGCACTCGACGAAGTCGCCGGCCTGAAGCTCGGAGAACTTGACGGGACGCTCGATGACGTTGAGGCCCATGACGTCGCGGCCGAGGGCCACGAGCGAGCGGCGCGTGATGGAGGGCAGGATGGAGTCGGAGTGCGACTGGGGCACGACGAGGTTGCCCTCGCGGTCGACGAGCAGGATGTTTGCGCCGCCGGTCTCCTCGACATAGGTGCGCGAGGCGGGGTCGAGGTAGAGGTTCTCGGCATAGCCCTCGGCATGGGCCTTCTCATGCGGATAGAGGCTCATGGCGTAGTTGAGGCCGGCCTTGATGTTGCCGGTGCCGTGAGGCGCAGCGCGGTCGTAGTCGGAGACCGTGATGGCAACGGAGGTGTCGCCGCCCTTGAAGTAGGGGCCCACGGGGGTCACGAGAATGCGGAACTGGTACTCGGTGGCGGGCTTGACGCCGATGACCTCGCCGGAAGCGATCATGAAGGGACGCACGTACAGCGTGGCGCCCGAGCCGTACGGCGGGACCCAAGCGGCGTTGGCGGCCACGACCTGCTTGACGGCCTCCACGAACTTGTCCTCGGGGAAGGCGGGCATGCAGAGACGCTCAGCCGAGTCGTGCATGCGCTTGGCGTTCATGTCGGGGCGGAAGCAGACGATGCGGCCGTCCTTGGTGGTATAGGCCTTGAGGCCCTCGAAGACTTCCTGGCAGTAATGGAAGATGCCCGCGCACTCGCTCAGCGTGATGGAGTGGTCGCGCGTGAGGCCACCCTCCTCCCACTGGCCGTCCTTGTAGTTGCAGACGTAGCTGTAGTCGGTGGGCATATAGGCAAAGGACAGGTTTGCCCAGTCCAGGTCCTTCTTCTCGATCTCGCTCATGAAAGAACTCCTCTTCGTGTAACTGCCGCACCCGGCAAGAAGTCGCGCGCGCACCGTTGGTGATGGGACATCATAGACCTCTATGCGTACGGCAACCGCAAAACGGCCGCCGTACGCGGGGATTTAACAATACATGCCGCTAAGCGACAAAATCATGCCGCTGCGGGGCCTCAGGCGAGGGCGACAGGCCTTACGCCATCCAGGACTCGTCGGAGGGGTTGGCGCGGAAGGCAAGCAGGCGCTCCTCATCCTCGGGCTTGATGTAGCCCTCGGCCACGGCGACCTTCGCGAGCGTGTCGAAATCGCACAGGGACACGTTCTTGACGTTGGCCTCAGCAAGGCGGTCAAGGCCCTTCTGCATGCCGTAGGTGAAGATGGAGGCGACACCGAGGACGTCGGCGCCGGCGGCACGCAGCGGCTCGACGCAATCGAGCACGGAGCCGGCGGTGGAGATGAGGTCCTCGATCACGACGACCTTCGTACCGGGCTCGCAGCGGCCCTCGATCTGGTTCTTGCGGCCGTGGTCCTTGGCGGAGCCACGCACATAACCCATGGGAAGCTCGAGCTTGTAGGCGGCGATGGCGGCATGGGCGATACCGGCGGTGGAGGTGCCCATGAGCGCCTGGGCCTCGGGATAGACGGAGCGCACCGTCTCGGCCAGGCCCTCCTCGATCGCCTCGCGGGCCTCGGGGAAAGAGAGCGTCAGGCGGTTGTCGCAATAGATGGGGCTCTTGATGCCCGAAGCCCACGTGAACGGCTCGTCGGGACGAAGGAAAACGGCCTTGATACCCAGCAGGTGCTTTGCGATGGCAACCTTATCGACCATGTCATGCTCTCCAATCGAACGTGCGCCCGAGGCGCAGGGCAGATGTGGCTCCTATTGTAAACGAAGAGCGCCCGTTGCACGACACAACGGGCGCCCACGATACCAACAACGAACAAAGGCGAGAAAAGGGCCGCCGGCCTTCCCGGGGACGGGCCTATTCGGCCGTGTCGGCGCGCAGCTTGTCGGCAAGCAGGGACAAGGCATGGCGGTAGCCTTCGATGCCCTCGCCGGCCACCGTGGCAAAACAGGCCTGGCGCACGAAGGAGACCTGGCGGAAGTCCTCGCGCGAGGCCACGTCGGAGATGTGGACCTCCACGCACGGAAGGCTCACGGCCTTGAGCGCGTCAAGGATGGCGACGCTCGTGTGCGTGTAGGCCGCAGGGTTCATGACGATGCCGTCGTAGACGCCCAAGGCCTGCTGGATGGCGTCGACGATGGCGCCCTCGTGATTGGACTGGAAGTGGTCGCATGCCTCAAACCCCAGCTCACGGCCGGCAGACTCGATGAGGACGCACAGGGCGGCGTAGTTCTGGCTGCCGTAGATTGCAGGCTCGCGAATGCCGAGCATGTTGATGTTGGGACCGTCGATAACGAGTGCTTTCATGAGAAACTCCTGGTATATGGCGCTAGATGCGCTTCACAAGCCTGCAGATGCGACGCGCGGTGCCAAGCGGAGAGCCGCCGGAGGGAGCGACCTCGATGTCGGCCCACGCATGGTACAGGTCGGCTCGCTCGGCGCGCAGGCGCTCGAGGCCCTTGGCCTGGCTGAGCGGGCGCCCCTCCACGGCGAGGTCATCGGACGGGTCGTCGACAAGACCGCGCGTAAGAAGCACCACCGGGCCGTTTTGCTTGAGGAAGAACCTGTTCTCAGGACGTGTGACGACACCGCCGCCCGTGGCGACCACGCGGCCCGAACGAGACGTTGCCTGCGCGACGCAGCGCGTCTCAATGGCGCGGAAGCCCTCCTCTCCCAGCTCATCGAAGATCTGCGGGATGGGCTTACCGGCCTCTACCTGCACCATTTCGTCGGTGTCGACAAACTCAAAGCCGAGCATCTCGGCCAAAAGCATGCCCGTGCGCGTCTTGCCCGAGCCCGGCATGCCAATAAGGCTCACGACGCCCAGCTCGGCGCGCATCTGCGCAAGGACGCCCTCCTCGATGTCATCGGGGCGATCGACACCCAAGAAGAGGTCGCTCGAACGCTTGGCCTGGGCCACAAGCATGGAAAGGCCACCCGCGCATGCTAGGCCGCGGGCGCGGCCCTCCTGGATGAGGCGGGTCCTCAACGGGTTGTAGACAAGGTCGCACACATAGCGCAGCGCCGGAAAACGGTCGAGGTCGACGAGCATGTCGTCGTCGGCATGGGGATACATGCCGACCGGGGTCGCGTTGACGATGAGGACAACCTCGGCGCGCAAGGCGTCGGCCCGGGCGATCTGAGAGGGACTGGCAGCAGCGGCGTCTCCGGCGAGGGCCGCAAACGTGAGCTCGCCTTTGCGGGAGGCACTCACCACAAGGGAGGCGCCCCGGTCGGCGAGCACGGCGCGAACCGTCGCGGCCGCCCCGCCGTCGCCCAGGACAAGGCAGGCCTGCCCGGCAACGTTGGCGTGGATGAGATCGAGCTGGCGAGAAAAGCCGTGGTAGTCGGTGTTGTCGGCAAACAGCGTGCCGTCTTCGCGCACGACGAGGGTGTTTGCGTTGCCGAGCCTCTCGACGGCCTTGGAACGCACGTCTGCCGCACGGGCGGCGTCGCACTTGTAAGGAATCGTCACGTTGAGACCGCGGTAGCGACGCGCGGCGAAAAACGCCCCCACCTCGTCGCGCGGCACCTCCACGCGCTCATAGGGCACGGACCCCAAAAGCTCGTGGATACGCGGGGAGTGGCTGTGACCGAGCCGCTCCCCCACCAGGCCGAACGTGAGGTCCGCAGAACCCGCAAGCACGCGGCGAAAAAGCGGTTCGGTTGAGGCGGCGCCTGTAGGGGCCGTATCGGGTGCGGTCATCGTTACACCAGCTCCGAATAGGTGCCGAGATACTTGAAGTCGTCGCAGAAATCCTCAAGCTCGCACACGAGGCTTGCGAACTCGGGGGAATACACCGAGGCATCCAGGTCGAAATAGAACATGAACTCGAAGTCCTGCCCCAGGATGGGTCGGCTCTGCAGCTTCGTGAGGTTGATGTCAAGCGCATAGAAGCGGGCGAGTACCTTGTAGAGCGCGCCGGGCTCGTGGGGCGCCACCATCATGAGCGAAGTGCGGTCGGCACCGGGGAAGACCTGGAGGTCCTTCGTGATGCAGGCGAAGCGCGTGTAGTTGTTGTCCGAGTCGTTCACCTGACGCGCGAGCACGGACAAGCCGTAGAGCGAGGCACAGGCACGGCTCGAAAGCGCCGCCACGTCGGTGCGGCCCAATTCGGCGACCATACGCGCGGCCTCGGCGGTGTTCGTGACGGGGGTCACCTTGACGTGGGGCATCCCCTCGAGATAACGGGCGCATTGGTTGATGGCCTGCTGGTGGCTGTAGATCTCGGTGATGCCCTCAAGTGTGGCGCCCTCGTTGGCCAGCACGTTGTGGTCGACCTTGAGACGGTAGGTCCTCACGATATGGAAGTCATGCTCCATCATGAGGTCGTACACGGCGTTGACGGTGCCGGCCGAGGAGTTCTCGATGGGCAACACGCCGTACTCGCACGTGCCCGACTCAACGGCCTGGAACACGCCCTCGAAATTGCGATAGAACGTGATATTGGGACGCTTGAATATCTTCTCGGCGGCAAGCTGGGAGTATGCGCCGTCGACGCCCTGGCATGCCACGCTCGCAAACTGCGGGAAAAGCTTAGGCGTCGTCTCAAGAGCCTGCTCGATACGCTCGCGCAGCGGACTCGTGGGACGCATGCGATGCTCCTGATAAGCGCTCGACACCTCCATGAGCAGGGAGAACAGCACCGTGGCGTAGCTTTTGAACTCGGGTGAGGCCTGGTCGGCAATAGCGGAGAGAATCTGACGCTCACGACGCGGGTCGGTGACGCGCAGGCCCAGCGAGCGCTTGACGTCGCCGATGCGCGAGGCGATGTCCATGCGGTGTTCAAATGCCTCGAGAATCTGCTTGTTGCAGGCGTCCATCTCAAGGCGTAGGGCGTTGATGTCAGGCTGGTCGATGGTATTCGTTGGCAACGTTGAATCCAATCAAACGAAAGCGGCGAGAAGATGCGCGGCTAACCGAAAAGAGTGTGGGTCCGCTCGAGGACCCGGGGGTCTACGGCCGAGTCGTTCACGGGCCCAAGGACACCGTCCGAGGCAAGGCAGTCGATGACCGCCAACGCCATAGCCGCCTCGACGATAGGCACAGCGCGCACGACAACGCACGGGTCGTGACGGCCGGGAACGCTCAGGCGGGTCTCGCAACCATCCACGATGTCAATCGTGGACTGCTCTTCGGCAATAGAGGGCGTAGGCTTGAAGGCTGCGCGCACGATGACAGGCATGCCCGTGGAGATACCGCCCAGGATGCCGCCGGCGTTGTTCGTGCGACACGTGGCATGGCCAGCCTCGTCGAGCACGATGGGATCGTTGTTCTGAGAGCCGTACATGTCAGCGACGGCGAAGCCCGCTCCGAACTCGACACCCTTCACAGCGGGAATGCCAAAGAGCAGTTTGGCAACCACGTTCTCGATGCCGTCAAACATGGGGACTCCCACGCCTGCCGGGAGGCCGACGCAGGCGCATTCGATAACGCCGCCCACCGAGTCCCGCGCTGCCCGGGCACCGCCGATGGCGGCCTGCATGGCAAGCCCCGCCTCGTCGTCGAGCACGGGGAAAACCTTGCCCACAAGGGTGGCGAACTGGTCGGAACCGCAGCAGACGGGATCGAAAGGCACGTCCTGAATGCCGGCGATGGAGCGAATGTGGGCAGCGACGCGAATGCCTCGACGAGCGAGAATCTGCAGGGCGACGCCGCCGGCCGCACACAGGCAGGCCGTGAGACGCCCAGAAAAGTGGCCGCCGCCCGCCACGTCCTGCTGCCCGTGCCAGCGCGCCTGGGCCGTGAGATCGGCATGGCCCGGCCGGGGGTTGCGCGCGATTTGGGCATAGTCAGAAGAGCGCGTGTTGGTGTTCTCGATGACCATGGCAAGCGGCGCGCCACATGTGCGTCCCTCGGGGTTGAGGCCGCTCAGCACAGAGGGCGCGTCGGCCTCCTTGCGCGGGGTCGACCAGGCGTTCTTGCCAGGAGCGCGTCGCGCCATGAAAGACGCAAGCTCTTCGAGGTCGACGGCCTCACCGGCCGGCAGGCCGTCGACGACAACGCCGATGGCCGCTGAATGCGACTGGCCAAAAACCTGCACCTTAACGCTTGATCCAAAAGACGAGGACATGCCTAATCCTCCCTCCCCTCAACGCTGACCTGGCCACCCAGGCGGGCAAAGTCAGCAAAGAAGCCGGGGTAGGATTTGTTCACAGCCTGAGCCGCCTCCACGCACACCGAGCCCGACGCCTGTACGCTCGCCACAGCCGCCGACATGGCAAGGCGGTGGTCGTTGTGCGACCGCACGCGCCCGGAGTGGAAGGCATGCGAGCCAAAGCCGCCGCGGCCGTGGATAACAAGGCCGTCGGGGAACTCCTCCAGGTCGATGCCAAGGCGCTCGAGCATCTCGGAAGTGGTCTGAAGCCTATCGGATTCCTTGATGCGCAGGCGCGCGGCACCCGTGATGCGCGTGGTGCCCGTCGCGCAGGCAGCCACAACAGACACGACAGGGACAAGGTCGGGGACGTCTGACGCATCAAGCTCGATTGCCTGCAAGGCGCAGGCGCCGGGGCGCACGGTGGCGACACCGGCGGAGCTGTCGCGTTCGACCTCGGCGCCGAAGCGCTCGAGGATGTCGACAATCACCTTGTCGCCCTGGGCAGAGTCAAAGTCGAGCCCTGAGACGCTCACGCCCGTACCGCCCAAGGCCCCCGCGCACAACCAGAAGGCAGCGTTGGACCAGTCACCCTCAACCTTAAGGCGAGATTGACTGTGATAGGTTTGGCTTGCAGGAACAGCAAACTCGGTAATATGCGACATGCAGCTATCAATATCAAGTTCATAGTGAGACTCTTGAACCTCGATACCAAATACCGCCAGCGTACGGAGGGTCATATCGATATATGGACGGGATTCGACCGTGCCATACAGGCGCACAGAACCCCCTTCCTCAAGCAGGGGCAACGCCATCAGCAGACCAGTCACAAACTGCGACGAGACATTGCCCGCGATGAGGAAAGTACCACCCTTAAGCTGACCTTGAACTTCAAGGGGCCACGTACCCACGGGAGAGATACGCACGCCGTGCGCCTCAAGCTCCTCGCGAAGGGGCGACAGGGGTCGCTCGGGCAGGCGGCCTTGACCGTCGATGCGCGCATGGGCCCCCAGGGCACACGCCACCGGAAGCATGAAACGCAAAGTGCTGCCCGACTCGCAACAATCCAGCACGCGAACGCCTTCGGCCATCTCGGCGCGATGGATGGGGTCAACATGAAGGACCTCACCTCGACGCACGATTCGAGCCCCGAGAGCCTGAAGGCAGGCTTGCGTTGCCTCGATGTCCTTGCTCGTCGTGGAGCACACGATGTCGCACGGCCCATCGGCCAGGGCGGCGCAGATGAGCATGCGGTGCGCGGCGCTCTTGGAAGCGATGGCTGCAACCTGGCCGCCCAGAACACCGGGGCCCACCGTTGCCATAAGCTCATGGCCGCCTCCGACCACCTGCGCCTTGGTTGTTCCCTCGGCACAGCGCGCGTCGCGCTTGGCACAGCCCAGCTCCATGAGCTCGGAGAATTCCTCCATGCTCACGCGACGTACCTCGCAAGAGCCAATGCCGCACACAGCAACGATGTCGATGTGGTCGCCCGTGCGCTTCTTGTCGCGATATGCCGCCTGTGCAATCTCGCACGCAGGCTGCGTTGTGCCGCTCGGCAGCCCATGGACCGCCAGCATCTCTTCAATTTGAACGGCATCTTCTGGGGTGCAGAGGCCTTTGGCCGCGCACGCTCGAGCCATGATGGCAAGGCCTGCAGCCACGGCATGGCCATGCGTGACCGTAAAGTCACTCAACAGTTCGATGGAATGTGCTGCAGTATGGCCCAGGTTGAGCAGCTTGCGCTGGCCCGCCTCACGCTCGTCGGCCTGCACCACGTCGCGTTTGATGGACACGCAGCGTTCCACAATGCGACGTTCCTGGCCCGCAAGGGGGCTCTTCAGCCACTCAAAGAGCTCGGGGTCGCACATGACGCCGTACTTCACGACCTCGCCCATGCCGTCGCTTACAAACTCGCCCGGCAGGGTCTTGAGACAGCCCAAGTCGCAGACGACAAGACCGGGCTGGTAGAACGCGCCGACGAGGTTCTTTCCCTCGGGCAGGTCAACGGCGGTCTTTCCGCCCACGCTGGAGTCAACCATGGCAAGCAGCGAGGTGGCCACCTGGACGAGGTTGCAACCGCGCATATAGCTGGCCGCGGTGAAGCCCGCAAGGTCGCCGACAACGCCGCCACCCAGGGCGACAACGGTGCTCTGGCGAGAGAGCCCCAGCGCGGCGCAACGGCGCACAAGGCGCGAGAAGCTCTCGAGCGACTTGGTCTTCTCCCCTGCCGGCAGCACCTCAAGGTGCACGTCGAAACCAGCCGCACCCAGCGACACACTCACGCGCTCGGCATAGAGCGGGGCGACGTTGGAGTCGCTTACAAGCAGCACTTGCTTGTCGGCCGAGGGCAGCGCCTCGCGCACAAGGCTTCCGAGCCTGTCGAGCAGCCCCTCGCCTATCAGCACGTCATAGCTGCCCGAAGCGCTCACATGCACCGTGCCGTATGCCTCAGATTGCAGCGTCATTGCCCGCTCCTTTCGTTTTTGCCACGGCGCTCGGCGTTCTCCTTGGCACGACGGCCATCGGCATGCAGGCGGCGCATCGTGTCGGCGTCGCGCGCGGCGAGCGCATCGCGGTATTCCCCAAGGCTCGCGATGATGGTGTCAAGCTCAAAAAGCAGGTTGTCGGCATCGTCGAAGAACAGTTCCGTCCACATGTTCTCGTTGAGCCATGCGACGCGTGTGAGGTCCTTGTAGCTGCCGGCGGAAAAGCCCTTGTGGCCCTGCGCCGTGGGGCTTTTGATAAAGGCGTTGCTCACCACATGCGCCAACTGAGAGGTGAAGGCGATGCGCTTGTCATGCTCCTCGGGGGTGCTCACGCAGATGCTGCCGAAACCGGCCGGCGCGAGCAGGTCCTTGATGCGCTCGAACAGGGCCATGTCGTCGACACGAGGAGGGCAGATGACCATGGGGGCGTTGTGGAAGAGATTCTCGCGCGTGTACTTGTAGCCCGAGTACTGGGTGCCCGCCATGGGGTGGCCGCCCACGAACGTGAAGCCGTGCTCGGCGGCAATGGGCATGCAGCCCGCGCAGACCTCGCGCTTCACACCCGCGGTGTCAATGACCAGGCAGTCCTTGCGCACGCGCTCGGCGTTCTCCTTGAGCCAGGCAATACAGCCGGCAGGATAGAGGGCTAGCAGGATGAGGTCGCACGCCCCCACGTTGTCGGGCCCCAGCGTGCCTTGAATCGTCTCGTCGATGCTCGCCACAGCCATGGTGTCGGCATCGATGTCGAAGGCAAGCACGCGCCATCCCGCGGCATGATAGGCCTTGGCGAACGAGCCGCCGATAAGCCCCAGGCCTACGATGCCAACGGTATGGACCTCTTGGGTGTCTTCCATGCAGGCCTCCTTGGACTAGTCGGTCGCGACGACGTCGCGGATGGCACGGACCTTGGGCATAAGCGAGGCAAACTGCTCAGGCAAAAGGGCCTGCGCACCGTCAGACCATGCAACCTGGGGGTTGTTGTGCACCTCGATCTCAAGGCCGTCGGCACCGCATGCCGTGGCTGCGAGGGACATCGGCCCCACATAGCGCGCGTATCCCGTGGAATGGCTCGGGTCGGCGACGACGGGAAGGTGACTCAGGTAATGCAGCACCGGCACGGCATTGAGGTCGAACGTGTTGCGCGTGCGCGTCTCATACGTGCGGATGCCGCGCTCGCACAGGATGACGTTGGGGTTGCCCTCGCTCATGATGTACTCGGCGCTCATGAGCAGTTCGTCAATGGTGCCAGCCAGGCCGCGCTTGAGAAGCACGGGCTTGCCGGCACGGCCGACCTCCTTGAGCAGGTTGAAATTCTGGGTGTTGCGCGCGCCGATCTGCCACAGGTCGATGTCGTACTTGAGGAAGAGCGGCACCTGGCGCACGTCCATGATCTCGGTCACGATGGGCATCCCGAGCTCCGCGCGCGCCTGGCAGAGCAGGTCAAGGCCCGCCTCGCCCATGCCCTGGTTGGCATAGGGGCTCGTACGAGGCTTGAACGCGCCTCCTCGCAGGACCGTGGCGCCGGCTGCCTTCACTGCGCGGGCAATCTCAAAGAGGTTCTGCCCCTCAACCGAGCACGGACCGGCCATGACCTGGAACTCGCCGGCACCGATGGCCACACCGGGGGCAATCTCGACCTTCGTGTCCATGGGGTGGAACTTGCGGTTAGCGGCCTTGAACGGCTCGGTCACGCGCGTGACCGACTCAATGATCCCCATGGACTCGAGCAGCGACACGTCGACGCGCGAGGTGTCGCCGATGAGGCCGACGATGGTGGCCTCCGAACCCTTGGAGATGTTGACTTCGAGTCCTTTGCCCTCGAGCCAGCTCACCAGATTCTCAAGCTGGTGTTCAGTGGTCTCAGGTTTGATGACAGCAATCATGTGAAAACCCTTCCCGTTCCTCGAGAGCAGTTGTCGAAAGACACCTGTGGCCGCGCGTGGGGTCGCAGTGTACAGCGCGCACACCCGGCACCACAGAACACGGCCACAGCGTTTTCAAGGATTAAATAATGAGCATGGCATCGCCGAAGGAAAGCATGCGGTACTTGCTCTCAATGGCATGGCCATAGGCCTCCATGATGCGCTCGCGGCCGGCAAAAGCGCTCACGAGCATCATGAGGGTCGAACGAGGCACATGGAAGTTCGTGACCATGGCATCCACCACGTGGAACTGGCTTCCCGGCATGAGGAACAGCGAGGTCGTGGCGTTCTCGCGCGCAACGACGTCACCTTTCTCGGGAATGTCGAAGAAGCGCGCGGCGCAACCGGCATAGGGCTCCTCGGCGCTCCAGGAGCTCTCAAGCGAACGGACCGACGTCGTGCCCACGGCGATGACGCGCTTGCCGGCAGCCTTGGTGGCATGGATCTGGTCAATCACCGACTGGGGCACGTGGTAACGCTCAGTGTGCATCTCGTGCTCGGTGGGGTCGTCCTCCTCCACGATGCGGAAGGTGTCGATGCCGACCTCAAGCTCGACGGTGGCCCAGCCCACGCCCTTCTCGCGGCACTTCTCGATGAGCGCAGGCGTGAAGTGCAGACCCGCGGTGGGCGCCGCGGCGGAGTGCTCCTCCTGCATGGCGTACACCGTCTGGTACTTTTCAGAATCGCCCTCGTACTGGGTGATGTAGGGAGGCAGCGGCACATGGCCCGCCTTGTGCATGGCCTCGTCAAGCGTGAGTCCCTCAGCCGCCTCAAAGCTCACAAGACGAAGTCCGCGCTGCGGCAAAATCTCGCCCACATGCGCGGTGAGGATCACAGGGGCCGTCATGGGGGCAAGGAGACCGCCTTCGCGGAACTCCACCACAGCGCCCGGCTTGAGGCGCTTGCCAGGCTTCACGAGGCACTCCCACACGCCTCCCGCCGCATCGAGGTCCTCGCGGCGGTTGGTGAGGAAGACCTCGCAGGCACCGCCCGTCACCGGCTTGTGGCCGATGAGGCGTGCAGGCAGCACGCGTGTCTGGTTGACGACGAGCAGGTCGCCCTCGTCGAGGAAGTCCACGATGTCGGTGAACACATGGTCTTCCAGCGTGCCCTTCTCGCGGTCGAGCACAAGCAGGCGGCAAGAGTCGCGGGGCTCGGCCGGATACTGGGCGATGAGCTCGCGGGGAAGGTCGTAATCAAAATCGTCGGTACGCATATACACAGCTCCCATGCAGGTAGAAGAGATAGGGGAAGTCTAGCGCCCAACCCCAGGGCGGCATGGGCAGAAACGCACGCAAGTGGAGAATCTACGTGCATGCACGTCCGAGGTCGCGCTGCAGCGTGCGCACCTCGCGGGCCTGGCAGCGCTCAAGGGCAGCCTCGGCGGCAGAAAAACGGCACCCGCAGTAGTTCTGCCGATACAGTCCCAGTTCCTTGGCGCGCGTCGTGGCCTGGGGGTACAGCGGACGGAAATCCTGCCAGACGGCAGTGAGGCCCGCACGTGCACAAATTTGCCCAAGCTCGGCTCCGCAGGCGTCGAAGAGCTGGTAAGGAGAGACCGCAAGCGTCGTGGACATATGGGCGCACCCGAGCTCGGCGGCCAGGGTTGCCGCCCCCTCCAGGCGCAGGCGATAACACGCCTGACAGCGCGCCAGACGGTTTGTGCCGTACCGCGCGACCTCACGCTCCCAACGCTCAGCCTCGTAGGGCCCCTCGACCACTTCGACGTTCTCCCCCGCCGCCCAGGAACGCAGCGTCTCAAGGCGGCGCACGTACTCGTCGTAGGGCTGAATGTTAGGGTTGACATACACTATTGTGGGCAAAAAGCCCTGCTCGCGCAGAACCCGCAAGGGTTCGAGCGAGCAGGGCCCACAACAGGCATGCAGCAAAAGCGGCGTGCCAGACATGCGTACTAGTTCGCAGCCTCGATGAGCGGGGCGGCAACCTGCTTCTTGCGGGAAAGCACGCCGGGCATCCAGACGCCCTCGGGCACGACGGTGATGTTGAGGCCGCGCTCGACAACCTCGGGCTCGCCCACGACGAAGACCTGGGAGCCCTCCTCGATGATGTCGGTCACGCACAGCACGAGGGTGTCGCCGCCGTTGGCAGTGCGGTACTCCTCCATCGCGGCGCGCAGCTCGTCGGCCTGGGCAAGGACGGGCTCCTTGTTCACGGTCTCATACTGGCCGATGAAGACGGCCTTGCCGCCGATCTCGAACTTCTTGATGTCGCGGGCAACCATCTGAGCAGGCGTGAAGCCGTCGGCGCCGCGGCTCTTGAACACCTGTGCGCCGTAGGCGACGGGGTCGACGCCGATCTGGGCGCCGAGCTTGGCGGCGATGGCACGGTCAGCGTCGGTGGTGGTGGGAGACTTGAGCATGACGGTGTCGGTCATCATGGCAGCAAGCAGCATGGCGGCCTGGGCGTCGCTCATGGGCGTGCCCGTGACCTCGAAGAGCTTGGCGATGATGCAGCACGTGGAGCCCCAGGGGACGTTGATGAAGAGCGTGGGCTGGGCAGTGGTGAGGTCGGCGATGCGGTGATGGTCGATGACACCCACGACCTCGGCGTTCTCGATGCCCTCGACGGTCTGGCCGAGCTCGTTGTGGTCGGTCAGGACGACCTTGACCTTCTCGTCGGCAGGCTCGATCTTCTCGAGGAACTGAGGGGCGGCGACGCCGTGCTTCTCAAGCAGGGCAGCGCTCTCGCCGGGCATCTCGCCCAGGCGGCAGGCAACGTACTCGTTGGCCGGGTCGAGAACGCTGGCGAGCTGGGAATACACGACGGCGGACATGATGGCGTCGTTGTCGGGGTTCTTGTGGCCAAAGACCAGAATCTTGCTCATGGGTTCTCTCCTCTTCAAAAGGTTCATGCTGGCCCATCGGGGCCAGTCCATACAAACATGCAAAGTCTACCGCACGCAAGCCTCAGCAAAGCCCAGGACGCGCGACCAATACGCATTAGGCGCAACTAGGCTCGCCTGGCAGTGGCCGGCCCCCTCGACAAGGAGCACGTCGCGCTTGCCCGGACCGCCCGCCTCGTAGAGCCTGCGCGTGCAGGCGGGAGCCACCGATGAGTCGAGCGTCCCGTGCACAAGCAGCACCCCCACCTTGGCGCGCGCCACGCTTTGAGCCGCGTCGTCGGGGACGATGTCGTAGCCGCCGGGGATGAGGCGCAGGTGGCGGCGCACAATCTCAAGCGTGGGATGCACGGGCAGCCCCGCCGAGTCGAGCATGTGCGCGAAGGACGACCATGCGCGGTCGAAGGGGCAGTCCGCGACAACGGCGCGCACGCAGGAGGGAAGCCCCTCGTCGCCGGCAGCGACAAGGACGGCGTGACCTCCCATGCTGTGGCCCATGAGCACGACATCGCGGGCCGCAGGCATGCCAGGCAGGCCCGCCTCCAGGCGGCGCGCCCATGCAACAACGTCGGGACCGTCGAGCACACCCATGCCGATGAGCTTGCCCTCGCTTGCGCCGTGGCAGCGCATCTCGACGACGAGCAGGTTGTAACCGGCTTGCGCCCAATGGCGGGTGTACTGAAGCATCGAGTCCCACGTGCCGGCGTACCCGTGGCACAGCACGGCCCATCGCATAGATGCGGCATCGCAAACCCAGGCGTGGCCCACAAGGTCCACGCCGTCAGGCGCGGCGGTGTGCACCTCGACCCAACCAGAGCCCTCTTGGAGCCATGCATAGGTGGCTGCACGCTCCTCGAGCACGTTGGCCCGACGGGCTTGCACGAGGTCGGAATCCATGCCCGCGCAGAAGAAGCCGCCCTCGGCCGCCGCGCGCGTGAGTCCGAAACCAACGGCGGCGTCAACCTGCGCCTCATGGTCGTCGACGGTCGCGCCGGCATTCGCAGCCGGGCCCACACCGCGATGCGCCACATCGGGCTGCATGAGCACCGCAAGAAGGCGGAACACGTTGGCGCCTTTGCGCAGCACGTACTTCACGAAGAGGGCACCCAACACAATCTGAAACACAAGCATTCCCACGCCGAGCACGAGCAGCACGATGCCTGCCACCAGCCAGCCCTTGACGAGCGCCGCGATGCCCGCCGCCAAGAACACAAGGGGCATGACCAGCGTGCGCACCTCCTCGGAGCGCTTGGGGCCCGCATCGCCACCGCCGGCCTTCACACCCAGCCAGTCCACGGCCGCATGCGACACAGCCTTGCCCGCCACAGGCCTCTCGTCCTTCTCGTCCACTTGATCCACCTCGCACACGCCCCTTTCGCTAGCCGATCTTCACGATGGGCGCATAGCCCTTGAGCAGCGTCTTGGTGGCGCCGCTGTCCAACTGCACCGTTATCTGGTCGCCCTTGGAGGCAATGACCGTGCCTGGGCCGAACTTCTTGTGGTTCACGCGGTCGCCCACGTTCCACACGGCGCTTGCCGCCGCGTTGGAATAGCTGGGAGTGGCCACGCGCGGAGCCGGCAGCTCGGAGGTCGAAGCGCCGCCGCCCGAGGAACGGGTGCGGTTGCCAAAGACGCTGCCACCGTACACCTCGGTGCTGTGGCCCGCGCCGAGAATGCCATGGCGCGACCCTCGCCTGTCGTAGCCGAAGCCCTCGAAGCTCTCGCTGCCCACACCGACGCTCACCGTGTGCTCGGCTGGAATCTCGTCGATGAAGCGAGAGCGGCGGTTGTGCTGCTGGTTGCCGTAGAGGCGGCGCATCTGCGCATAGCAGAGCCACAGGCACTTGCGGGCGCGCGTGATGGCGACGTAGGCAAGTCGGCGCTCCTCCTCGAGCTTGGACTCGTCGGCGCTGAAGTCGCTCACGTGGGGGAAGACGCCCTCCTCCATGCCGGCGACGAACACGTTGTCGAACTCCAGGCCCTTGGCGGCGTGGACGGTCATGAGCGTGACGCAGGCCTCGCCCTCGCCCACCGCGTCGAGGTCGGTACGCAGGGCAAGCCATTCCATGAAGCCCGGCAGGCTCAGCTCGCCGGCGACAGGGTCCTCCTCCTCGGCGGCCTCCCACAGCGTGTCGGCAGGCTGGGCGGCCGCGGCGGTGCCACCTGCAGCCTCGGCTAGCACCTCGGCGTTGCTCAGGAGCTCCTCTTGGGTGTCCTGGTGCGTGTCGACGTACTCCTTGGCGACGCCCACAAACTCCTGGATGTTCTCCATACGGTCGCGCGCCTCGTCAGTGTTCTCAGCACGCAGGGCGTCTACCAGGCCGGACTTGGCCGCAATGGCCTCGACGATTTGGTCGACGTCGCCCTGGAAGGTCTGTGACTCCTCGATGATCTGCAAGAAGTGCAGGATGGAATTGCGGATGCGAGACGTGGCGCCGTAGTCGCCCAGCGCAAACTCGCCGCAAGCCTGCACGAAGGTGCAGCCGCGCTCTCGGGCAATCTGGGCGATGCGGTCCTGGGAGGTGGCGCCGATGCCGCGCGCCGGCTTGTTGATGACACGGCGGGCCGACACGTCGTCGGAGGGGTTGACGGCAAGCTTGAGATAAGCCGTGAGGTCGCGAATCTCCATGCGGTCGAAGAAGCGCGTGCCACCCACGATAGTGTACGGGATGCCGGCCTTCACCAGGCCGTCTTCCAAAACGCGCGACTGGGCGTTCGTGCGATAGAAAAGGGCGATGTCGCTGTAGGAGACGCCTTTGTCGTGCAGGCCCTTGATTTGGCCGGAAATGTAGTTTGACTCGGCGATCTCGTCGCGATTGAGGCAGACCTTCACCTTCTCGCCGTCGCCTGCGGCCGTGAACAGGCGCTTCTCCTTGCGCTCGGTGTTGTGGGCGACGACGGCGTTGGCCGCGTCGAGGATGTGGCCGGTCGAGCGGTAGTTCTGCTCGAGCTTCACCACCGCAGCGCCGGGGTAGTCCTTCTCAAAGTCGAGGATGTTGCGGATGTCGGCGCCGCGCCACGAGTAGATGGACTGGTCGTCGTCGCCAACGACCATGAGGTTCTGGTACTTGCCGGCCAAAAGGCTCGTGATCTGATACTGGGCGCGGTTCGTGTCCTGATACTCGTCGACGCTGATGTAACGGAAGCGCTCCTGGTACTGCTCGAGAATGTCGGGGTTGTCGCGCAGGAGGCGATAGGCGTTGACGAGCAGGTCGTCGAAGTCCATGGCGTTGGCGCGGGCCAGGCGGCGCTGAAGCTCCTCATACACGCTCGCGGCGACCTTCTCGGGCGGGGTGTTGGCGCGGGCGGCGAAGTCCGCCGGGTCGAGAAGCTCGTTTTTCGCCGAGGAGATCTGGGAGCGCACGGCATTCAAGGGAAAGCGCTTCTCGTCGATGCGCAGGTCGGCCATGATGGACTTGACGAGGCGCTTGGAATCGTCGTCGTCGTAAATGGCAAACGAGTCGCCGTAGCCCAGGCGGGCGCAGTCGATGCGCAGCATGCGCACGCACATGGCGTGGAACGTGCACACCCACATGCCGCGCATGCTCCTGCCCTCAAGGAGGCGCTCCAGGCGCTCCTTCATCTCACGGGCGGCCTTGTTGGTAAAGGTGATGGCGAGGATCTGCCAGGGCATGATGCCCAGGTCCTCCAGCATGTGGGCGATGCGGTACGTCAGCACGCGCGTCTTTCCCGAGCCGGCACCTGCCAGCACGAGCAGCGGGCCCTCCACCTTGAGCACGGCGCTTTTTTGCGCGGGGTTGAGCGAGTCGATGTCTATCGTCATGAAACAGCCTTCCTGCGTCGCAGACGGCAATGTGGGGCGAACGTCGTTTTGGAGGGTCAGTCTACCATCGCCCCGGACAGCCTTTCAGCCGAGCGCCCCATGCGCTCACGACCCATACACGTTTGACGTGCATTGCATCCCTGAGTGCAAATGGCTGAAAAGAGCGCTAGAATTGACCGACTGGCACGAACGACCCAAAAGGAGGATCATTGAGCTGGGATTCAATGGTTATGGATGCGTGCGGCCGTCAGACGTTCACACGCGGAGAGAGGCTCGTCGCACGCGGCGGGGCAAGCAACGTCTCCCCGTCGAAGTCCGCTGACGCCAGCCGTCTCACGGTTGAAGGAGACGTCGCCGACGGCGCACAGACGTATCATGCAAGCGCACAGATCGACCTGGCGCGAAACGAGATAGTGTCCCACACCTGCACATGCGGCGGCGCGACCGACGAGCTGTGCAAGCACGGCGTGTGCCTCTTGTTGTGCTACCAGGACATGAAGCCCGCCACGCCGGCGGCACCCAAAGTGCAGGCTGCCGCCCCCGCCGCGGCCTCCAAGCCCGACGCAGCGAGCGCCGCGGCCAGCAAAACGAGCTCGCTTGCGGCGCAGACCGACAAGGTCCTCGACCAGATGCGCTCCAACCAGCCCGGCAGGCTCGCCGCCCTGGGTGCAGGCACCCAAGTGCGCGAGAGCCAGACTTCCCCGCAGATCAGCAACATCATCTTCGCCTACTCCAACGTGGGCTCAACGCTGCCCGACATGGCAGGCACGGCCCTGGCGCACCATGGGGCCTCGAAGGAAATCGCCGACGTCGAGGTCACCATCATCCCTAAGACCTGCCGCAGCGCCGCCAGCGACGCCGCCAAGACGAGCGCCTGGGAAGCGACGCTCAAGGTTCGCGCGGGCAAGGTGTCCTATGCCGTGCGCAGGCTCGACGAGGCAGTGAGCGCCTGGGAACGCGAGTCACTCTATGCTTATGGCAAAGAGCTCGAATTCGTGCACAGCCACGACGCCTTCACGCGCCGTGCCAACGACGCCATGGCCGTGTTTGCCCGCGTGCTGCACACCCAGCAGGCCTCTCGTATGCGTCAGGCGGGCTACTGGGCCAGCGGCTACGACGCCGTGTCGCGCACTGTGGGCCTGGCTGATGCCGACGTCGCCGACCTGCTCGACGCCTACATGGGCGCAAAGGTCTTCTACGAGCCCACCAACGGCGAGCCGAACAAGCCCGTTCAGCTCGACGTGCTCGAAGGCGACCCCGAGCTGCCCGTGTCGCTTGAGAAGGGCGCGCGCGGCGGCTTCGACCTCGTCATGCCCTCGGGCGCCAACTGCGTCATGGACGACAAGCGCATGTACCTGCTCATCGACGGTCGCGCCTGGAAGTGCAGCGACGACTTCCGCGCCCAGATGGGCGGCCTGTGCAAGTCGCTGCTGCCCTGCGAGTCGCCCTACCACATCCGCGTGAAGGACATGCCGGGCTTCTGCGCCGCCGTGCTGCCCGCCATCCGCGCCTACGCAAGCTTCGAGACGGACGAGAGCGTCGACGACCTCACGCCGCCGCCTGCAGAAATCGGCTTCAAGATGTCGATCCGTGCCGGCCAGGTGTGCTGCGAGGCCACCGTGTCCTACGCGCACGACGAGCTCAACCTCTTCGCCGCGCCCGCACCCAAGCAGCCCCTGCGCGACATGGCGCGCGAGGGGGCAGCCCGACAGGCTGTTCTTTCCTACTTCCCCATGGAAGAAGGCCAGCTGCGCTTCCCCGAGACGGACACCGAGGCCCTGCAGCGCCTGTTGAGCGAGGGCCTACCGGAGCTCAACGAGCTGGGCACCGTCCTGGTGAGCAGCGAGCTCAAATCGATTCACGTGCGTCGCGTGCCCAACGTGCGCGTGAAGGCCTCGCTGCGCTCGGGCCTGCTCGACATCTCGGTCGACTCCACCGACCTCACCCCCCGCGAGCTGCAGGACTACCTTAACGCCTACCAGCGCCGCGAGCGTTACGTGCGCCTGGCCGACGGCGACATCGTGCAGCTTGGAGGTGGTCTTCAGGCCCTTGTTGAGCTGGCAGGCGGCCTGGGCATCGGCGCCGAGGAGCTCGCCCAGGGCACCACGGGCATACCGCTCAACCGCGCCCTGTTCGTCGACTCCATCCTCAAGCGCTCCGACGGCGTGCGCTTCGACCGCGACGAGGGCTTCCGCTCCATCATCCGCCAGTTCGACTCGATTGCCGACGCCGACTTCGTCGAGCCCGAGAGCCTGCGCGGGGTGCTGCGCCCCTATCAGCGCGAGGGTTTCAAGTGGCTCTCCACGCTGGCGAACCTTGGCTTCGGCGCAATCCTGGCCGACGACATGGGCCTGGGCAAGACGCTTCAGATGATCGCCTTCTTGCTCTCGCGTCACGAGGCCAGCTTTGAGCTGCCCAACCTCGTGGTGTGCCCCGCCTCGCTTGTGTACAACTGGATGAGCGAGCTTTCGCGCTTCGCCCCCAACCTGCGCTGTTGCGCCGTGGTGGGCCCGCAGAACCAGCGTCGCCAGATCATCGCGTGCTCGCGCGGCTACGACGTGCTCGTGACGTCTTACGAGCTGCTCAAGCGCGACATCGACGCCTATGCAGCCCAGAAGTTCTCCTGCCAGGTGCTCGACGAGGCGCAGTACATCAAGAACGCCTCCACGCAGGCGGCGCGCTGCACCAAGCTCGTCGACGCCCAGGTGCGCTTCGCCCTCACCGGCACTCCCATCGAGAACAGGCTCACCGAGCTGTGGAGCATCTTCGACTACCTGATGCCCGGCCTTCTGGGCTCGGTGGAGGACTTCCACGAGCGCTTCGAGGAACCCATCAGCCTCGCAGACGAAGACGCAGCCCATCGCCTGCAGTGCATGGTCGGCCCCTTCATCCTGCGACGCCTCAAGGGCGACGTGCTCAAGGACCTTCCCGAGAAGAACGAGTCTGTCGTGTACACGGGCATGGACGACGAGCAGCGCAAGCTCTACGACGCCGTGGCCTCCAACCTCGTGAAGACCCTGCGCCATCAGATGCCGCAGGAGTTCGCCACGCAGCGCTTCGCCATCCTGGCCGAGCTCACCAAGCTGCGCCAGATCTGCTGCGACCCGGCCATCCTCTACGACAACTACGAGGGCGTCTCGGGCAAGCTCGAGGCCGCGCTCGACCTTATCCGCACGGCTGTCGAAGGCGGCCACAAGGTGCTGCTCTTCTCGCAGTTCACCAGCATGCTCTCCGTCATCGGCAAGCGTCTTGAGGAAGACGGCCTGGCCTATCACACGCTCGTGGGCTCGACGCCCAAGGAGCAGCGCGCACGCCTGGTCAACTCGTTCCAGACCGATGACGTGCCGGTGTTCCTCATCTCGCTCAAGGCAGGCGGCGTGGGCCTCAACCTCACGGCGGCCGACGTTGTCATCCACTACGACCCGTGGTGGAACCTGGCGGCACAGAACCAGGCGACCGACCGTGCGCACCGCATCGGTCAGAAGCGCAGCGTCTCGGTCATGCGCCTCATCGCGCAGGGCACCATCGAGGAGAAGATCGTGGCTCTGCAGGAGTCCAAGCGAGAGCTGGCCGAGTCCATCCTGGGCGGACAGGCAACGGCGTCGACGTCGCTGTCCAAGGAAGACATCCTGGCACTGCTCGACTAAACGTGAGGCGCCGACCCAGGCGCCTTCCCCATCTTGCCATGCACCAAAAAAGGCTCTCGACGGAAATCCGTCGAGAGCCTTTTTCATGTCGTTCGATATGAGGCGACTTCGCTTAGAGCACGAAGGCCTTGACGCCAAAGTACGCAAGAACCACAATGCCCAGGCAGATGCGGTACCAGCCAAAGGGCTTGAAGTCGTGCTTGCGCACAAAGCCCGTAAGCCAGTTGATGGCAGCCAGGGACACGACGAAGGCGACGACGAGGCCCACGCCCATGATGGCCCACTCGTCGGCGACCATGGTGTTGCCGGCAAGCACGAACTTCACGATCTTGAGCAGGCTCGCACCGAACATGACGGGGATTGCCAGGAAGAACGTGAAGCGCGTGGCCACCGAGCGCGACGTGCCGAGAAGCAGGCCGCCGATGATGGTGGAGCCGGAACGCGAGGTGCCGGGAACAAGCGAAAGCACCTGGAAGCAACCGATGCCCAGTGCCGTCTTCCACGACAGATCGTCAACGTCGGTGATGCGGCCGAAGTCGGCGTCTGCCTGCGGGGCAGCGGGAGTGGCGAAGTGGGCGCCGCCCGAGGTCGTTGCAAGGTCTGCAGCCTCGGAGCGCTTCTTGGCGCGCCAGTTCTCAATGAGAATGAAGGCGACGCCGTACAGGATGAGCATTGCAGCGACCACATAGGAGTTGTAGAGGTGCTCCTCCATGAAGTCGTTGAGCGGAAGACCGATGAGGGCGGCAGGAACGCATCCCAAGATGACCTTGCCCCACAGGCGCCACGTCGCGGCGCGTCCTTGCGCTCCTTTGCTCGGCGAGAACGGGTTGAGGTCGTGGAAGTACATCACGATGACGGCCAGAATGGCACCCAGCTGAATGACAACGAGGAACATATTCCAGAACTGCTCGGTGACATTGAGCTTGATGAACTCGTCGACAAGAATCATGTGGCCCGTCGAGGACACCGGCAGCCACTCGGTGATGCCCTCGACGAGGCCAAGGAACGCAGATTTTAAGAGTTCGACAACCAGATCCACGGACACCCCTACTTAACGATCAGGACATCGCACTCACAGCTGCGCACGAGGAACGTGGAGATGGAGCCGAGAATCGCGTACTTGATGTTCGAAAGGCCGCGGGCGCCGCAGATGACCAGGTCAGGCTTGATCTCGTTCACGAAATCATCCATAAGGGTCTCGCGAACGCGGCCGGCCTTGGCCTCGACGGTAATGGACTTGATGGTGCCGAGCTTGCGGGCGCTCTCCACATCGGCCTCGATGGAGTCCTTCCAAGCCTTCTCGAGGCTGGGGATGAGCGTGGCAGGATAGGTGCCGGCAGCCTGCATGGGCGTGGAGTCGATGACGTGGCCCACATAGAGCTCGGCGCCGCTGGCAGCGGCAATCTCGCAAGCGCGGGCGAAAACCTCGGACTGCATCTCGGTACCGTCAAGCGATACGAAGATCTTCTTGTAGGAATCGGTCATGGTAAACCTCGATTCAACGAACGGACAAAGACGTGCAACCCGATTTTATACCATCAGGAACATCATGATGATGATAAGAGCCATTCCCACCAGATCGAACCCAGAGAAGACGGTGCCCATCCACACGACGGACAGCACGCATGCCACGATGGGCTCGGTGCTCGCAAGAAGACCCGCCAAGAGGCTGCCGACAATCTTGACGCCGGTGACGTAGAGCAAGAACGACCCGAAGGTGCCGATTGCCGCCACGGCGAACACGGCAAGCCAGCCCACGAGGTCAAGCGTGGGCATGTGGCTCCAGGGCTGGTACACGACGCAGGCGACTACCGCCGCAATGCAAATCGCCGTACCCGTGACCGCCACCGAGCCATGGCGGGCAAGGGGCTTGGCGGGCAAGAGCGTGTACAGCGCACAGGCAACCGCGTTGCATATGCCCCAAAAAAGCGCCGCCGCCGAGATGGACAGCGACGTGAACGACCCCTGTGTGGCAATGAGGAACGTGCCCACCAGCGCCAACACCACGCCGATGGCCTCCTTGCGCTTGGGCAGACGATGCATCTGCACGCATGAAACCACAAGGATAAGGAGCAGGTTGAGCGACTGCAGCACGGTGGCCGTGCCCGCGTCGCTCGCCTGAATCGACATGAGGTAGCTGCTTGAGCAGGCGAACAGGCCAAAAACGGCAAACACCAGCGTTATCAGGATGTTTGGCTTGTCACGTATCAGCTCAGCCTCTTCGCGGCGATGCGTGCCAAAGACGAGAGGGGCAAACATGAGCGCCGCGATGACCATGCGCGCTGCGACAAGCCATGTAGGCTCCACGTCGTAGTTGGTGAACAGGAGCTGCGCGCACGTGCCGGAAAAGCCCCAGCCCACGCCACCCAACAAGGTAAAGGCGATGCCAAGACCCAGGTGCTCGCCCGTGACTTTGGACGCAGGGGACGCCTCAACACTCTGCACACTATTTCGCCTCCGCCCAGTTCTGACCGATGGAGCAGGAAACGAGCAGGGGAACACGAAGCTCCGCGATGTCCTGCATCTGCTCGACCACCATCTCCTGCAATGCCTCGACCTCGCTGCGCGGGCAGTCGAAGTCAAGCTCGTCGTGCACCTGGACAATCATTTTTGCCTTAAACGCTCCTTCCAACAGCTTGCGCTGCACACGCACCATAGCAAGCTTGATGATGTCGGCCGCGGAGCCCTGCATGGGGTGGTTCATTGCCGTGCGCTCGGCAAACTGGCGCACGGCCGGCACACGCGCCGCAATGTTGGGCACATGGCGCTTGCGTCCGAACATCGTCTGCACAAAGCCCTGCTTGCGCGCAAGTTCCACCTGGTCGTTGAGGTAGACACGTACGCCGGGATACGTCGCGTAGTAACGGTCGATCATCTCCTGAGCCTCGGCGGCGGAGATTTTGAGCGTCTGGGACAGACCCCAGGCCGTCTGACCGTAGACGATGCCGAAGTTGACCGCCTTGGCGCGGGAGCGCTGTGCAGGTGTCACCTCGGCCGCCGGCACGCCGAAGACCTTCGAGGCCGTCTCGCGATGGAAGTCCTCCCCGCTCAAGAACGCCTCGACGAGGCCCTCGTCGCCCGACAGGTGCGCAAGCAGCCGCAACTCGATTTGCGAGTAGTCGCACGACAAGATGACGTTGTCGGGACCGGCGGGCACAAAGGCCGTCCTCACCATGCGGCCCAGGTCGCTGCGCACGGGGATGTTCTGCAGGTTGGGGTCCGAGGAGGAGAGCCTGCCAGTAGCCGTGACTGTCTGGTTGTAGGTGGTGTGCACCCTGCCGTCGCCGAGAATCTGGCGAGGCAGCGCGTCAAGGTAGGTCGACTTGATCTTCACGCGCTCGCGATAGTCGAGGACATCGGCCACCACGGGGTAGTCGCATGCAAAGCCCTCGAGAAGCTTGGCGTTTGTGGAGTAGAAGCCGGTCTTGGTCTTCTTGAGAGGTCGGCCCGTCTCGGGGTCGCGCGTCGGAAGCCCAAACGTGTCGAAGAGCACGCCGGAGAGCTGGGCGGGCGAGTCGATGTTGAACTCTTGGCCTGCAAGGTCGAAGATGCGCGAGCGAATCTCCTCAATCTGGCCCGTGAGCAGGCCGGACTGATGGGCGAGAACCTCAGGATCCACCTTCATGCCGTTGCGCTCAAGCACCGCGAGCACCGCGACAAGCGGCATCTCGATGTCGGTCATACACGCCTTCGTGCCGTCCTGCTCAAGAAGCTCGTCAAGCACCTCGCGCAGCGCCAGAAGCGAAGCGGCCGCGCATGCCCCGCGCGCCGCGCTCGACTCCTCGGTGGGAGCGGGAGCAGGTGTTCCCCTGCCCTTTTTCGGTGCGGCCGGGAACTCCAGGGCGGGAAGGCTCCAGGGCAAGAACGCCCCCACAAGCACGCTGGGCTCGAAGTCGGAGCGGTCCGAATCGAGCAGATAGGCGGCCACCCCGGCGTCGAACACCTCAGAGCTGCGGGTAGAGGCGAACTCTGCGGCATCAAGGCGCGCAGACTCGGAAGAGTCAAGCGGGTAGAGGCGACGCAGGTCGGCCTTGGTGTCGAACGAGACGACTTTGCAGCCTTCATACGCCATAAGCAGGGCCTCGAGGGCGTCGTCACCGTCGAAGCGCAAAAGGCACGCCGGCTCCTGGGAGGGCGCGCCCTCAGCCATCTGCCATCCCGACGCACAGGCGAGCCACAGGGTCTGCGCGCTGCCGAAAAGCGAGCCGGTGTCCTGGCCCTCGTCGAAGAAGGCGCCCACCCAGGCGTCGCAATCGCAAGCCTGCTTCAGGCAATCCCAAGCAGCCTGTCCCTGCAGGGGCTCGGCAGGCAGGTTCGGACCCTGCTCCTGCGCGCAGGCGCATGCCGCATTGTCGCTCTGATCGGCCTGCGCCCCGCACGAGCAGCGCAGCACGCGGCCCTTGAGGGTGCGCAGCGCCAGTACGTCAAAGGCACGCTCAACCTCAGCCGCATCAAAGGAGGGCCACAGGGCCGCCTGAGCGTCGAACGTGACCGGCGCGTCACGACGGATGCGGGCAACCTCGCGCGACACCAGGGCATCGTCGGCATGGTTGCGGATGTTTTCGCCCATCTTGCCCTTGATGTTGTCGGCGTCAGCGAGCACGGCGTCAAGCGAGCCGTACTGCACGATGAGCGCGGCCGCCTTCTTGGGGCCGATGCCGGGCACACCGGGGATGTTGTCGCTCGTGTCGCCCTTGAGGCCGTAGAAGTCGGGAATCTGCTCGGGCTTCACGCCCTCGTAAAGCGCGCAGATCTCCTCCGGGCTCATGATGGCGACGTCGCTCATGCCCTTCCTGTTGGAGAGGATCGAGACGTTGCCGTCGGAAAGTTGGTAGGCGTCGCGGTCGCCCGTGACAAGCAGCATCCTGTGGCCCAGCTCCTCGCCCTGCCTGGCAAGCGTGCCAAGCAGGTCGTCGCCCTCCCAGCCCTCGACGGCATACACCGGCACATGCATAGCCTCGAGCAGCTCGCGCATCATGGGGAACTGCTCGGAAAGCAGCGGGTCGCGCGGGGGGCGCTGCGCCTTGTACTGGGGAAGCATCTCCATACGCACCGTGGGGCGGCCCTTGTCGAAGGCGACCATGATGCCATCGGGGTGGAAGTCTTCCACCAGGCGCAAAAACATGCCCATGAAACCGAAGATGGCGTTGGTGGGTCGGCCGTCGGGAGCGTTCATGGGCGTCTGCACCGCATGAAATGCGCGATGCATGAGGGAGTTGCCGTCAATGACAGCAAACGTCAGAGGCCTTGCGGCCGCCACGTCGTGTTCTTGTTCCATGAAGCACCTTCCATTGCATGTGAAAGTGGGGTGGCCGGCCACACGGCCAGCCTTATAGTTTCCATCGGCGATATCATACGGTCACGAACGCTTCCCACGACCGTAAAGTGAACGAAACATTCGACTCCTAGAGTTTGCGACATGCACCGAGCTTTGTGTCCAAGACGTCCGCGCGATGCGCGGCGTCATCGAGAGAAGGCGGTTTAAATGGCAGTCAACCCCAGCGAGTACTTCGGCTGCAAGGTCTTCAGCCAGAAGATCATGCAGGAGAAGCTCCCCAAGGTGACCTACAAGGCACTCATGAGGACGCTCCAGCAGGGCGAGCCCCTCGACATCGAGGTGGCCAACGTCGTCGCCCACGCCATGAAGGAGTGGGCCATTGAACAGGGCGCCACGCACTACACCCACTGGTTCCAGCCCCTCACCGGTATCACGAGCGAGAAGCATGACTCGTTCCTGAACCCCGGCGGCGACGGCACGGCCATCATGACCTTCTCTGGCAAGGAGCTCGTACAGGGTGAGCCCGACGCCTCGAGCTTCCCCTCCGGCGGCCTGCGCTCCACGTTTGAGGCACGCGGCTACACCGCCTGGGACCCCACGAGCCCGGCCTTCATCAAGGACGACGTCCTGTGCATCCCCACGGCATTCATCAGCTACAACGGTGAGTCGCTCGACAAGAAGACCCCGCTTCTGCGCTCCATGACTGCCGTAAGCGACCAGGCCAAGCGCGTCATGGCCCTCTTCGGCAAGCATCCTGACCGCGTCGTCAGCACCGTCGGTCCCGAGCAGGAGTACTTCCTCATCAAGGAAGAGGACTTCGCCAAGCGCCCCGACCTCATCCTGTGCGGCCGCACTCTCTTCGGCGCCGCCCCCGACAAGGGCCAGGAGCTCCAGGAGCACTACTTCGGCTCCATCCGCCCCACCGTCAGCCGCTTCATGAAGGAGCTTGACTCCGAGCTGTGGAAGCTCGCTGTGCCCGCAAAGACCAAGCACAACGAGGTCGCCCCCTGCCAGCACGAGCTTGCCCCCGTGTTCGAGGAGGCCAACGTCGCCATTGACCACAACCTGCTCGTCATGGAGCTCATGAAGATCATCGCCAGCCACCACGGCCTGGTGTGCCTGGAGCACGAGAAGCCCTTCGAGGGCATCAACGGCTCGGGCAAGCATGACAACTGGTCGCTGTCCGCCGACGGCCAGAACCTGCTCGACCCCGGCGACACCCCCGAGCAGAACCTGCAGTTCCTCGTCTTCCTGACCTGCGTCATCGCCGCTGTGGACGACTATCAGGAGATGCTGCGCGTCAGCGTCGCCTCGGCCGGCAACGACCACCGTCTGGGCGCCAACGAGGCACCGCCCGCAATCATCTCCATCTTCCTGGGCGACCAGCTCAACGGCATCGTCGAGGCCATCATCGAGGGCAAGACCTACGAGAGCCACGACAAGGAGAGCATGTACCTGGGCGTGCCGGTGCTGCCCAACCTCACCAAGGACACCACCGACCGCAACCGCACCTCTCCCTTCGCCTTCACGGGCAACAAGTTCGAGTTCCGCGCCGCTGGCTCGCGTCAGAACCTGTCCGACCCCAACATGGTGCTCAACACGGCCGTTGCCAAGGAGCTCAAGGAGTTCGCCAACGCCATGGAGAGCAGCGCGAGCTTTGAGACCGACGCCATGGCCTGGATCAAGCAGACCCTGACCGACCACCAGCACATCATCTTCAACGGCGACGGCTACAGCGCCGAGTGGACTGAGGAGGCTGCCAAGCGCGGTCTGTCCAACCTGCGCACCCTGCCCGATGCTGCCCCCGCGATGATGAAGGAAAAGAACATCGCCCTGCTCGAGGAATTCGGCGTCATGAGCCGCGTCGAGACCAAGAGCCACTACGAGATCAAGCTCGAGCAGTATGCGAACCTCATCAACATCGAGGCCCTCACGATGATTGACATGGCCAATAAGCAGATTCTGCCGGCCGTGAACGCCTATGCCGCCGACGTTGCCTCCAATCTGGCCATCAAACAGGACATGGGCGTGGCGTGCAAGGCCGAGACCAAGCTGCTGAAGAAGCTCTCCGACGGTGCCGACACCATCAGCGACGACATCGACGCGCTGGTTGAGGCCCACGATGCCATGATCGCCACCGCCGACGTGCAGGCACGCGGCGAGGCCTGCCGCGACAAGGTGCTCCCCGCCATGGAGAAGCTGCGCGAGGATGCCGACGCCATGGAGTCTATCTGCAGCAAGGAGTATTGGCCCCTCCCGTCCTACAACGACATCCTCTTCTACCTGTAAGTTAGTTGCGAAGCCCCTGCAGCTGCGTTCTACGGGGCCTTACGTACGTCCAGTACGCTACGGCCCCGTACGCCTTGCTGCAGGGGCTTCTGCTTTTTGAGGGCTGCAGCCGCGTTCCACGAAGGTTCAAGTACCTCTGGTACGCCAGGGGCGCGCGCCATACACATCACCTTCGTACGCTTTGCTGCGGCGCCGCCTGCTTTTTGCGGTTTCAGCGTCCTTAAATTGACTTCAGGTATGCGACGGCCCATCGCCTAAAGGCGGTGGGCCGTCTTGTTGCAAGGCTCCCCCACATAAATGAGGTAAAATAGCACCAGTCATGCCGAAGTACTTCCAATCCGGTGCAAGGCATTCGCCTCATGCACTTTAAAGGAGATGACCGATATGGCACGTACCAACACTTCCGGCTGGTTGGCCGGTCGCGTCACACTCGCCGCCGCCGCACTGATTGCTGGTGGCGCTTTTGTGGCTTCCACCAGCACTTTTACCCCTGCTGTGACATGGGCCGACGAAGCAGCTCAGGCCGAGGGCCAGGCGAGTGCACCCGTTACCACGCAGATCAGCGGCTCCTACTACCTGGCCTCGGCACAGTCCGTCGTCGACAGCATGAACGCCGCCCGCGGAGAGGCCGCTCCCCTGGAATCCACGCAGGCTCTTGAGGCTCAGGCCCAGGCTCGTGCGGCCCAGTGCGCCGAGAACGCCATACATTCTGCACAGAACGGCCAAGAGTGTGTAGCATTTCTCCCTGCAGCCAACGTCAACACCGCGGACATCGCTGCAACCGTCGAGCAGATGACCGCCTCTTGGTTCAACGACGCGAGCCCGTTCACCAACACCGAGAACGCCTACTGCGGCGTGGCTCTCTTCCAGACCCAGACCGGCGATATGTATCTCGTGGCCGTGTTCTCCAGCGAGGCCGGCAACCTGAGCGAGGGTGGCGCCTACGTGCGCGCAACTGAGGCTTCGGGCCTGCAGGAAGATGGCACCGAGGCCCCTGTCCCCGCCACCATGAAGGTAACCGTTGACTCGTCGGCCCTCACGGTCGCCGTCTTTGTCACCCAGCCCGACGGCACGCAGAGCGAGACCGGCACCTATGAGCCGGGCACTCAGCTTGCCCTGAGCTACGTGGCCACCGACAACGGCACGCCCGTGACGCTGCCCGGCGCAACCTATGGTTCCGACAATCCCGATGTTGCCCAGGTTGAGGGTGAGACTCTCACCACGCTCGGCGAGGGCATTGCAACCGTGAGCGTCTACGCCGACGGCCAGTGGCTCGCTAGCACGAGCCTCACCGTCGCAGGTCAGGCACCCGCTGTGGACGGCGACGCGACGCCCGGCGACCAGGGCGAAGCCGGCGATGGCAACGCTCAGCCCGACGGCGGTGTCATTGAGGGCGATGGTGCCGGCAAGGGCGAAGGCGACTCCGAGCCTCCCGCAGCCACCCAGTTCACCGTGAGCTTCGACGCTAACGGCGGCGAAGGCGCGATGGACCCCGTGACCGTTAACGCCGAGGACGAGTACACCGCTCCCGAGTGCGCCTTCACCGCACCCGAAGGCCAGGAGTTCGACTGCTGGACGAACGCCGACGGCACCGAGACCTACCCCGCAGGCACGAGCCTGGGCCTGCTCGCAGGCGACACGACCCTCTACGCCAAGTGGAAGGACGTCGAGCCCGCACCCGTCACTCAGTTCACCGTGAGCTTCGAGGCCAACGGCGGCACCGGCGAAATGGACCCCGTGACCGTTAATGCCGAGGACGAGTACGCCGCTCCCGAGTGCGCCTTCACCGCACCCGAGGGCCAGGAGTTCGACTGCTGGACCAACGCCGACGGCACCGAGACCTATCCCGCAGGCACGAGCCTGGGCCTGCTCGCAGGCTACACGACCCTCTATGCCAAGTGGAAGGATGTTGAGCCTGCACCTGTCACGCACTTTACCGTGAGCTTTGACGCCAACGGCGGCACTGGCGAGATGTCCCCCGCAGACGTGGATGCTGACGCCGAGTACACCGTACCCGGCAGCGCCTTCACGGCTCCCGCCGGCAAGGTCTTCGACAGCTGGAACACCGCGGCCGACGGCACCGGCACCAAGTACATGCCCCAGGATGATCCCACAATCCACGAGAACATGACGCTCTTCGCCCAGTGGGTCGCCGCCCCTGCCACGAAGTGCACGGTCACCTTCGACGCCAACGGTGGCACTGGTGCCATGGACGTGCTGACAGCCGACCTGGGCACCACGGTTACCCTCCCCGCCTCTACGTTCACGCGTGACGGTTACGTCTTCGCTGGTTGGAACACCGCAGCCGACGGCACCGGCACCGCAATCGTTAACGGTGGCCAGCTCACGCTCGGCAGTAACGCCACGCTGTACGCCCAGTGGAAGACTGCCGACACTAAGTTCATCAACGGCATCCAAAACAACCTGACGGCGACCACCACGGCTGGCACCGCTCCCACCCTGCCTGCCACGGCCAGCGTGCGTTGGTCTGACGGCAGCACCACCAATGAGACGGTAACGTGGAACACGCCTGCCAACTATGCCGACCTCTACGCCAAGGCGGGCACCTTCGAGGTCACCGGCACTGTGCAGGGTCATAACGTCAAGTGCACCGTCACCGTCACCGCTGCCGCTAACCAGCCGCAGAACGGCATTGCCAAGACGGGCGACACCACTGACAACACGCCCATCTACATCGCAGCCGGCGTCGGCGTTGTCGTGGTTGTCCTTGCCATCGTGCTCATCCTGAAGAGCCGCAAGAAGTAAACGCGCCTCGATCATCATCCCGCACGACGCAAAGGGGCTCGCACATCAGTGCGGGCCCCTTTTCTTTGCAGTGCCCACACCATCTTGGAATGATTGAACCAGCTTTGCAATATGTATATATGCCTATACATATATATGAATCAGCCAGGTAAATACCATGTTCATCCGCAGTAAGACAAAAAAGACCCGCCAAGCGAAACTACTCGGCGGGTCTTCAATGCAACCTTTACCAGGTTGGCTTCAAGTAGGCAATATCTCCTACTTCACGCAGGAAGCAACAGCCTGGGCCACAGCGGCGGCGACGGTCTTATCAAGCGCGCTGGGAATGACATAGTCAGCGTTGAGCTGCTCGGGAGTCACAAGGTCGGCGATAGCGTAAGCGGCCTTGATCTCCATCTCCTCGGTGATCTGGGGAGCGTGTGCAGCCAGGGCGCCCTTGAAGATGCCGGGGAACACGAGCACGTTGTTGATCTGGTTGGGGAAGTCGGAGCGACCGGTGCCCACAACAGCGGCGCCGCCGGCCTTGGCCTCGTCAGGCATGATCTCGGGCACGGGGTTGGCCATGGCGAAGACGATGCCGTTGTTCATGGAGGCGACCATCTCGCGGCTCACGACGTTGGCGGCAGACACGCCCACGAAGGCGTCAGCGCCCTGGAGAGCGTCAGCCAAGGTACCGGTGAGATGCTTGCGGTTCGTGACCTTGGCCATCTCGGCCTTGGCGGCGTTAAGGCGCGGGTCGCCCTCGCACACGATACCCTTGGAGTCGCACAGGATGACCTCGCCGAAGCCCATGTGCAGCATGAGCTCACCGATGGCGATGCCAGCCGCGCCGGCACCGTTGATGACGATGGTCATCTCGCCCATCTTCTTGCCCGTTACCTTCATGGCGTTGAGCATGGCGGCGGAGGTCACGATGGCAGTGCCATGCTGGTCGTCGTGGAAGACGGGGATGTCGCAGACCTCCTTGAGGCGACGCTCGATCTCGAAGCAGCGAGGAGCCGAAATGTCCTCGAGGTTGATGCCGCCAAACGACTTGGAGATGAGCTGAATGGTGCGCACGATCTCGTCGGTGTCCTTGGAGTCGATGCACAGGGGGAAGGCGTCGACATCGCCGAACTCCTTGAACAGGACGCACTTACCCTCCATGACGGGCATGCCGGCGGCAGGGCCGATGTCACCAAGACCGAGAACAGCGGTGCCGTCGGTGATGACAGCCACAAGGTTGTTGCGGCGGGTGAGTTCCCAGGACTTCTGGTAGTCCTTGTTGATGGCGCGGCAGGGCTCGGCAACGCCGGGCGTGTAGAGCAGCGACAGATCCTCAGCGCTCTCGATATGCTTGCGGGCGCACACCTCGATCTTGCCGCGCATCTCCTCGTGAAGCTTCAGGCTCTCCTCGCTTACGTTCACGCTAGATCATCTCCTCTGGTTTGAAAACCTTGTCGAATTCCTCAGCAGTCATAAAACCTAGGCCAATGCAGGCCTCTTTGAGGCTGGTGCCGTTTGCAAACGCGGACTTCGCCACTTTGGCGGCGTTCTCGTAGCCGATGTAGGGGTTGAGGCAGGTCACGAGCATGAGCGAGTTGTGCAGGTTGGCGTCCATCTTGTCGCGACGCGCCTCGATGCCGCATGCACAGTTGACCTCGAAAGAACGGATGACGTCGGCAAGCAGGCGAGCCGACTGAAGGTAGTTGTACGCAATGACAGGCATGAACACATTGAGCTCGAAGTTGCCCTGGCTCGCGGCAAAACCGATGGTGGCGTCATTGCCCATGACCTGCACCGCCACCATGGTGACGGCCTCGCACTGCGTGGGGTTCACCTTGCCGGGCATGATGGAGCTGCCAGGTTCGTTGGCGGGGATCGTAATCTCGCCCAGGCCAAGGCGCGGGCCCGATGCCAGCCAACGAACATCGTTGGCGATCTTCATCAGGTTGGCAGCCAGGCCGCGCAGCGCACCGTGGGAGAACGCGACTGCGTCCTTGCCCGAAAGCGCGGCGAACTTGTTGGGGTCGCTCACAAAGGGCTCGCCGGTAAGCTCGGCAATCTTCGCGGCCGAAAGCTTGTCAAAGCCGGCGGGAGCATTGAGGCCAGTGCCCACGGCAGTGCCGCCCAAAGCGAGCTTGCGCATGGGCGCAAGGGAAAGCTCGAGCTGCTCGGCGCTGTTCTGCAGCAAGCCGACCCAACCCCTGACCTCCTGGGAAAAGGCAATCGGCACGGCGTCCTGCAAGTGGGTGCGGCCGCATTTGACGACACCCTCATGCTCGGCCGCAACGCGCTCAAGCGTAGCAGCAAGCGACTTCACGGCAGGAAGTACCGCGTCGCGCACCGCAAGAACGCAGGCGATGTGCAGCGCCGTGGGAAACGTGTCATTGGAGGACTGGGAGCGGTTAACCGAGTCGTTGGGGTGAAGCACGCGCTCGCCGGCAATCTGGTTGCCGCGGTTGGCGACAACCTCGTTGACGTTCATGTTGGACTGCGTGCCCGAACCCGTCTGCCACACCTTGAGCGGGAACTCCCCGTCAAGCTTGCCGGCAAGAATCTCATCACATGCTTGCGAAATGAGCTCGCCGGCACGGCAGGGCAGCACGCCAAGCTCGACGTTGGCCTGAGCCGCCGCCTTCTTGAGGATGGCGAACGCCCGCACGATCTCGACGGGCATCGTCTCGGTGCCGATGCGGAAGTTCTGGTAGCTGCGCTGGGTCTGCGCACCCCACAGGGCTTCTGCCGGCACCTGCATGTCACCCATGGAATCGTGCTCTACGCGAAACTGTTCTTGCTGCATGCTTTCCTCTCAGTCGAAGGAGCAGGGCAAATTCTTATTGTACGCCAGGGGCCCTCTCTTGGGATTCCTCACTCCCCGAGCTGTTCTTGAATTTCAAGCCATTCCATCTCAAGAGAGTCGATTTGGTCCTTGCAAGCGTCCACCTGCGACTGCAGCTTGCCCAGGCCCTCGAAGTCAGATGCGGGCAAGCCCATCATCTGCTCCTGCAGGGCGGCGACGCGCTCGTTTTGCGTGTCCATCTTGCGCTCGATGCTCGAGAGCTGCTTGCGCAGACGATAGATATCGGACTGGCTGAGGCCACTTTGCGCCTCGGAGGACACCGCCTTTGCAGCCGACGAGCTCGGCGCGGCACTGGAAGCCTTCGCGCTTGCGGCGCGCTCATGTGCGTCGAGCTTCTCAAGGAACTCGTCAACGCCGCCGGGAACATGGGTGAGCTTACCGTCCATGACCATGTACTGGTTGTCGGTCACGCGCTCCATGAGATAGCGGTCGTGCGTCACAAGGATGAGGGTGCCGGGCCAGGAGTCGAGCAGGTCCTCAAGGATGGCAAGCATGTCGGTGTCCATGTCGTTGCCAGGCTCGTCGAGAACAAGGACGTTGGGCTCGCTCAAAAGCACGAGCATGAGCTGCAAGCGGCGCTGCTGGCCACCGGAGAGCTCCTCCACGCGCGTGAGCTGCTGACCGGGCTCGAAGCCGATGTTTTCAAGCAGCTGCGTAGGCGTGTACTCCTTGCCATTGATTGTGTAACGATTCTTGAGACCCGCAAGCACCTCGCGCACCGTCTCACCGGTATGGGCAAGGAGCTCGTCAAGGCGCTGGGAGAGCACCGCGCACTTCACGGACTTGCCGATCTTCACCGTGCCCGAGGTAGGAGCGAGGCGGCCGGTGAGAATGGAGAGCAGCGTCGTCTTGCCCGCCCCGTTGGCGCCGAGGATGCCGTAGCGGTCACCCGGGCCAATAAGCCAGTTCACGTCGTCGAGGACTCTCTTGTCCCCAAAGTCCACCGTGACGTTCTTGAGCTCGAAGACCTGCTTGCCCAAGCGGCTCACGGCCAGACGGTGCAGCTCAATTGAGTTGCGCATGGGCGGCACGTCGTCAATCAGCTCATGGGCCGCCTTGGTGCGGAACTTGGGCTTGCACGCCCTGGCCTGCGGGCCGCGAGCCAGCCATGCAAGCTCCTTGCGCAGCAGGTTCTGCCTGCGGTCCTCAATGGCGCGCGCCTGACGGTCGCGCTCGAGACGCTGCTGGATGTAGGCGGAGTAGCCGCCCTCAAAGGGGTCCACGATACCGTCGTGCACCTCCCACATGGATAGGCACACCTCGTCGAGGAACCAGCGGTCGTGCGTGACCACGAGCAAGGCGCCGGTGCCCTGAGGCCAGCGAGCGTTGAGGTGGGCGGCGAGCCAGCGGATGGTGCGCATGTCGAGGTGGTTCGTGGGCTCGTCGAGGGCAAGGATGTCCCAGTCGCCCACAAGCAGGCGCGCCAAGTCGACGCGGCGGCGCTGGCCGCCGGAAAGCGACCCCACACGCGCGTCCCAGGCGACGTCGCCAATGAGGGCGGCGACGATGGCGCGCGTCTTGGGGTCGGAGGCCCACTCGTGTTCGGGTGCGTCTCCCACGACGCACTCCCCCACCGTGGCGTCGTCGGGCAGGGAGTCCTTCTGCCCGAGCACGCCCACACGCGTGCCGCGCCTCATGGTGACGCGGCCCGTGTCGGGCTCCAGGAGCCCAGAGACGATGTTGAGCAGCGTCGACTTGCCGTCGCCGTTCTTGCCCACGATACCCGTGCAGTCGCCCTCGGCGACACCCAGGCTGAGCCCGGTGAGCACGCGGCGGGTGGGGTATTCCAAACTTACGTCTTCGCAGCTGATGAGAACGCCCACGCTAGTTTGCCTTTCTCGGAAGGAATCGGGCCACGATACGGCCGATGAACGCACTGCCGGGGACATGGAGCACCACGCCCAGGCCATAGGTCACGACAAGACTTGCAAGGCCGCCCACCACGATGCACGCGAGCGCCCAGGGAATGCCGCCAGCCTCGATGGGCATGACGAAGGCCTGAAGCGCCCAGAGCAACACCGCGCCCACGGCGGCGCCGGCGGCGCCCACGAGAAGCGAGGACATAAACGACCCCACAAGCGTCCCCAGTCCGATGCCGCCCAGACGCTTGCTCAGGTAGGCGTAGCACCACACGGTGCCCAAGACGAAGAACGCTATCTGGGCGACGGCGACGCCGGCCAGGCCAAAGCCGCCCCAGGAACCGGCGCCCAGGCACAACACGATAGTGAGCACGACCTGGACGACCGAAACGACGAGGTTGCACACCGCATACTGCTTCATGGCACGCAGCGCGCTGAAGACCTTCTGCATGAACAGGAAGCATGCATAGAACGGCAGGCTCAGCGCCATGACGGCAAGATAGCCGCTCACGAGGCTCACACTCGTCCAGTCGAAACTGCCCGCGCGGAAGAGTGACACGAGCGGCACGGCAAACACGATGAGGTAGAGCATGAACGGCACCATCGAGAAGAAGTTCTGCTGGGTGCCCGAGACGATGGTGCGACGCACCGCGGCATCGTCGCGGTCGGCGACCATGCCCGCAAGCTCGGTAAACAGCGTCGTGGTGACGGGCACCGCAAGGAACGCATACGGCAGCGTGAACCACTGGCGCGCATAGTAGAGCACCGACGACCCTGCGTCGCTCACCGCCATGGCGGCGGCGTTCTGCACGCTCACCGTGGCAAACGAGCACAGTGTCACGACGATGGTGGGGATGCCCAACGCAAGCGTCTCACGCAGGGCGGGGTCGTGCAGGTTGATGCGCCACGGCCTGAGATGCACGCCGTTCTTGGCAAGCGCAGGCACCTGCATCGCCATCTGCACAAACACGCCCAAAGGCGTTCCCACGGCCAGCACGAGCTTGGCGAAGTCGGGGTTGTCGGCCGACACAAAGTAGTACACGAACATCGCAAAGATGACGACGATGTTGTTGGCGATGGGCGCCGCCGAGCTCCAGAAGTAGTCGCTGCGCGAGTTGAGCAGGCCTCCCGCCACCGCAGACACGCCGTAGAAGAGCAGCTGCACCGCGAAGAACCGGAAGAAGTAGACAACGAGCTCGCGGTCGCCCGAAGAGCTGAAGAACATCTGCGTCCACACGACCTGCGGGGCAAAAAGCGTGGCAAGCAGCGCCACGACGCCCAAAAAGACCAGGACGATGCCCATGAGGGTGCTTGCGTACTGGTTGGCGCGCTCCTCGCCCTCGCGTTTGCGCAGGCTCACGTACACGGGCAAAAACGCCGTCACGAGCATGCCGCCCATGACAAGCTCGTAGAGCTGGTTGGGCAGGTTGCACGCCACCTGGTACGACGAGCTGAGCAGGGTCGTGCCCATCGCAAGGCCCATGGCCCATGTGCGGATGAAGCCCGTGATGCGCGAGATGGCCACGCACACGCTGATGAGAAGCTGCGAGCGGCCCACGCGCGCCTGGCGGTCGGACTCCGACTCCGTCTCGGGCGAGGCCGTGCTCGCAGGCTGCTCAGAGACCCGCATGTGGGCGGGGGCAGCCGTCGAACCAGCCGCCACCGGGGCAGTGCCCGCGGCAACGCCCATATGCGCGGGGGTGCAGGAAGGCTGTGGCGCGGGTTCCGTGACGCCCGCGGGCCTCATGTGCCGGGGTACGTACTCCTCGTGCTCCGACACCCGCATCACCCCTCCACCAAGTCGAGAAACGCCGCATGGCAGAAGTTCGCAAGCTCCACAGGGTCCAAGACAAGCTTCGCGCCAATCTTGCCGCCGGAGATTGAGATGCGGTCAAAGAGCTGGGCGGTCTCGTCGATGAACGTGGGGAACTCCTTCTTCATGCCCAGCGGCGACGTGCCGCCGCGCACATACCCGGTCACTGCCGGCAGGTCATGCCAGTTGAGCAGCGCCAGCGACTTCTCGCCCGCCGCACGCGCCGCCTTCTTGAGGTCGAGCTCGCAGGCGACGGGGATGCAGAAGACTGAGTAGGTCTTGCGCGGCGAGACGCACACGAGCGTCTTGAAGCTGGCGTCGGGGTCCTCGCCCGTGGCAAGCGCGACGCGCACGCCGATGCCCGTGCTCGTCTCGTCTTCCACCTCGTAGGCAAGGTACTCATAGGCGATGCCCGCGTTGTCGAGCGCTCGCATGGCGTTGGTTTTCGAGCCTGCTTGCTCGCGTTTGCCGCGCGTCATTGCATACGTCCTTCCATGCGGGCGCGGTCGCGCTCGAGAATGGGCGCGAGGAACCGTCCCGTGATGCTCTCGGGGACCGTGCAGACCTCCTCGGGGGTACCGGTCGCGACAATCGTGCCGCCGCCGTCGCCGCCCTCGGGGCCGAGGTCGATGATATGGTCGGCCACTTTGATGACGTCGAGGTTGTGCTCGATGACAAGCACCGTGTTGCCGGCGTCAACAAGGCGCTGCAGCACGATGAGAAGCTGGCGAACGTCCTCGAAGTGCAGGCCCGTGGTAGGCTCGTCAAGGATGTAGAACGTCTTGCCTGTCGGCCTGCGGTGCAGCTCCTTGGCCAGCTTCACGCGCTGCGCCTCGCCGCCCGAAAGCGTCGTGGCAGGCTGGCCCAGGCGCACATAGCCCAGGCCCACGTCGTGCAGAGTCTGGAGCTTGCGCTTGATGGAGGGGATGGCCGCAAAGAAGACGAGGGCCTCCTCCACGGTCATCTCGAGCACGTCGGAGATCGACTTGCCGCGGTAGAGCACCTGGAGCGTCTCGCGGTTGTAGCGCTTGCCGCCGCACTGCTCGCAGGGCACGTACACGTCGGGCAGGAAGTGCATCTCGATCTTGATCTGGCCGTCGCCCTTGCACGCCTCGCAGCGGCCGCCCGACACGTTGAAGCTGAAACGACCGGGGGCGTAGCCGCGGGCCTTGGACTCCGGGACACTCGCAAAGAGGTTGCGCAGGTCGTCCCACAGGCCGATGTAGGTGGCGGGGTTCGAGCGCGGCGTGCGCCCGATGGGGGTCTGGTCGATGTCGATGACCTTGTCGATGAGCTCGAGCCCCTCGAGGCCCTTGTAGGGGCCGACGGGACGCATGGAGCGCTGGATGGCGTTGGTGAGCGCAGGGGCCAGTGTGTCGGTTACCAGCGAGCTTTTGCCCGAACCGGAGACTCCCGTCACAACCGTGAGGGTGCCGATGGGAACGCTCACGGTGACGTCCTTGAGGTTGTTGGCGGTGGCGCCGCGCAGCGTGATGGATCCGCGCTCGGGGTGGCGGCGCTCCTGGGGCAGCTCGATCATGCGCGATCCGCGCAGGTAGGCACCGGTGAGCGACTCAGACGAGGCGGCAATCTGCGCGGGCGTGCCGGCCGCGACCACTTGTCCGCCGCGTTCGCCGGCACCCGGGCCCATGTCCACCACGAAGTCGGCCGCGCGGATGGTGTCCTCGTCGTGCTCCACCACCACGACCGTGTTGCCCAGGTCGCGCAGGTGGCGCAGCGTGGCGATGAGGCGGTCGTTGTCTCGCTGGTGAAGGCCGATGCTGGGCTCGTCGAGAATGTAGAGCACGCCCATGAGGCCGGCGCCGATCTGCGTGGCCAGGCGGATGCGCTGTGCCTCACCGCCTGAAAGGGTCGTGGCGGAACGCTCAAGCGTGAGATAGCCCAGGCCCACGTCCACCAGGAAGCGCAGGCGCTCCACGATCTCCTTGACGATGCGCGCACCAATGAAGCTCTCGCGCTCGGTCAGGGTAAGGCCCTCGAAGAATGCCAGGGCGTCCCTTGTGGACATGCAGCACACGTCGTAGATGGACTTGTCGCCCACCGTGACGGCAAGGATCTCGGGCTTGAGGCGGGCGCCGTGGCACGAGGAGCAGGGCTGCTCGATGATGAACGGCTCGATGCGCTCACGCAGCTTCTCGTTGTCCGACTCGGTGTAGCGCGTCATCAAAATGTACGCAAGGCCCGGGAAGGTCGCCTGCCAGCCTGTGTCGCGCCCGTCGAGCGTACGATAGGAAACGTCGATCTTCTTGTCGCCCAGACCCTCGATGAACACCTTGCGGGCGTCTGGGGAAATCTCGTTCCAGGTCACGTCGGGGTCGTAGCCCAAATGGACGGCAACGGCGTCGAGCACCTGCGGCCAATAGTTGCTCATGTTGAAGATGTTGCCCAGGGCGCCGTGGCCGATGGGCTTGTCGGGCGCGCTCACCAGGTGGTCGACGTCGATGACGCGATGGACGCCCAGGCCGTCGCACTCGGGGCACGCGCCGTAGGGGGCGTTGAACGAGAAGTCACGCGGCTGCAGGTCGTCGATGGAGTGGCCATGCTGGGGGCACGCCAGGGCAAGCGAGTATTCGAGCAGCTCGCCGGGGCGCTCCCCTTCCTCCATGAGCCACACGGCGACGTTGCCCTGAGCCAGGCGCGTCGCCGTCTCGACGGCCTGGGCGATGCGGCCCAGCGACCCGTCCTTGACGGCGATACGGTCGACAACGACCTCGATGGTGTGCTTGAACTTCTTGTCGAGCGTCACGCTTTCCTGGTCGTCGAGGCGGATGACCTCGCCGTCGACACGCACACGGGCAAAGCCCTCGGCGCGCAGGTCCTCGAAAAGCTTCGTGTACTCGCCCTTGCGGCCGCGCACGACAGGGGCGAGCACCAGCGCCTTGCGACCCGCAGCGGCCTGGGCGATCTTGTCGGCGACCTGGTCGGTCGTCTGGCGCTCGATGACACGGCCGCACTCAGGGCAGTGCGGCGTACCGATGCGGGCGTACAGAAGTCGCAGGTAGTCATAGATTTCCGTCACCGTGCCCACGGTGGAGCGGGGGTTTTTCGACGTCGTCTTCTGGTCGATGGAGACAGCCGGGGACAGGCCCTCGATGCTGTCGACGTCGGGCTTGTCCATCTGTCCCAAGAACATGCGGGCATAGCTCGAGAGCGACTCGACGTAGCGGCGCTGACCCTCGGCGAAGATGGTGTCGAAGGCCAGCGAGCTCTTGCCCGAACCGGAAAGGCCCGTGATGACCACGAGCTTGTCGCGGGGAATCTCAAGCGAGACGTCCTTGAGGTTGTGCTCGCGCGCACCTCGGATGACGATGTTTTCTTGTGTCATTGCATGCACCTCTAATTGCAACGGGCGTGTGGAGGCCACACGCCCGGAAAGAGCCTAACGGGCGTTGGCAGCGCGGACCACGGCGGCGGCGCAACGCAGGCCGTCAGCCGCGGCGCTCATGATGCCACCGGCATAGCCCGCTCCCTCACCGCAGGGGTACAGGCCCTCGACGTCGACGCTCACGAGGTCGTCGGAGCGACGCACAATGCGCACGGGCGACGAGGAGCGCGTCTCCACACCGGTGAGCACGGCGTCCATGCGGTCGAATCCCTCAAGGCGCTTGGCGAAGATGGGGACGGCCGCACGAAGCGCGCGGTCAACGAAATCAGGCAGGCACTTGCCGACGCTGCCCCACTTCACGCCCAGAGGATAGGTAGGCTGGACGTGCCCCGCACCGCGCGAGGCAACCTTGGCGCGGAAATCGGTAAGGAGCTGGGCGGGCGCCTTGTAGTCCCCGCCACCGGCCGCAAAGGCGGCCTGCTCGCAGCGGCGCTGGAGTGCGACGCCGGCAAGCGGGTCATCGGCGATGCCGGGGATGTCTTCGGGGAGGACGTTGGCCAGAAAACCGGAGTTGGCGTTGCGGCCGTCGCGGGCAAACTCGCTCATGCCGTTCGTGACGACGCCGCCCTCTTCGCTCGCCGCGGCCACAATCGTGCCGCCGGGACACATGCAGAAGCTGTAAACGCCCCTGCCGTCCTTGAGGTGGCAGCTGAGCTTGTAGGAGGCCACGGGCAGCGCGTCGCTGTTGGCGATGCCGCCGTACTGGACCTTGTTGATCATGTTCTGAGGATGCTCGATACGCACACCCATGGAGAATACCTTGGGCTCGAGAGTGAGACCCTGCTCCTTGAGCTGGGAGAACACGTCGCGGGCCGAATGGCCGCACGCAAGGATCGCCTGGGAGCAGCGGATCTCCTCGAACTTGGCGGGGCGGCCGGGCGCCTCGACGGCCACGCGCACACCCGCAAGGCAGCCCTGCTCGACGACGAGCTCGCACATCCTCGTGTACCAGCGCACGTCGCCGCCAGCTTCGCGGATACGCTCGACGAGCTTGTCCACCACACCGGGAAGCACGTCGCTTCCGATGTGAGGCATCGCCTGCCAGAGGATGTCGGAGGACGCACCCGCCTCGACAAAGGTCTTGAGAATCCAGGTATGCTCGGGGGCGTTCGTGCCCGTGGTGAGCTTGCCGTCGGAGAAGGTGCCGGCACCGCCTGCGCCGAACTGGATGTTGCTCTGCGTGTTGAGCTTGCCGGTCGCGGCGAACTTCGCCACGTCGCGGCTGCGCTGCTCGGCTGGAGCGCCGCGCTCAATAAGGATGGGCGCCATGCCCGCCTGTGCCAGGCTGAGCGCGGCAAACAGGCCCGCGGGGCCTGCGCCCACAACGACGGGGCGCGCGACCGTATGACCGGCCTCGAGCTTGGGGGCCTCGTAAGAGGCTTCCTTGGCAAGCACGACATCGTTGGTCGCAAGGCTTGCAACGAGGCGCTCTTCGCAAGCGGCGCCTTCATGCAGCGAGGCACGCACACTTGCGACATAGTGGATGTCGCCTCGCTTGCGGGCATCGACGGCACGACGGGCCACGCTGCAGGCGTCGATGTCGGAAACGTCGATGCCCAGCTTGCGGCTCACGGCCAGACGGAGCAGGTCGGCGTCATAGGCGACGCCCGTCGCCTTGCCACCGGAAAGGGCGAGCTTGAGGTTGCGTATCTCGATCATCGGCGCTCCCTGTAAAATTAGCGGGGAGCTGCTGCGACCAGACCGTCGAAGACAGCGCGCAACTCGCGCACATCGTCCTCGACTGTCTCATCGCAGCAGCTCCCGAGTTGCTATCACGACAGTCGTGCCTATGATACCGCGCTTGCCCTTCCCGCGTGCATGCCGCTGACCCAAGCCCACGCCAGGTTCAATCCACCGCACATGCCGTCCACATCAAGGGCCTCTCCGCAAATGAAAAGGCCGGGCACATCGGCGCATGCAAACGTGAGCGGATCCACCTGAGAGGTCGCAATGCCGCCGCGCGTGACCTGGGCCTGGTCGCCCTCCATGAGGGATTCGACGCGGAACTCCCACCTCTTCAGCAGACAGCAGAGCCTATCGACGTCGCAGGGTCGGTCGCCGTCGCGGCCGCACACGCGCTCCATCAGATGCGCGGCCACCTTGGGCTGAACGGTGCCGTCAAGCAGGTGCAGACGCGCAAATGCCACATCGCCCGAGGCCTCGGCGGCCTCGACGCGGCGCAGCAGGTCACGACGGAGCTCGTCTTCGCCCATCTCGGGGGCAAGGTCTATCGAAAGCCGGTCGCCCGGATGGGCATAGCGTGAGGCGTCAAAGACGACGATGCCCGAGACGCCGTACTTGCGCATGAGCACCTCGCCCACCTCGTTGAACACAGGCTCCCCTGCATGCTCCACGCTGACGCGGCAGGTGAAGCGCGCGCCGTCGAGGTCGCGGGCAGGCTTGGGAGAAGTCGCGATGGGGCACAGGACGCGCGTCTGCGAGCAGAGCTCGAGGTCGCACATGTCGGCAAGCAAGCCGGCCGACTGGCCGCCCGCACACCACACCACCCTGTCGGCCTCAAACGTCTGCCCATCCTCAAGCTCGACGGTCCAACGCCCGGCGCTGCAGGCAACCGAGCTCACGCGCGACTCAATCCACAGGCGCACGCCCAGCTCGTCGATGCGATTGAGCAGCACGTCGAGCACCGACGCGGCGCAGCGCGAGCGGGGGAAGTAACGCCCCTCCTCGTCGCAGGTATGCCACAGCCCCAGGCGCTCGAAGAAGCCGAGAACCTCGGGCACGGGGCCGTCCGCACACGCCTCGAAGGCACGCTGGACGAATGTCGGGTCGTTGTAGCGGCCGCTTCCAAGGTCGGCGTTGCAGAAGTTGCAGCGACCGTTGCCTGAGGCCATGATGGAGCGTCCGGGGCGGGGGCCTGCCTCAAAGACAGAAACGGACGCCCCGGACTCAGCTGCGGCGATTGCGCAAGCCAAACCCGAGGCGCCGGCCCCCACGACGATGATGTGGGGAGAGTTCATATCAATCCTTACTGAAAGCCGGGGCTGTTACTCGGCGACGGTCCAACCGCCCATGAGCGAGGAGGCGACCTTGACGGAAGCGGCCTTGTCGAGCAGCTTCTCGGCGTCGATGCCGGGGTTGGGGATGTCCATGACCTTGCCCTCGTCGCACATGGCGGCGAAGTCGGGGTTCATGGGCAGGCGGGCCAGGACGTCGACGCCGTACTTCTCGGCAACCTCGTCGATGTGGCTGTCGCCGAAGATGTAGTGCTTCTTGCCGCAGTCGGGGCACTCAAAGTAGCTCATGTTCTCGACAAGGCCGAGCACGGGCACGTCCATGGACTTGGCCATGTTCACGGCCTTGCCCACGATGGTGGCCACGAGGTCCTGCGGGGAGGCGACGATGACGACGCCGTCGACCGGGATGGACTGGAACACGGTGAGGGCCACGTCGCCCGTTCCGGGAGGCATGTCGACGACGAGCACGTCGAGCTCGCCCCAGACGACCTCGTTCCAGAACTGTTTGACGCAGCCGCCGATGACGGGGCCACGCCAAATCACCGGGTCATCGGGGTTGCGCAGCAACAGGTTAATCGACATGACCTCGATGCCTTCCTTGGTGCGAGCAGGCACGAGGAGGTTGTTCTGCGCGGTGATGCCCACGTGGTTGAAGCCGAACATGTGGGGAATGGTGGGGCCGGTGATGTCGGCGTCGAGGATGCCGACCTTGAGGCCCTTGCGTGCCGCGTCGGCGGCGATGAGGCCGGAGACGAGCGACTTGCCCACGCCGCCCTTGCCAGACACAACGCCGATGACGTGCTTGACGCTGCTCATGTCATTCTGAGCAAGCTTGCTGGTGTCGCCGGCGCGCATTACGTTGCCGTCGGCAGGTACGTTCTCTGCCATAAAACCTTGTCCTCTCCTTGGGGATAACGCCAGGGCTTAGAGTACTCCAACTTTGCCGCTCTGGGAAGTCTAATCCCCTAAAGTCGCTATGATTTGGTGCGAACGGCGCCAGAAACGGCAGAGGCGCCGGGCTGCGCATCGTGCAATTGCCGTGCACAAGGGTGCACGAGCCAACACGTCGCGCAACCGCGGCGCCTCAGTCCGATTGAGGGGCTACGCGCGCTCCCACAGACCCGAACGGCCGCCCTCTTTGCGCAGCAGGCGCACGTCAACGATCTCCATGCCGCGGTCCACGGCCTTGCACATGTCGTAGATGGTGAGGCAGGCGACGCTGGCGGCGGTGAGGGCCTCCATCTCGATGCCCGTGACGCCGGTCACGCCCGTGGTGGTGACCACATGGAAGCCCACGCGGCCGTCGGCGCGCTCCCCCGCCTCGACAGGCTCGATCTCGACCTTGGCCTTCGTGAGCGGCAGCGGGTGGCACATCGGGACAAGGTCGCTCGTGCGCTTCGCGGCCATGATGCCGGCCACACGGGCGCATGCCAGGACGTCGCCCTTCTTGGCACGGTCCTCAAGCACCATGGCCTGGGTCTCGGGGTGCATGAGGATGGTGCCCTCGGCCACGGCCTCGCGCTTGGTCACGGCCTTGTCGGACACGTCCACCATGCGCACGTCGCCCTTCTCGTCGACGTGGGTGAGCTCGTCACGGTACGCGTCGCGGGGCATCTCTTGGTTCTCTGCCATAGGTATCAACCTCCGATTTGAGACATGAACCTCTCGGTTCCGTCGTTTGACTTGTGCTTGTCGGGCTTGTTGCGAAGCGCCGCCTCAAAGGCCGCGCGCACGGCGTCGTCGTCATGGGCGCGCAGGGCAGGCAGCACGGGGTACTCCAGGTCGGAGAACAGGCACGGACGCAGGTTGCCGTCGGCCGTGAGGCGCAGGCGGTTGCACTGCGAGCAGAAGTGGCTGCTCATGGCACTGATGAAGCCCACCGTGCCCTTGAAGCCCTCGAACTTCCAGTACTGGGCGGGACCGTGGCCCTCGGGACGGTCCTTGGTGCAGGCGATGAGCGGACCCGCCCCCGCGCGCTCGCCGGCCTCGCTCACGATGCGGCGCAGCTCGTCGGTGGGAATGGTGTCGGAGCCGTCCCATGCCGACACGTCCTTGAAGAGGGCGCTGTCCTCCTCGGGGATGTTCTTCGGGATGGTCTCATCGTCTCCGATAGGCATGTACTCGATGAAGCGCACATGGATGGGCCTGTCGCGGCCGAGCTCGGTGATGCCGAAGAAGTCCTGGTCGAGCGCCCTTACCGCAACGGTATTGATCTTGACGGTCTCGAAACCCTCCTCAAGGACGGCGTCGATGCCGCGCAGCACGTCGTCAATCGAGCCGATGCGCGTGACAGCGGCGAACTTTGCCGGGTCGAGGGTGTCGAGCGAGATGTTGACGCGACTGACACCGGCGGCACGCAGATCATGGGCAAAGCGAGGGAGAAGCGCGCCGTTGGTGGTGATGGCGATGTCCTCGATGCCGTCGATTGCCATAAGGCGCGAGGCCAGCTCAGCGCACCCCTTGCGCGCGAGCGGCTCACCGCCTGTCAGGCGCAGGTGGCAAATGCCATAGCCAGCCGCGATGGAGACGAAGCGCTCGATCTCCTCGAAGCTCATGATCTCGCAGTGGCCCTTGTCGGGAACGCCCGAAGCGGGCATGCAATAGACGCAGCGGTAATTGCACCTGTCGGTGATGGCAATCCGCATGTAATCTATCGTGCGCCCGCAGGCGTCTTTGTTCGCCAGCTGATGGGCGACATGGTCGAGCGACGTGTTCTGCATTGAAACCTCTCCTGATGGGATGCCGTGGATGATGAGCACGGTGTACCATTAGACCGACCACAGCATGATAGAGCACCGCGCAAACGGTGCGGGCACGGCCGTGGAAACACGCGCGCAACATGGCAACGAGAGACACTTTATACCAACAGGTGACGCAAATGGACGACAAAACGACCACAAACGAGCAAGGGCAGCGTCATTTCGGCGGAGAGCTCAAAAGGTTCGGCCAAGAAGGCGAGGAAGTCGAGTTCAAAGTCGTCTCCCCCTTCGAGCCCTGCGGAGACCAGCCCCAGGCCATCGAGAAGCTCAGCCGGGGCATCCGCGAGGGCAAGCGCTACCAAACGCTTCTGGGCGTCACAGGCTCGGGCAAAACCTTCACCATGGCCAAGACCATCGAGGCCGTAGGCAAACCGACACTCATCCTCGAGCCTAACAAGACGCTTGCCGCCCAGGTGGCAAGCGAGCTGCGTGAGTTCTTCCCAAACAACGCGGTGGTGTACTTCGTCTCCTACTACGACTACTACCAGCCCGAGGCGTACATCCCCTCCACCGACACCTACATCGAGAAGGACTCCTCGATCAACGAGGACATCGAAAAGCTGCGCCATCAGGCCACTGCCGACCTGCTCAGCCGCAGGGACGTCATCGTAGTCGCCTCGGTGAGCTGCATCTACGGTATCGGCAGCCCCGAGGACTACGCGGGCATGGCGCCCAACGTGCGCAAAGACACCCCGCTTGACCGCGACGACTTCGTGTACTCGCTCATCGACATCCTCTACGACCGCGACGACTACGACCTGCACCGAGGCACCTTCCGCGTACGCGGCGACGTGGTGGACGTGTTCCCTCCCTATGCCGAGCACCCCGTGCGCATCGAGTTCTTCGGCGACGAGGTCGAGGGCATCTACGAGGTTGACGAGGTCACAGGCGAGGTTCTCAACTCCTTTGACGCCGTTCCCATCTGGCCGGCCTCGCACTACGTCACCGAGCGCCCCAAGCTCAACCGCGCGTTGCAGACCATCGCCGAGGAGGAGGCCGCCCGCGTGGCCGAGTTCAAGGAGGCCGGCAAGCTCCTGGAGGCCCAACGCCTGCAGCAGCGCACCGACTACGACCTGGAAGCCCTCCAGACCATGGGCTTCTGCTCGGGCATCGAGAACTACTCGCGCCACCTCGACGGTCGCGCCCCCGGCGAGGCCCCCTACACGCTCATCGACTACTTCCCCAAAGACATGCTGTGCATCGTCGACGAGTCGCATGTGACGCTGCCCCAGGTCCGCGGCATGCACGAGGGCGACCGCTCCCGCAAGATCTCGCTCATCGAGCACGGGTTCCGCCTGCCGAGCGCGCTTGACAACAGGCCTCTGCGCTTCGACGAGTTCGAGGCACGCATCCCGCAGTTCGTCTTCGTGAGCGCCACACCCGGAGACTTCGAGGAGCGCGTGTGCCCCGAACCCGTGGAGCAGATCATCCGACCCACGGGCCTGCTCGACCCCAAGATCGACGTGCGGCCCATCCGCGGGCAGATCGACGACCTCATCTCCGAGTGCCGCGAGCACGCCGCCCGCCACGAGCGCGTGCTCGTGACGACGCTCACGAAGCGCATGGCCGAGAACCTCACCGACCACCTGCTCGACGAGGGCTTCAAGGTGGCCTACATGCACTCCGACACCGCCACGATGGACCGCGTGGAGATCATCCGCAAGCTGCGCAGCGGCGCGCTCGACATCCTCGTGGGCATCAACCTGCTGCGCGAGGGTCTAGACATCCCCGAGGTAAGCCTCGTTGCCATCCTCGACGCGGACAAAGAGGGATTCCTGCGCAACCGGCGCTCGCTCATCCAGACGATGGGCCGCGCCGCCCGCAACGTGAGCGGCAAGGTCATCATGTACGCTGACACCATCACCGACTCCATGCGCGTCGCCATCGACGAGACGCAGCGCCGCCGCGCCTTGCAGGAGAAGTACAACGAGGAGCACGGCATCGAGCCGCGCAGCGTGCAGAAAGCGATTACCGACATCACAAGCTTCATCGGCGCCGAGGCCGGCGGCGGTGCCGACGAGAGCCTGTCGCAGACGGTGGCCGAGGAACTCTCGAGCCTGCCCAAAGACGAGCTCGCCCACATCATGGCCTCCATCGAGGACGACATGCGCGCCGCAAGCGAGAAGCTCGACTTCGAGGAAGCCGCGCGCCTGCGCGACCAACTCGTGCGCCTCAAGGCCCAAATCGAGGGCAGCGAGGAGGACGACGTCATGCGCGCCTTGAAGTCAAGCGCGCGCAAGTCGGCCGGCATGGGGGCCACAGGCACGGCCAAGCGCTTCAACAAGCACGCCAAGCACTGAGGCCCCTCCCCCATCGGACACGCAAAGGGGCGGGCGCACAGCTGGCAATCACCCCAGCTCGTGCGCCCGCCCTTTCTTGTGCAACGGGATGTGCAGGACGTGCCCTACGCCCTCACCAGGTACAGCTTGTCGGCGTCGAAGTGTAGGTTGATCACGTCGCCTGCTTTGGGGAGCTGGTCCTCGGGCACCTGGAGCTTGTCGACCTTCCACTGGATGAGCTTGCCGCCTTCGGGGGTCTTGAGCATCACGGAGCGCTCGAAGCGCGAGTCGCTCGTGCGGTGCACCTGGAGCCGGTAGGCGTTCTTGCCGCCAGCCTTCTCGGCGTCGGCCGGATGCACGTAGAACGCGCGGATTCCCAGGTAGGCAAGATCGTCGGGGATAGGCTTATTCGTATGGAACGTCATACCCCAGTCCGTGGCCTCGACAACGCCCTCGGCCACCTTGCGCGCCGCCGAGATGTTCTTGCAGCCCGAGAGCTTCACCGCCGCAAGCGTGTGCGGGTCACCCACAATCTGCTTGGTGGGGCCGATCTCGGCCACATGGCCGTCGGAGATGACGCAGATGCGATCGCAGAACCTAAACGACTCGTCGATGTCGTGGCTCACGTAGAGCACCGTGGTCTTCACGAGGTCGAGCATGTCGAGCAGGGTCTGTTCAAGCGAGCTCTTGAGGTAGGAGTCAAGGGCGGAGAACGGCTCGTCGAACATGAAGATGCCGGGGCGCGCCGCAATCATGCGCGCAAGCGCCACGCGCTGCTGCTGGCCGCCGGAGAGGCGCCCCGGATAGCGCTGGGCGAACTTTTCCATGGAGAAGATGGAGAGCGCGCTGATAGCCGCCTCGTGGCGCTCCTGCTTGGACATGGTTTTGGGCATGCCCGCCTGCACGTTCTGCTCCACCGACAGGTTGGGGAAAAGCTGGTAGTTCTGGAAGAGGTAGGCGGTCTTGCGCTCCTGCGGGGAGAGGTTGATGCCACGCTCGGAATCGAAGAAGACGCGGTCGTTCACAACGATGCGTCCCTCGTCGGGCGTCTCGACGCCGGCGATGCAGCGCATGGTGAGGCTCTTACCGCAACCAGAGGCGCCCAGAAGCCCCAGGCGCTCCTCACCTGCCTCGATGTGGACGTCGAGGTCGAACGCCGTGAGCTTCTTCTTGATGTCGACGTACAGGCTCATGGCTATCCCCTCGCCTTGTCTTGTGCGTCCGACGAGACGCGCTCGAAGAGCGACTCGGCGTCGGCAGCGTGAATACCGGAGAACGACTGGTCGTCGTTGGCGCCCTCGGAATCCTCGCCGGCCAACTTGCCCTGCTTCTTGAGCATCTTGAGCTCGGCGCGCGTGAGACCACCCTTGCGATAGCGCTGGGAATGAGCGGTGTAGACGTTGATGAAGAGGATGACGAGGAACGAGATGAAGATGACCACGATGACCCAGAAGATCGCCACGTCGGTGTTGCCGCCCATCCACTGGAAGTAGATGGCGATGGGCATGGTCTGAGTGATGCCCGCGTAGTTGCCGGCGCAGAAGAGCGTCGCGCCGAACTCGCCCATGGCACGGGCGAACGCAAGCACCGTACCTGCGGCGATGGAGGGCCAGGCGTTGGGAATCATGAGGCGGTAGAACACGCGGCGCTCAGACCAACCCAAGGTACGGGCGGCATCGAGCATGTTGGGGTCGAGCGCCTCGAATGCGCCGCGCGCCGTGCGGTACATGAGCGGAAACGCAACGACCGTGGCCGCAATGACCGTGGCGGGCCAGGAGAACACGAGCTTCACGCCGTGCTGCATGAGCCACTGACCGACAGGCGAGGCGTTGCCGAACAGCAGGAGCAGCAAGAAGCCGCACACCGTGGGCGGCAGCACCATGGGGATGGTGAAGAGCGTGTCGACGATTCCCTGCCAGCGGCTCTTGACACCGAGCGACTTCCAAGCGGCGAGAAGGCCGCAGATAAAGACGATGACGAGCGCAACGCCGCTTGTCTTGAGAGAGACCCACAGCGGGCGGTAGTCGATGGTTGAAAGGAAGGCGCACAGGCTCTCCCACCAGGTGGGAATGGCCTCGGTGACAACGGCGGAGTTCGCGACGAGGTGGCCGTAGTCACACAGGACGGCGTCGGTGTTGTTGGCCTGGCCGTCGGTGCGCGTGAGGGTCACATACAGGCGGGCCTTGTCGCCCTCGCCGATGGAGACGTCGCGCCTGACGGTGACGTCGCCGAACTGCACCTCCTGCTCGCCGATGGAAACCTGCACGTCGCCTTTGAGGCTGCCGACGAGCGTGCCACCCTTGGATGCGGCTTCATCAAGCTCAGCCACCATGGCCATAAAGGCGTCGACGTAGCCTTGGTCCTCGGCTTTGAAACCGACCGCGTCGGCGACGTCTTGCGGGACCATGACGAGCGTGTTCTCGCCGACGGCAAGGACGACAAACGCCTCGGTGTCGTTGACCTGGTAGACGTAACCCGCACCGCCCTTGTCCTCGCGGCCCTTGTTGCGGCGCTCGAAGTCATTGATGCCCAAACCGTACTCGTCGTCAACGGCCGAGCCTTCGCTCAACTGTTGGCCCTCGCCCACGCTCGAGGACGCGTCAGCACAAGCGGCGCGAGGTGCGACAAGTATGGCGGCCAGGATTACAACACAGACAATGAGCGCGGCAACAAACACCGCACGTACCCAAGACAGGCACTGGGCGCTGGGCGCCTCATAGCCTGTGGAAGTCGTTGGCATGCTTCCCTCCCAAGAAAATGCCCCAGCAAACGAAGTGCGCCGACGTCCCAAAACACCAGGGCGTCGGCGCACGGATGTCATCTAAGCCCTACGTGGAAGGCGTTTACTTCGCCTGGGCCAGGCAGTCCTCGACGGCCGTGAAGATGGCCTTGGAGGTGACGGTGGCGCCGGAGACGGCGTCGACGCCCTCGGTGCCGTTGGCGGCCACGATGGCGTCGGGCAGCTGCTCGATGGCCTTGGAGCCGATGCCCTGGGTCTCGGAGTTGTCGCCGACGGTGACGGTGGCGACCTTGCCGTCCTTGACCTCGACGGTCACGGGCACCTTGCCGCCGATGCCCTTACCCTCGGCGTTGTAGGTGCCGTCCTTGAGAGCGCCAGCGGCGGCGTCAGCGGGAGCAGCGGCGTCAGCCTCGTCGGCCACGACGACCTCGAAGCCATACTCGCTCCAGATGTCCAGAGCGTCGGGGTCAGTCATGCAGAAGTCGAGGAACGCCTTGGCAGTCTCGACGTTGGGAGCGTCGGTGCAGACGGCGCCGGGGTAGACGATGTCCTTGTGCATGTCGGCGGGAACGGTGTAGATGGCCTCGATGCCGTCATAGCGATAGACGTCGGAGCTGTACACGAAACCGATGGTGGCGTCGCCCGTGGAGACATAGGAGGCGCAGGTGCCCACCTTGTCGGCAAGCATGACCTTGTCCTTGATCTCCTCAGCGAACTCGCCGTCGACGCCCTCCTCGGCGCTGTAGAGACCGGCGGCGTACAGAGCTTGGCAGGTGTACTTGCCGGCGGGAACGGTGGCCGGGTCGCCGATGGCGATGCTGGCGATGTCATCGGCAGCGACGTCCTCGACAGCGGCGACCTTGACGTCGGCGCCCTCGGCGGCAACGACGACGAGGTCGTTGTTGAACATCTTGATGCGGGTGTCGGCGTCGATGAGCTTGCCCTCTTCGGCCTTGTCCATGGTGCCCTTGGAGGCAGTGATCAGCAGGTCGACGATGGCGCCGCCCTTGAGCTGCTCGACCAGGTCGCCGGATGCCTTGAACTGAGTGTCGGCGAACTCGACGCCGGTCTGCTCGGTGTAGAGCTTCTGGACCTCGGGCAGGGCCTTCTCCAGGGAGTTGGCGGCGAAGATCTGAAGGGCGCCCTCAGCGGCGGGAGCAGCCTCCTCCTTCTTCTCGTCAGCGAAAGCCAGACCGGCGCAAGGAACGACGGCAAGGGCGGCACCGAGCATAGCGGCACCCTGAACAAAGGAACGACGGTTCATCTTCATTTGAGAAATCCCCTCCCAAGGGACTCAGGCGACGGCGGGTTTGCCGTTGCTATCACTCGATAGGTTAACCATATGCCACAAAAGTGCAAGCATAAAATCAACCCGTATTGAGAAAATGCCGTCAGCGGCGCGGCAGCAGCGCGTAAACGCATGCCCCTGCCCCACGAGGACCGACGCGTGGCGCGATTTCTAGTGGCCGCCACCCGCGGTCATCTTGATGGCATGGTCAAGCTGGTCGTACACGGCATCCCAGCACTCGCGCGCAGCCTTCTCGCTACCGGGGAAGTTGATGACGAGATGGGTGCCGCGCTGCATGCAAAGCGCGCGCGAGAGCATCGCTCGACGCGTCTTCTGCAGGGAGGTGGCGCGGATGGCCTCGGCGATGCCGGGCACGTTGCGGTCGCATGCGTCCTGGGTTGCCTCGGGCGTGACGTCGCGCATGGACAGGCCGGTGCCGCCGCAGGTGAGCACGATGTCGGCATCTACCTCGTCGCAGGCCGTGATGATGGCGCGCGTGAGATCGGCACGCTCGTCCTTGACCACGACGTGGGAGGCGACGCTCCAACCCTGCTCAGAGATGAGCGACTCGAGCGCGGCGCCCGCCGAGTCGAGCGTGATGTCACGCGTGTCAGATGCGGTGACGATGGCGAACTTAATGTTCATGAGCTTCCCTTTCTCAAACTGACGCAAGACTACAGCTGGGTGCCCTCAGGCAGGTCGATGCGCATGCAGAGAGCCTGCTCGCCAGCCTGCATGCCCATGTTGTCCTCGTCGATGACGATGAGGCAGTTGCAGCGCTCGAGGTCTCCCAACAGGGCAGAAGACTGCGTGCCGTGTTCGTAGGCGACCCAAGAGCCGTCCTCGTCCCGCTCGACCCTGCCGCGGTTGTAGAACGCGCGGCCCTCCTTCTTCTTGATGGGAGAGGTGAGTGTGGCGCGCACCTGCGGGCGGGCAAGGTCGGCATATCCCTGCATTTTGCGCAGCGCCGGGCGAATGAGCAGCTCGAAGCCGACAGAGGCAGCCGCAGGATTGCCCGACAGGCCAAAGACGGGCTTGCCCTCGACGATGCCGAACGTCTGGCGCTTGCCGGGACGAAGCGACAGGTAAGAGAAGACGGCCTGGCCCTGCGTGGAAATGACCTCCTGGATGAAGTCGAAGTCGCCCTGGCTGGCACCGCCGGCAGAAATGACCATGTCGCAGCATGCAAGCGCCTCGTCGAGCACGGCCTTGATCGCCTCGCGGTCGTCGGGGACGATGCCGAACAGGCGCGGCTCACCGCCCGCCTCGCGCACAAGACCCGCAAGCGTCCAGGAGTTGCTGTCGCGGATTTTGCCACGCTCAAGGTCGGCGGGGGCCGTCGCCATGGACATGAGCTCGCTGCCGATCGTGAAGATGCCGACGACCGGGCGACAGTAGACATCGACCTCACGGGCGCCGGCGGAGGCCAGCATGCCCAGAGCATAGGCGTTCACGAACGTCCCGGCGGGCAGTGCAACCTCGCCGGCCTTGAACTCCTCGCCAGCAAGACGCACGAAGTTGCCCGGCTTCACGGGGGCGGAGAACGACACACGCGAACCAGTCTCACCTTCGCCGCTCACGACGTTAACGAGCTCAAATTTCTGCACGGCGTCGGCACCCTGGGGCATGGGGGCGCCCGTCATGAGGCGCACCGTCTGGCCAGGCTGAAGCACGCCGTCGAAGGCAGACCCCGCGCCGATGTAGCCCACGACGTCCATCTCGACGCAGGACGCCTCGCTTGCGCCCTCAAGGTCGCACGACCTGACGGCGTAGCCGTCCATCGAGGAGTTGTCGAACGGCGTGACGTCGATGTCGCTCACGACGTCGTGCGAAAGAACGCGGCCCAGAGCATCGATGAGCTCCACACGCTGCTCGGGAAGCGCCCCCACGCGATCGAGCACGCGCCCCAAAGCCTCGTCAATGCTGATTCGTACGTTTGGATCAAGCATGTACCCTCTTCTCATGCAAGTGTGCGCGCCGACGGCGCGCACAGTTTGTACACAAGGGGCGATTATAGCCGAGTAGGCAGCTTTTGCCACTCGGGTATGGAATGTAATGGGGCTAACGACCGCTGCGGGCGATATGCGTCGCGATGTAATCGGCGATGGCCTCCTCATCGTCGAGGCCAAACGTCACGAGGCCAACGGCCTGGGCGGCGTCGTGAACCTCGGGGATGTCGCTCGCGACAGCCACCGTCAACTCGTCGGGCATGCGGCCGGCGTCCCTGCCGAGGTTGGCATCGTCATATTCGAGGCGCCCGGTCTGCCTGACCGCGCGGACGAACTCCGCTGCGGCCACGGAGTCGCGCTCGTTGGTGGAACGCATGATCTCGACAGTCGGGATGTTGCCGCTGCCCCTGTAGCCCTCTACCAGCACGACGTCATGGGGAGCCATGAGCTCGATGATCTCGTCGACTTCCATCTCGTGCTTCAGTTCGCGAATGAGGGCCATCTTGTCAGGCGAGGCAATGGCGACCTCGCAGGAGCCGGCCTGGCGATGGCGCCACGAGTCCTTGCCCTCGACGTCCACCTCAAAGCCCAGGTGACCGTGATGCTTGACGCTTCCCACGTCCAGACCGCGTGCGCAAAGGCAAGAGATCACCTTCGTCACGAGGGTGGTCTTACCAGAGTTGTGCCTTCCAACAAAGGCAATGGCCGGGCTCTTTGTTTGCATGGATGCCTCACCTACGGTCGCGTCGGGCAGTGTCGATGCCACCAATCATCGGCCATCTCGCGCAAATGCTCAAGCCCCTTGTCGTTTACAAGCGTGGAAGTGCAGTACGAGGCACGCTGCTCGTCGGTAATCTGCAAGGCGTCCCGACGGTCGAAATCGGCGGGGTCCATGCCGCGGGCCTGCGCGTTGGAACGGCGTATGTCCCTGGGGCACAGAATACCCAAGACCTCGTCGGCCAGGGCAAGGGACTCCCCTGCCTTGTCGATCAGCTGCACCTCAACGACGTTGACCACGTCATGAGACGACGCGCAGCACGAGCATCCCGAAGCGAGGTGCTGGGCCAGGCGCGTAAAGACGCGGGGGTGCACGATGGAATTTAGAAGGTCGGTTGTCTCAGGGCTTGAGAACGCACGCCAGGCCAAGGCCGGACGAGAGATTCTCCCAAGCGGGAGGATGTCGTCTGAATCTGAAACGAATTCCTCATCGAGTGAATCGGGGACGGGGCCGCTGCCTTCCTCGAGAATCTCGGGGCCGAACGCCCGCACGAGGGCGCGAACAGTGTCGTCGTCCTCGAGCACCTCGTGCGAGATGGCATCAAGGTCATACACCGTGGCGCCAAGCTCCTTCAAGCGCCCCACAAAGGCGGACTTTCCCGAACCGATGCCACCGGTAACAAACAGCGTGTACACGCGGGCGCCTCCCTAGTGCTCGCAGAGATGCCAGAACGCCACAGCCGAAGCGGCAGCGACGTTGAGCGAGTCGACGCCGTGGGCCATGGGGATGCGCACCGTAAGATCGCAGCCGGCAATGGTGTCGTGGCACAGGCCGTCGCCTTCCGTGCCCAAAACCACTGCAAGCTTGTCAATCTCATCGAGTTGAGGGTCGGCCAAACTGATCGACTCGTCGGTCAGAGCGAACGCCGCCGTGGTGAACCCGAGGTCGTTCAGAATGGAAAGGCCCGGGACGGGCCACTGCGTGTGATCGGAACCGATGCGCGTCCATGGCACCTGGAAGACCGTGCCCATGCTCACGCGGGCCGCACGACGATACAGGGGGTCGCAGCACGTGGGCGTCACAAGCACGGCGTCGACGTTGAGAGCCGCCGCGCTGCGGAAGATGGCGCCGACGTTGGTGTGGTCGACGATGCCCTCGAGCACCGCGATGCGGCGAGCCCCGCGCACGACCTCTTCCACACTGGGCAAAACGGGGCGGCGCATCGCGCACAGGGCACCGCGCGTCAAGTTGTAGCCCGTGAGCTTGGAGAGTTGCTCGACAGGGGCGACGAAGATGGGAAGGTCCTCGTCTTCGCTCACAAGGCCCGCCCGCACTGCCTGGCGAGCACGCTCGAGCGTCTCGTCGACCCACTTGGGAGCGACGAGGAAGGAGACAGGCACCATGGCGGCGTCAAGCGCACGGTCGATGACCTTGAACGACTCGGCGATGCAGATACCCTTCTCGGGCTCCAGGCGGCAGCGCAGCTGCGCCTCCGTCAGGCGAGCATAGGCGTCGAGCCTCTCGTCTTCGAATGCCTCAATCTCAACAACGCGAATAGCCATGGCACTTCCTTCCCCAGACAAAAAGAAGGGCGGGCTGCCCAAAAGCAACCCGCCCAGCTAAAATCAAGCTTCAGTCGTGGTCAAGCCCTGCCTGACCCCGTGAGAAAGCTTACTCAGCCTCGGTAGCCTCAACCTCGGCGGCAGGCTCCTCAGCAGCAGCCTCCTCGGCCTTCTCGGCCTTGGGCTCCAGGGGAGTCACGGGCACGTCGATGCCGAGGGTCTCGGCAGCGGCCTTCATGGACAGGGAGACGCGACGACGGTCGAGGTCGATCTCCATGACCTTGACGTGGACGGTCTCGCCGGCCTTGGTGACCTGGGAAGGCTGGTCGACATGAGCCTTGGCCATCTCGGAGATGTGCACGAGGCCCTCGATGCCGTCGCCAAGCTCCACGAAGACGCCGAAGGGAACAAGCTTGGTGACCTTGCCCTCAACGATGGCGCCCACGGGGTACTTCTTGACGAGCGAACGCCACGGATCCTCGGTGGTCTGCTTGAGACCGAGGGAGATGCGCTCGCGGTTCATATCGACGTCGAGCACCTCGACCTCGACCTCCTGGCCGACCTTGACGACCTCGGAGGGATGGTTGACATGGTTCCAGGAGAGCTCGGAGATGTGGACCAGGCCGTCGATGCCGCCCAGGTCGACGAAAGCACCGAAGTCGACGATGGAGGACACGTTGCCCTTGAGGCGCATGCCGGGCTTGAGCTTGGCGAGAATCTCGCTGCGCTCCTCCTTGCGGGCCTCCTCAAGCACAACGCGACGGGAGAGGACGACGTTGTTGCGGTTGCGGTCCATCTCGATGACGCGGGCCTCGATGCGGGTGCCCATGTAGGCGGTGAGGTCCTTGACGCGACGGAGGTCGACGAGGGAGGCAGGCAGGAAGCCGCGCAGGCCGATGTCGAGGATAAGGCCGCCCTTGACAACCTCGATGACCTCGCCCTCCACGTTCTGGCCGGCGTTGAACATCTCCTCGATGCGGTTCCAGGCACGCTCGTACTCAGCGCGCTTCTTGGACAGGATCAGACGGCCGTCCTTGTCCTCCTTGGTGAGGACGAGGGCCTCGATCTCGTCGCCCATGGAGACGATGGTGCTGGGGTCGGCATCCTTGCGGATGGAAAGCTCACGGGCGGGGATGACACCTTCGGACTTGTAGCCGATGTCCAGAAGGACCTCGTCATGACCGATCTTCACGACGGTGCCGTTGACCATGTCGCCTTCGTCGAAGTCGATGATCGTGTTGTCGACGAGGTTGTTCATCTCGTTCTCGTCAACGACATCAAGAGAGAAGATCGAAGGATTCTTAAGCTCGCTCAAGGGTTGATCCCTTCCAAACTGTGGTCCCGCCAAGCTTTGGGCGCCCCAAACGCGAAGATCCATTCCTCGCACGGGACGACCGGCCCGCAAGACCGATATCGTCAAGGCACGTGCCCCATGCACATGCGTCGTTAAAGATACGACATTTTCAAGGGATGTATCATCAAGAGTGCTCTCTGGATGCAAAAGCAATAAAATCTCTCACATACGAACCATCCGATACCGTGAAGGGGAGTTACCCAATGAACATCGTGCACGCAGACGGATCCGTTACCGAGTGCCCTGCTGAAGAGGAGCTTCAGGTCATTCGCCACACGGCCGCCCACATTCTGGCCCAGGCAGTCAAGCGCCTCTACCCGCAGGCACGCTTCGGTTACGGCCCGGCCACCGAGAAGGGCTTCTATTACGACATCGACCTGGGCGACACCAGGCTCGGCGACGAGGACCTCACTGCCATCGAGGCCGAGATGCGCAAGATCGTGAAGGAGAACCTCCCGATCAAGCCCTCCATCCTCCCCCGCGAGGAGGCCATTGCCCTCATGCAGGAGCGTGGCGAGTGCTACAAGGTCGAGCACATCGCCGACCTGCCCGAAGACGCTCAAATCAGCTTCTTCACCCAGGGCGAGTATGTCGACATGTGCACCGGCCCGCACCTTCGTTACACCAAGGCCCTCAAGGCTTTCAAGCTGCTTTCCATCTCCGGCGCCTACTGGAAGAACAACGCCGAGAACAAGATGCTCACCCGCATCCACGGCACCGCCTTCGCCACGCAGGCCGAGCTCGACGAGCACCTGCAGAAGCTGGCCGAGGCCGCCGAGCGCGACCACCGCAAGATCGGCCGCGAGATGCACCTCTTCATGACCGACGACCTGGTGGGCAAGGGCCTGCCCATGTTCCTCCCCAACGGCTACGTCGTCTGGCAGCAGCTCGAGACCTACATCCGCGACAAGGAGACGGCCCTGGGCTACCAGCATGTCCTCACGCCCTGCGTGGGCACCGTGGACCTGTACCGCACGAGCGGCCACTGGGACCACTACAAGGAGAACATGTTCCCGCCCATGGAGATGGAGGGCGAGAACTTCGTCCTTCGCCCCATGAACTGCCCGCACCACATGATGATCTACGCCAACCAGCCCCACTCCTACAAGGAGCTGCCCATCCGTCTGGCCGAGATCGCCCATGACTTCCGCTACGAGGCCTCTGGCACGCTCAAGGGCATCGAGCGCGGCCGTCACTTCTGCCAGAACGACTCGCACATCTTCGTGACCCCCGACCAGATCAAGGACGAGGTCGCGGGCGTGTGCGACCTCATCTTCAGCGTCTACAAGGACTTTGGCATCACCGACTACCGCTGCGTCCTTTCGCTGCGCGACCCTGAGGACAAGCACAAGTACCATCAGGACGACGAGATGTGGGAGAAGGCCGAGGGCGCCCTTCGCGAGGTTCTGACCGAGCTGGGCATCCACTTCACCGAGGAGATCGGCGAGGCTGCCTTCTACGGCCCCAAGCTGGACGTGAACGTCAAGC
>CABQHM010000005.1 GCA_902464015.1 uncultured Coriobacteriales bacterium | reverse complement strand
GGCTCACGGGGCTCCCCGTCGCGCACGCGCTCTTCGAGGACTTCGAGCCGCAAGGCCCCTATGACGGCATCTGGGCGTGCAGCAGCCTGCTCCACGTGCCGGCGTCGAAGCTCGCCAGCGTCATCGCCAAGCACGTCGAAGGCATACCCCCAAATGGCTCTCTCATATCGCCTTTGCACCGCCGCGCAGCCGGATGCAAATTCACGCGTGTAAGACATCGTACTATAAGCGTTGCCTTAATCAAAGGAAGCAGCAATGGGCGCAGCATCGGAAACCGTCAGGGCCGACGGGTCCACGAAGCGGGCCGCGAGCACCGACCGGACTAGGGCCAGCCCCTCAAAATGGTCCGTTCTGCACGTTCGTCAGACCATCGTGCTCAATGGACCAAAAAAGCCCGCAAATCGACCCAAAATGGTCCATCCAGCACGTATGGCCCGTCATCGTGCTAAATGGACCAAAAAGCAAGCCAGGGTCTCCTGAGACTCGGCGATGATCTCTTGGACGAACGTCTCACAGTCTCGCACGGAGGCAGGACACGTGAGGGAAATGAGAGAGCAGAGGCAGGGCGGCAAGACGCCAACGCCGGAACAGCGACGGCCGAGGCGGACGCAGACCCGTCAAATCGCCCGGACAGCCGATATCCCGCAAATCTTTCCAATCAATATCAAGAACAGGACGGGCACTTCCTTGCCAAACGCGAGGTCAAGCGGCCTCTTTCCGGAAAAATTTAAGCTCGGAAAACCGAACGGAAGACAGACATATCCACGCGAGGCACAGGCAGGGGCGCATCAAATCGACGCGTATGGCCCTCCCCTCCCATGCATCAGATGTGCAGCCTTGGGATGTGGGTTCCATGTGGAGGGAAAGTCTGGGAAAATGGGGCGGTTAACCTTCATCCGGGGCCGCCGTATGGCGTTGCTCGGGTGCTCTCATAGATTGGACGCTCTCATGGCTGACTCGATGACCCCAGGTAATCGCCTCTATATCTATCGTCTGCTGAGCGAGAAGCTCGGCTACGGCAAGCAGGTCACCATTGAACGCGCCGAGGAGGTGCTGACAGCCGACGACGTACAGGCGGCCGATGTCGGCTTCGACTCGACTCGCACGATGCTCGAATCCAAACATTTCCAGGGTTCAGCGCGCGTCGAGGTCTTCAAGAAAGGCCGCATCCTCGTCACCATGCTGCGCAACGCCGAACTCGATGCCCAGCTTCTTGAGGCCCAGAAGGCCGAGGAGGAAAAGGCTGCCGCAAAGGCCGCCCAGGTATCCAAACCCGCAGGCAAGCAGGCAAAAGGCGCTGGCAAGGGAGCCAAGGGCAGCAAGAACCAGTGGGCCGGCGTAAAGGCCACCGTCAAGCCCTCCAAGCCCGGCGAGCAGCGCCGCAAGCAGGAAGCCAAAGCCGCCAAGGCCGCAGCCGAGGCTCAGGCAAAGCTCGAGGCACAGCAGCGCGCCGAGCGGGAGGCCCGTGAGGCAGCCGAACGCGCCGAGGCGGAGCGCATCGCCCGCGAGGAAGCGGAACGCATCGCCCGCGAGACAGCCGAACGAGAAGCCCGCGAGGCCGAGGAACGCGCACGTCAGGAGGCCGAGGCCCGCGAGGCAGCTCAGCGCGCCCGCGAGGAGGCGCGTCAGCGCGCCCTCGACGAGCAGCGTGCCCGTGTGACAACTCCCATCGCCGAGCTCAAGGGCGGCTTGCGCGTCACCTACGACCCCGTTGGCGAGCTGCCCTTTGCCGCCGCAAGCAAGACGGCCGCAGCCAAGCCCGGCTCGCACAAGAAGACGGAAGCCGACAAGAAGGGCGCAGGCAAGAAGGGCAAGGTGGCGGCCGCGAAAACGCAGAAGCCGGCAGAGATGCCCTCCTCCCCCAGCTCCCATACCCAGCGTATGTGCGAGGACGTCCTCGCTTCGGGCGCCAAGCGCGGCGTCACCCGTAGGCGCACACATGCCGCCGCAGTCGAGGCCGCACCCTCTCCCGCACCAACCGTCGCAACCATGCCGGCCGACGACGAGTGGCTCATGCCCACCTATGAAGAGGCGGCCAGCTACGCACCCGCCGAGGCTCTGGCCGCTCAGGCTTCCACAATCCAGGAGACCGTCGCCAATCCGGATGTGTTCTCGATTAAGGACGCACCGAGCAATGGGGTCGCTGCAGTCGCTGGCACCGAGGCCCCGCGCGCTTATATCGCACCTGCTCAGACATCCTCTCTCCAGGCAGCTTCTCCCGATTCGGCATCCAACCAGGTCGCGCCTGCTCAGACGGCCGTTTCTAATTTGGAATCCTTCCAGGTCGCACCCGTTCTGGCGGCGTCCTATGATTCGGCAACCGGTCAGCTCGTGGCCACCCAGGCAGCCCTTTCCGCTTCGGCATTCAATCAGGCCTCGACCGCCCAGGCGGCTCTTTCCGATTCGGCAGACACTCAGGCCGCGCCCACCCAAATGACCCAGCAGCACGCACCGATAACCACACCTGTCGCTCAGTCCTGCATGCCGCAGCAGACTCCCGCTGCAAGCATCTCGGCTCCTCAGGCTGCACGCCAGCCTGCCTTCGCAGGTCACTCCCCTGCCGCGCATGCAGCCGCGACCTTCTCACCCAATCCGGACCGCCAGGTTCCGACCCCGGAAGTCCTCGCCGACTACCCACAGTCCATCTCGCGCGACGTCTTCTGCCCCACGGCCATCCTGAGCACGCTTTCGCGCATCCTGCCCATACAGGTTGACCTCATGGCGGTGCTCGACGAGGACTGGAGCGCCGCCCGCGCCATGGGCACCGTGTGTGGGTCGCGCAGCAGGGCCGTATTCCCCCTGCGCTACCTGCGCGAAGACGGGAGCCAGCCCGTCGAGCTCACCCTCAAGCGCACCGGCAAGCCAGGGCTCAACATGCGTTGGGCCGTAGCACTTGTCGACGGTGACGACGGTACGGGCGACATGCACGAGACTGCCTCTCTCGAGGGCCTTCCCGTGGCTGACCAGGGCGCATGGTCTGACCTCGGCACACCGTCGCCCGCAGGTTCGCAGGCGGTCGATCCCATCCGCGAGTTCGCCACGTTTGCCACCATCAGCTCGTGGGACGCCGTGCTGGGCGACCTTGCCCGCATGGTCGCGCCCGAGCGTTGGAGTTATCCCGGCACAGAAGTCACCCCCAGCGCTGCCGGTGCCACACGCTACGGCATCCTGCGCGAGTACCTTGTCGTCACGTTCCACCGCGTGCGCGCACAGGGCAAGCTCGGAACTTCTTCCGCAGGTGATTTCGCCGCGTTCAACACGGGACTTGCCACGCCCTCAGGCGATGACGTGTTCGCCTGCTTCGAGCCCTGCCGCGTGAACACTCCCTGGCGCTTCGCCGGATTTGCGCTGGCCGGCTCGGGTGATTTGGGCAGGCGCATCACCTCCGAGCTTGAGTGCATCCCTCAGGCAGCAACCTATCTGACCTCGCTCGACGATGTGGTGCCTCAGCCCGATGCCCGCGTCGCCCTCGACTTCCACACGCTCCTCGACGACTGCCTGGGACGTCTGCCTCGTGGTTTCCTGCGCGACGCCCTCGCCGACATGGAAGGCCCCTGCGGCATGCTCGATCGCATGGGCGACACGTCCCTGCCCGTCGCCCAGCGCACCGAAGCCCAGGTTCGCTTGGCCCGCTTCATCACGGGCACGCCGGCAGTCTATCGCAGGCTCACCCGCGCCCTTGACGATGCCGTAGACGCGGCAATCGCCGCATGCAGGCGCAACTATCGCCTGGCAGTGCCCGTGTTCGACCCTGCAGCCGATACCATGAAGCTCTTGCTGCCCCTCTGCCTGGTCAACGACCGTCAGGCCGACGTCGCGCTTGTTGTACAGCGACAGCCTTCGGGCATTTGGCAGGGCACGCGCTTCGTGAGCCTGCCGCGCGCCTACGTGAGCGCCCGCGTTGTGTGCACCGAGCAGCCTTCATGGCTCGCGTTCGAAAACGTGCTGGGATAACAGAGCCCGGCGCGCATCCATTGGCTTCACAAGAGGGCCTTGCCCGCGGCTTCCACGCCCAGGCAAGACTCTCTTTCGCTGCTCTTTTGCCGCCATATCCATGGTATCTGCCCATACGTGCAGCGGATGCGGTTTATATCTGCAGGTTGTTTGAGACGTGTCAACGGCATGTAAAATAAACCCCCGGTGCAAAAACGGCTTTGAGCCAACATCGGGAAAGGTGAGGTAGTACGCATGGCCATTGGGTTCGACAACGACGCCTTCGTCAAGCTCCAATCTGAGCACATCCAAGAGCGCATCGGGATGTTCAGCGGCAAGCTCTACCTGGAGTTCGGCGGCAAGTTGTTCGACGACTACCATGCCAGCCGCGTGCTCCCCGGCTTTCAGCCCGACGTGAAAATTCGCACCCTTCAGTCCATCTCGCACAACTGCGAGGTCATTATCGCCGTGGCCGCCTGCGACGTCGCCTCGGGCAAGATTCGCGCCGACATCGGCTGCACCTATAGGGAGGACGTGCTTCGCCTTCTCGGCGAGTTCGCGAAGATCTCGATTCCCGTCGCCGGCGTCGTTATCACGCGCTATCAAGGTGAACCTGAGGTTGACTCTTTGCGCAAACACCTCGATAAGCTCGGTGTCAAGAGCTACCTGCACTACCCCATCGCTGGGTACCCCATGGATGTCAACCTTGCAGTGAGCGATGAGGGTTTTGGCAAGAATGAGTTCGTCGAGACGACTAAACCCCTGGTAGTTGTCACGGCTCCCGGCCCTGGTTCGGGCAAGCTCGCCACCTGTCTGTCACAGATTTACGGCGAGAACAAGCGCGGCGTGCGCGCTGGCTACGCCAAGTGGGAAACGTTCCCCGTGTGGAACCTGCCCCTCAAACACCCCGTGAACCTTGCCTATGAGGCAGCAACCGCCGACCTCGAGGACCTCAACATCATCGATCCCTTCCATATGCAGGCTTATGGCAAAGAAGCCGTGAACTATAACCGCGACGTCGAGGCATTCCCCGTCCTCAAGGCGCTCATGGAGGGTCTCTACGGTGAGAGCCCCTATCAGTCGCCTACCGACATGGGCGTCAACATGGCCGGCTTCGCCATTACCGATGACGCAGCCGTACGCCAAGCAGCTCGCGAGGAAATCTTCCGTCGCAACATCTGTGCCCACGAGTATGCCGATGCCACCGGCGACACCTCGCAGGCACGCATTACGGCACGCATCGTTGAGGAAGTCGAAGCCCAATTCAACGCATAAAAAAGTCGTTTTAGCGTAACAAGCAGCTCAATAGCGTATAGAATTCCGCTCGAAACCAAAGGGCTTCACAGACTAAAGGAGACGGGCAATGAAGAAGTTCATCAAGGAATTCAAGGACTTCATCAACAAGGGCAACGTGATGGACCTCGCTGTCGCGGTCATCATCGGCGGCGCTTTCACGGCCATCGTGACCTCGCTCACCGACAACATCATCAACCCGCTCATCTCCATGATCGGCGGCAGCCCCGAAGTCAAGGGCATGGCCATCACGTTCAACGGCGCCACGGTTGACTTTGGCGCCTTCATCAGCGCCGTCATCAACTTCCTCATCGTTGCCCTCGTCGTGTTTGCCCTCGTCAAGGCCCTCAACAAGGCCCAAGCCGCCAGCGAGAAGCTCGTAGGTGGCAAGAAGGAAGAGGAGCCCAAGAAGGTCCCACCTGTGTTCCCCTACTGCCTCGGCGAGGTGAAGGTCGGCGCCACCAAGTGCTGCCACTGCGGCAGCGACCTGCCCGAGCCCGCCAAGGAAACCATCAAGAAGTAGGCTCCTACGTCCCAAACCTCTCGCATCAACAAAGGCGGGGCTGTCCCCACTGGGCAGCCCCGCCTTTTTGTGTCACAAAATGGCCGGTCCGGCCAATTGACCGCCCGCGCCTACGCCTCCGGCAAAAACACCACGTCAGGATCGCCGGGATTGAAGCCGTTGACAACAATGCTGGCAACCCTCTCAGGATCAACAAGACGGTTGAAAATCATTGACTGACTGCTGAAATCATCAGCAACCAAACCGAAGGCCGTGTTCGACACCCCTGTATCGCGAACAACGTATTCCGTTCCGTCGACAAAAACGATTCGAACAGTCGTAGTCATCCATTCAGGATGGCGAGCGATAACAGTCTCTCCTGTGGCTTCAATCTCAACTTCAAACTCACAGCCCGAGTCATTCGGAGTATCGATAACCATGCCAATAGGCGAGATGCTTACCGTCACATCCTCGTCTTGCGAGATAAACGGTCGCGTTGGAACGAACTTGCTTGGATGGAAGGAAATCAGGTCCAACTCCCCAGGCGCGTCATAGCCATCCCTGTGCGCAAGCATCCATGAGACGCCCTGTTCCGACGCGGTCCCATCACTGCGTCCAATATCAAAATATGACGCTCCGACAACATCAGTATCGCTTGAAGCATCGCGATCGAAAAGACAGTTCCCATTGACCGGTTTCATTCCCGTCGCATCCGTCACCGCAATCGCACCGACCGGGCAATCTTCGTCGAATTCAATCTCGCCGTACTCATATGAGATGTTTTTTACAATCTGCACCCCGTCAGGATTGCAGAACTCGAAAGATGCAACGCCCAGGCCGTTTTCGTCCACAACGCAGGAGCACAGTGTGAGGACATAGCCTTCATGGGCAATCGAATCACCTATGTACTCGACATAGTCACCCAGAAGCCGCTCAGCGTCATCGGAATCAATCCCCACCCATTGACGAGAAGGCAGGGTGTACGTCGTTCCATCCCCACGGTTCACTTCATGCGCCTCGATATCAGGCTGGCCTTTATCTCCAAATGCAGTCCGGAAGAAATCGGTGTTCACAGCAGCGTAGGCCACAGTGCCAATCGCCGCAACCGAAAGCGCCGCACAAGAAACGAAGGCCCGCCTGGTCATACGATGCGTGCCGACATGTTGTTGAGACGCATGCACCCCTTGATTTTCCCTGGTCATGTCCATCACCCTCTCGTACGTACGATCAGGGGCGGCAAGCAAATCAAATGCCTGATTCAGGCAGACAATGTCATCCTCGCGCATATCGTCTTGAAAAAGGGAACGGTCGGCATCATCTTTCATCATGTGTTTCCCCCTTCGTCAACGCATCCTTGAGCCTACGGCGAGCTCGTGCCAACCTCGTGCGTACAGTCGCCTCGGGCAACCTCAGCAACCGCGCCACCTCATGCACGTCGTATCCCTCGTAGTAATACAAGTAGAGCGGCATGCTGTAACGCGATGGCAGGTCCATGACCCTGCGCAGGAGTTCAATGTCATTAGCGCGATCGCACTCAGGCGCAGCAAGCGTCTCAAGGTAGTCGTCGATATTCTCAGGCCGTCGACGAAGCGCACGATACAGCGAGGTACATTCGTTGATGGTTGCCCGGATAAGCCAGCGTTTAACGTGCGCCTCGTCATTAAACTCAACGTCACTGCGGAAAAGCTTGAAGAGAACTGTTTGCGTCACGTCTTCGGCATCGGCATGATTGCGCAGGTAGTTATAGGCGACGCGAAACACCGTATCCATGTGACGCTTCGATTGTCCCGCAAACCAAAGCCTGTCTTGCACCCGCTCACCTCCCCTGCCGTTGTCGATAGTATGTCTTTCCCAAAGGCGCCTTCGACCCTAAAACGCTTGAGAGGCGGGAAAAGTTTCAAACGGTCGAAAAAACAGCGTATGTTTGCGTTTTAATTTGGGCGCATCGAGTAGATGGCAACCGTGCCGTCACATCATCCCAGGTAGATAGCTCGGGGATTGAGCGGCTACTTGGTCCAGCGGAATTAAAACGCAAACGTGCGGCCATTTTGCGCGGCACGACCAAAAACGGCCCGCCTGGGAGAATCCCGGGCGGGCCGCCAGACGACTTTCAGGCTTATGCCGAGACGCACGCTTACACCAGCTCAGCGATGTCGTGCAGAAGCTTCTCGGTCTTTTCCCAACCCAGGCACGGATCGGTGATGGATTGGCCGTAGACCTCGCCGCCTACCTTCTGTGCGCCATCTACCAGGTAGCTTTCAATCATGAAACCACGGAAGATACGGTCGATATCAGCGTTCTGGCGACATGAATGCAGCACGTCTTTGGCGATACGGGGCTGCTGGTCCCAGCGCTTGTTCGAGTTGGAATGGTTGCAGTCCACGATGAGTGCCGGATTCTTGATGTCGCGGGCAGCATAGGCATCCACGAGGTCTACCAGGTAGTCATAGGAATAGTTGGGGCGGTTGTGGCCGCTTGCGCCAATATAGCCGCGCAGGATGGCATGCGCGTAGGGGTTGCCAGTAGACTGCACGTCCCAGTTGCGGTAGATGAAGGAATGCGGTGCCTGAGCAGCAACGATGGCGTTGAGCATGACGGAGTTGTCGCCAGAGGGCGGGTTCTTCATGCCCACGGGCACGTCCAGGCCCGACGCGACAAGCCTGTGCTCCTGGTCCTCCACCGAGCGGGCACCCACCGCAACGTAGGAAAGCAGGTCGGACAAGAAGCGGTGGTACTCGGGATAGAGCATCTCGTCGGCACCGAAGAAGCCCGTTTGCTCGATAACGGCCAGGTTCATGTGGCGAATGGCACGGATGCCGGCAAGCAGGTTGGGCTCACCATTGGGGTTGGGCTGATGGAGCATGCCCATGTAGCCCAGACCCAGCGTGCGAGGCTTGTTGGTGTAGAGGCGTGGAATGAGGATGAGCTTGTCGGCCACCTCTTCTTGAGCCTTAGCCAGACGGGTGCAATACTCGAGCACGGCGTCCTCGCGATCAGCCGAGCAGGGGCCGATGATGACAAGCTTGCGGGAATCACTGCCATCCATAACGGCAGCAATTGCAGCATCAAAAGCGACTTTGCGCTGTTCTGCCTGCGCCGACATGGACATCTCGGCTTTGATGTCCTGCGGGTTGGGCAGGCGGCGTTTGAATTCCATTCCCATAGCCATGCTCCTCGGCGATGTTGGTTGGCTCACAACCAGCGAGTCAATGCGTAATTGAGGGCGTAGACAGTAGCATAATCCAGCGCTTTTTACCTGCACAATCACCGATGCGGTCAAATTTCGTCAGGTTGAACGCCACTTGAATGATACGCTTCTCCAAACGAAAAACCGACGGGGTCCGACGGCTGTACCGCACGCAACCTGCAGATCACCGCACGCCCCGTTTGCACGCCCCGCGCATCTCGCGCATCCACGAAAGGAAAGGTCGACCATGGCCGACGAGACTATCGAAACCCAAGGCTCTCCTGACGACGCCTTCGCTCCGGGCTCGCTGGGCAGGCGCGCCCCCATCTGGCATGAGGGCGACCCCGAGATGCCTGGCGACGAGATCTTCGAGCTCTTCATGCAGTGGTGCCTCGACCGTGGCATCGAACTGTGGCCCCACCAGGAAGAAGCCATCATGGATCTCGTACTGGGCGACCACGTCATCCTGGGCACCCCCACGGGTTCCGGCAAGTCGATGGTTGCCCTCGGCATGCACTTCCTCGCTCTGTGCCAAGGATGGAAGTCGTACTACACCGCCCCCATCAAAGCCCTGGTCAGCGAGAAGTTCTTCTACCTGTGCGACGTCTTCGGCAAGGAAAACGTCGGCATGATCACAGGCGACACCTCCATCAACCCTAGCGCCATGATCATCTGCTGCACGGCCGAAATCCTGGCGAACGCGGCCCTTCGCGAGGGCGAGGGGGCCGACATCGGCTACGTCGCCATGGACGAGTTCCACTACTTTGGCGACAGCGACCGCGGCTGGGCCTGGCAGGTGCCGCTTCTGACCCTTCCCAGCACGAAGTTCCTCCTCATGAGCGCCACGCTGGGCGACACGAGCGCCATCGCCGCCAAGCTCGAGGACACAACGGGGGCCTCCGTCGATATCATCGCCGACGCCCAGCGCCCGGTGCCGCTCACCTACGAGTATGTCGAGACCTCGCTGGAAGGCACGGTGGAAATCGCCCTGCGTGAGGGCAAAGCGCCCATCTACGTGGTACATTTCGCTCAGGACGCCGCCCTTGAGAGCGCCCAGTCGCTGGCAAGCTTCGGCGTCGCCACCAAGGAGCAGCGCGAGCGCATCAAGGAGGCCATCAAGGGTACGCGCTTCACCACGGCCTTCGGCAAAATCCTCCAGCGCCTGCTTGGCTGCGGCGTGGGCGTGCACCACGCGGGCATGCTCCCCCGCTATCGTCTGCTTGTGGAAAAGCTCGCCCAGCAGGGCCTTCTTCCCGTCATCTGCGGCACCGACACGCTTGGCGTTGGCATCAACGTGCCCATCCACACCGTGTTACTTACGGCTCTTGCCAAGTTCGATGGCTCGCACATGCGCAGGCTCGGCTCGCGTGAGTTCCACCAGATTGCCGGCCGTGCAGGACGCGCAGGCTTCGACACGGAAGGCTTGGTCATCGCTGAGGCTACCGAGTACGACATCGAGCGCGCAAAGGCCCTTGCCAAAGCTGGTGGCGACCCCAAGAAGGCCCGCAGCATCAAGACGAAGAAGCCGCCCGAGGGCTTTGTGGGCTGGAACAAGCAGAACTTCGACAAGCTCATCGAGTCGGTGCCTGCCACGCTCACACCGCGCATGCGCATCACCAACTCCATGGTGCTTGCCGAGGTTGAGCAGGGCGGCGACGCCTGGGCGCGCGTGTACAAGCTCGTCGACGACTCCATGCAGTCCGATGCCGAGAAGCTCAAGCTCCGCGCCCGCACCGACGAGGTGTTTTCCACCCTCATCGACGCAGATGTGGTGGAAAAGGTCACCAACGACGACGGAACCGTCGAGTACTTCACCACGGTCGACCTGCCCGACGACTTCGCCCTCGACCAGCCGCTTTCCCCCTTCCTGCTTGCGGCGCTTGAGCTGCTCAATCCGGAAAGCGAGACGTACGCCCTCGATGTCATCTCGATGATTGAGTCCACACTCGAGCAGCCCCGCCAGGTTCTGCGCGCCCAGGAGCGTGAGGCCCGCGGCCGCGCCATGGCTGAGATGAAAGCCGACGGCATCGAATACGACGAGCGCATCGAGCGCCTGCAGGACGTGACCTATCCCAAGCCGCTCGAGGACATGCTCGCCGAGGCCTTCGCCCAGTACTGCGAGGCGGTTCCGTGGGCACGCGACTACCAGCTCGCCCCCAAGTCGGTACTGCGCGACATGCTCGAGCGCTGCGCGGACTTCAAGAGCTACATCCAGACGTACAACCTGGCGCGTGCCGAGGGCATCCTGCTGCGCTACCTCTCCGAGGCTTACCGCTGCCTGGATAGGACGCTGCCGCTCGACAAGCGCGACGACCAGCTCAAAGACATCATCTCCTGGCTGGGCCTCGTCGTGCGCTCCGTCGACTCGAGCCTGGTGGACGAGTGGGCAAACACCGGCTCCATGCCCGAGGAGCCCGGTGCGCTCGTGCTCGACAACGTGGTCGTGCGCGACCGCCGCGCACTCACGGTGCTTGTGCGCAACGCCCTGTTCAGCCGCGTGCGCCTTGTGGCCAAGGACGACGCCAAGGCGCTCGGAGCGCTCGACTCCGACTGGTCGTTCGGTGAGCTCAAGTGGAAGCATGCGCTCGACGCATATTATGAGTCGCATGAGGAGGTGCTCCTCGACGCCGACGCGCGCTCTGCCACTTACTTCCACGTGGACGAGGCCGACGAGAAGGAGAAGCACGTCTGGCACGTGCACCAGGTGCTCAGCGACCCCGAGGGTGATCACGACTTCGGCATCATGGCCGACGTCGACCTCGACGCCACGCAGGAAGAGGGTAACGTCGTGTTCACCAACTACCGCGCAGGCTCCATCGAAGAGCTGCTCGGCAAGTAGGGATTGACCCACACGGCGTAGATTCGCAACGCAAGAAGGGCGGCGTGGGGTATGTTGCATATCCCACGCCGCCCTTCTGCATGCGCATGCATATGAGACGCCCTCTGTACCGCTTCAGCTCACTACCAGCGACAAGAGAGAAAAGTCAGCCGCACAATCGCGCTGGGGCCGTGCTATTCCTCTTCCCCTTCGCGCTTGTGCGCAACCATGATGTGGCGCACAAAATAGGCCATCGAAAGAACGACGGCGCCGATGCCGCCGCCCATGCACAAAAGGTCGAGCGAGTCGGCCCCGTGGATGAGGCGCCCGAGGAAGAACACGCCCATCACCACAACGATGACGCTGACGAGCTTTTCCTTGAGGTCATCGAGCGTGTGAATCTCAAGCCAAGAGGGCATTTCGATCTCGTCGTCGATAAACAGGGAGTACAGGCCGATGCTCATGATGTAGAGCACGATGGACAGCAGGAAGAAGTCGGCGTACTCGATGTACTCGACCAGCATGTCCTGCATCGTAAGCTCGCCCTTGATAACCTCGATGGTGACACCAATGGTGGAGAGGAGCGTGGCAATAGTCATGGCAATAGCAGCGATGAACAAGCCGAAGCTCGGCACTGCCGCCATGAAACGCGTGTAACCCACAAGGCGATGGCTTGCGTCGCGGGGCGTCTTGCCACCCCTTTCTGCCTCGCTGGCGGGCTGCGCATGAGCCATCTGCAAGGTGGCTTCGTCCTTGTCCAAAGGTTTGGGCTCGGTGCTCTTCATCGCTGTTCCTTTCGTCGGCGTATTCAGACAATTGTAGAACGTTCGCATACACAAAGCGACTCATATGCGCACTCGCGTCAAAATGCTATGCGTTCGCCACCGACAGCAGACGCTTCGTGCTACGATACGCCCACGACGCGTGCAGGGGCGCTGTCGCAACATTGATGGACTTCAACGCACAAAGGTGGACTCAAGCATGGCCGACTCTAACATCGATGCCCTCAGCGTATTCGCCCCCGAGCATAGTCAGCGGCACTCCGTAAAGTCGCACGTCGTCAATTACTGGTCGCAGCGCGCCGAGGACTTTGCCGAGCTCCATAACGAGGAGTTTGCCAGCGACAAACACAATCAGTGGCTCAACGAGATCCTTCCCTTGCTGCCGCACGGCCATGGCCTGCGCATTCTCGACGTGGGTACCGGCAGCGGCTTTCTTGCCCTCATACTTGCCGAACAGGGTCACATGGTGAGCGGCATCGACCTTACGCCGCGCATGATTTTAGAGGCGCGTCATGCCGCCCGCGACTTGGGTCTCACGGTCGACTTCCAGGTTATGGATGCCGAGAACACCACGTTTGAGCCCGAGACGTTCGACTGCATCGTCACCCGTAACCTCACGTGGACGTTGCCCCACCTCGACCAGGCCTACACGCATTGGTACAACTTGCTTAAGTCGGGCGGTTGCCTTATCAACTTCGACGGCGACTATTGCCACGAGAAGCCGCTTGCGGAGCTCGACCTGCCCGAGGAGAACGCACACTCCTCCATCGAGCGCAGCCTCATGGCCGAATACGAGCACATCAAGGAACACCTCGCAGGCGAGCAGCCCGCGCGCCCTGACTGGGACCTGCAGCTTCTCTACAACGCTGGCTTCCGAGATATCACACTTGACCAGGACGTTTCCGACCGCGTCTTTGCCAACCCCGACAAGTTCTACAACCCCACGCGCATGTTCATCATCACGGCGGAAAAGTAAGGTTGGGACATATGGCAAACGAGACGCGAGGCATCGCAACGGGACAAGCCGCCGGATGTCTCAGCGACACCGAGGAGGCAATGTCCATGACGGACCAGCCGGGCTGTGAACAACTCAAAGGCGAAAATGAGGCGTACTGGACCAATCGTGCTTCTGGCTATTCCGAGGTGAACAAAGACGAGCTGCGCACCCAGCAGAAGGCAGTATGGACAGCCGAGCTCACTGAGCAGATTGAAGCTGCCTTCCCCGGCACGCAGCCCCAGGAGCTGCGTGTGCTCGACATGGGCTGCGGTCCGGGCTTCTTCTCCATTATCCTGGCACGAGCAGGGTATAGCGTGACAGCTGGCGACTATACGCCCGCAATGCTTGATGAGGCACGCGCCAATGCACAGGCTGAGGGCGTGGAAGACATCATCGGGTTTACACGCATGGACGCCGAGGCGCTTGAGGTAGCCAATGACACGTTCGATGTCGTGGTGAGTCGCAACCTCACGTGGAATCTGCCGCATCCCGAGCGTGCCTACGCCGAGTGGCTGCGTGTGCTCAAGCCGGGCGGGCTGCTTCTCAATTACGACGCAAACTGGTATGCACACCTCTACAATGCCGAATTGCGCCTGGCCTATGAGGCCGACCGTCAAGCCACCCAAGAGGCAGGCATCAAAGACGAGTACATAGGGACCGACATCGACGCGATGGAAGATATCGCGCGTCAGATGCCGCTCTCCCCCGTGGAGCGCCCCGCTTGGGACGAAGGCGTGCTGTGCGAGCTCGGAGCAACTCAGATCGAGGTTGACCCCCAGGTGTGGGAGCGTGTGTTCTCACCCGAGGAGCGTGTGAACTACGCATCCACCCCCATGTTTCGCGTAAAGGCCCGCAAGGCACAGTAACGCGCACAAGGCACTCATCGCCTGAAATGAGGAGGCCCGCCCATCTAGCCAAACGGCAGACGGGCGGGCCTCCTTTACATGGCGAGCAGAATGTCTAAAGTAACGATGAGCACGCAGCCAATTGGCATTTCGCCATTGCTACAGCGCCGATAGGAAACGCGCTCGATGGAGCTACTTGCATCCAGTCATTGAAGTATCAGTTCTTCAGTCTGCTCAAAGATTATATCTTAAGTTTAACTCCAACCTTTCCAGCTGCGCGTACAACCAGCTCAAGCGTGATGGTATGAGTCCCATCAAGCATGGCGAGCATAGCAGCCTCATTGAGGGTTGCTTCAACGTCTGCGCAGCTTGCGCCCTCAAACAGGGGTGCCAGTCGCGCGGGGGCAAGCTCTTTGGCGAGCGACTTGCCCTGCGAGTAGATGCGGATGAGCTCCTCACGCGTCTTCGCATCAGGATTACTAACTGTATACTTGAGGTCAAACCTTCCTGGACGCACCAGTGCAGGGTCAAGTGAACGGTACGAGTTCGTGGCCGCTACCACAAGGATGCCGTCCTTGGTGGTAAAGCCGTCCATCTCATTGAGCATGGCGGTGATGATGCGGTTGTTCTCCTTGTCAATGCCTGTGCCCGCATAGTTGCGACGCTCGCCGATGCTGTCGAACTCGTCGATGAAGACGATGCAAGGACGATGCTTGCCTGCCCTCTTAAAGAGCGAGCGAATCTTGCGTGCACCCAACGACATGAACGCGCTCTGGAAGTCGGCGCCCTTGGTCGCAATAAAGTTGACGCCCGCTTCTTGGGCCAGTGCCTTGGCGAAGAGCGTCTTGCCGTTGCCGGGAGGCCCCTCGAGCACGATGCCCTTGACCGGCCTCATGCCCAGGCGACGGGCGGCGGCGGGGTCTTTGAGCACGCCCACGACCTGGCGCATCTCGCGCTTGAGGCTGTCCATGCCGGCGACGTCGTCGAACGTCACACCCGTCTTGCGCACGACCTTGAACGTGTTACGGCTATAGCTCGCCAGCTTGTATATCGCAATCCCGAACGTGCCGAGAATGAAGGCGTCGAGCAGAAGGTTGATGAGCGTGTCGACCACATCGCCCGCATCGGCCGAACTTGTGACCTGCGCGCCGCTTACAAGCAGCCGCTCTTTGAGGTCAGGCGAGTCCGGGTTGTCTGTGCGATAGAGCGCATGCGTCTCGTCACCCTTCAGCGTGAAGAAAACGCCGTCTTGAGAGATCTGTGCTTCGTCGACCTGCTGCTGGGCAACTTTGGCGGCGAATTCCTGATACGCCATGGGAGTCGACGGCGTCTCCCAGAGCGACCACACCAACACGGCGACCGCCGCGACTGCGCATACAACTGCAATGACCGTGCGCCTATTCAAACTCAAGCGCGGCTTTGTTTGCTTTGCTTGCTTTGTTTGAGGCGAGCCGGGTGCCGTCATGGGCAACGTCCTTTCATCGAAACCACCACCCTGTGGCGGCAAGCATGCCGTGCCCGATTGGCACGCCGCACCATAATACCCCATCGGTTTTTGGCTTTTTGCTTTTTCCTCATATGACGGGCTCGTTTTGAGACGGGAATGCCTGCCGCTTTTATACTTTCGCACAATCGCACGCCACGTGTATCACCGCGCATGAAAGAAGGCTCCCGCCATGACACTGCAACAGCTGCGCTATCTCATCGAGGTCGCCCAGTCAGGCTCCTTCAACGCGGCGGCCCACGAGCTCTATGTGTCGCAGTCCACGCTCTCCATGGCAATCAAAGACCTTGAGTCCGAGCTCGGTGTCAGCATCTTCCTGCGTTCCAACCGCGGCCTCACGCTCACGGCCGAAGGCACCGAGCTGCTCGGCTATGCCCGTCAGGTCGTGGAGCAGGCCGACCTTCTCAGTGAGCGTTTCGTCAACAAGACGTCCAACACCAGGCGCGCCCGCCTTGCCATCTCTACCCAGCACTACGCCTTTGCCGTGCAGGCCTTCATCAACATCGTCAACGCCTGCGAGGCCGACGCCTACGACTTCACGTTCCGCGAGACCCGTACCAGCGAAATCATTCGCGACGTCCAGGAATTCCGCAGCGATATTGGCTTGCTCTTCCTCAACGACTTCAACGAGCGAGCGCTGACCCGCGTCATGGAGGACGCCGATCTGCACTTCACGCAGCTTTTTGAGGCGGCGCCGCACGTCTTCGTCAGCGCTCAGCACCCCTTGGCGAGCAAGGCCTCGCTCAAGCTCTCTGACCTCGACGAATACCCGCGCTACTCCTTCGAGCAAGGCACAACCAACTCGTTTCACTTCGCCGAGGAACCTCTCGCAGCCCTGCCGCACAGCCGCAACATCACATATTCGGACCGCGGCACCCTCACCAACCTGCTCATTCGCGGCAAGGGCTACACGCTCTCCACGGGCGTCCTTTCCAGCGAGATGGAGCAGGAGATCGTGGCCATCCCGCTGGAGACGAACGAAACCATGCGCGTGGGCTACATCATGCACGGTGAGCGCAAGCCCACCGAGCTGGTCCATCGCTACATCGAGGAGCTCGAGTCCATTATTTCGGGATCCGCACTCGTCACGCAACCCCGCAAGCGCGCGGAGTAGCGGCACCCACGAGTCGATTCGCCAACGCGGACCGGTCGGAGACGCCCGTGCCACCTGTCTGTATGAATCATCCGGATTGGGTCGTTGGGCTAGGGCATCTGCATGTCCACTCGAAACGACCGACGGCAAACAAAGAGGCGCCTCGCTCGGACTCTCCAATGGAGACCTGCGAGGCGCCTTACTTTTGTCGGCTGCCTTATAAACAGGAGCGACCGAGGCGCCTTGTTCCTGTTGCATGCTCTACAAATCTGACTGGCCGAAGCCAGGCTTTCAGCTACTCCACATCCACTCCGCGCTCGTCTGCAGTGTCCACGGCGTTTTTGGCGAGCCAGTCACTCGCCTTGGCGCGCAGGGCAACCTCGACGAGCTGCGGGAGCTGGCCGTTGTCGATCATTGCCTGAGCGGCAATGGCCTCGGTTCCCGGCGCCACAGGGCCCAGGAGCGCCAGCACATCCTCCTCCGAAAGCGTCATGCCCTCGTGGGCGGCCACGCAGTCCAACGCCATGCCGCGGCGCAGCGAGAGCTCGGCGTTGGCCATCATGTTCTGCTTGAACTCATCCATGTTGAACTCGGGATCGCTTGTAAATTCATCCCAATTGCGACCCGTGCGCTCAATTTGCGCAGCCAGCTGATTCGCCATGAGCTCGGCGAGCGGGGCAATGTAGCGCTCGCCGGGAGCAGACGTCAAGCGCGTGTTGGAGAACTCCTCGCCGGCGGCATCCATGAGGGTGCCCCACCACTCGGCGTCGCGCTTCTTCTCGCACGCCTCGCGCGCCTGCCCGCGCAGGCGCTCCATGCCAGGGCGCGCCTCCTCGGGCACGGCATCCATGTTGATGAGGCCGCCCATCATTTGTCCCACAAAGTCGTCGAGGTCCTTGTCTGTGACCTCAGGCTTTGCCGGGAACGCAAAGTGAACAGGCGAGAAGTCCTCCACCGTGCCGCGGGGGCGCAGGCGAACATGGGCCATGAACGTGAAGTCCTGCCCCTCGACAGGGACCTCGTTGTGGGGAAAGTCGGGAACAAGGAACGGCAGAATTCCCGTGCGCATGTAGGCCAGGCACAGAAGACGCTGTTTGGCAAGGTAGACGACGTTTTGGTCGAAGGCCTGCTCGCCAAACGTCGCGCGGGCACGGCCGAGCGAGGAGGGCTTGTCGGGATCGTTGCCCGTGGCGCGCACGAGGGCCTTGCGTGCGGCCTCCAGGGAGTATTGCGTCTCATCGGCGTCAGCGGTGACCATGAACGTCGCAATGCCGACCACATCGGTGGTGACCGTCACCGTCACGGGCATCTCGCCCTTGTCATAGGCGTACTCAACGATGTCGCCCGGGCTGGGCACCTCGTGCTCCGGCTTGATGGCAAGCAGCTGGCCCAGGGTAATGGCAGTCTTAGTCATGTGAAAAGTCCTCTTGTCTGCGAGGCGGCGTTGCCGCGCCCTCTTCAATAAAAGCCCTCGCATGAAACCTTAGCACTTGGCACCCGTCCTCGGGCCCACAATGCGCATCAGGTTTCGGCGCAGAAGCTAGCCTAGCATCGTCTTGATCGCATGCCGCAGGCCGTCGCGATGCTCGGGGCGCACCAAATAGTACAGGTAGCTCTCCAGGTTCACATCGCCCGCCACGCCGCGCCCCACAAGCTTGAACCTGGGTACACCGTAGCGTGCGTGAAGCTCTCGGACGTTCTCGTTCGTAAGAATGGTGGGACTCGTAGGGGCAAGCTTGAAGAAGTCCTTGCCCGCCAGGTTGCACCGGCGGAACTCCGTAAGCCGTCCCGCAAGCTGGTCGGTGCTATTGTGCAGGTAGTGCTCTTGGCGATGCGGGCAACCTGGATTGCACAGCTCGTTTGCCATAACTTCCAGCTTGTCAGTGCGAGCAACCTTGTCGAGGAAGGCATAGTCCTTGTTGAGGTTGTAGTTGAGCACCACCATGTCGTAGGCCTCCAACGCGCGCGTGAGCTCGTCGGCATCAAGGATCTCGCGCGTAGTGGAAAGCGTGCCTTCCATCTGAGGGTAGCGAGTCTTGATGTACTCATCTACCAGGTCTGAATATACGATGACACCCGCTCCGTGCTTGGCCGCCGCCTCAAGGATCATATTGAAGTAGGGGTCAGCTAGGTGCTTCTCCTCCGCCAGCATGTTCGTGAATGTGAGACGCGCCTGCAAGCCCAGACCATCGAGCGCCTGGAACGTCATCTCAACCTGCTCAGGCGTATACGGGTCTCGCACAAAAGCACGACCGCCGTTGAGCACGCATCCCGGAAAACACCCGTAGACGCTCTGAATGCGCACGTCGTCGAAGAAAAACTGCGGGCAATCCCGCATGACCTGGGCAAATACCAGGTTTCGTTTAAGCCCGACCGTAAAGTCGGGCACAGTGTAATCAATCATAGGGAACACGGCCTTTCGAGATTGGGCTGCCTGGGGAAAGCAAGACGCCGACGGCGACATACGCCGCCGCCGGCGCTGAACTATCTCTCGTAGGTCGTCTTTGCCCCGGTTACGTAATCGATGACCGCACTCGGCGCAAATTCGCAGACGCGATGACCGTTACGCAAGCGGATGCGCTCGCTCATGAGCTTCATCGGCTCAGCGTCAAGGATGTCAGCATGACTGAAACCGAAAAGCACGAGCCTCTCCCCCGCCTTGCCGCACACCTCAATGAGCTGCTCAATGAGACGCTCATGCATTTTCGCCTGGTCATCAATCGTCTTCTGAAGCAAGTCAAAGTATCCTTTTTCAGGATAGAGGCCATTCGTAAGCCCGCAGAAAATAAGCACCCGAGGAGCCTGACCGATGAGGGAGTCGAGTGTTCCCACGCGCACGCACCCCTCGGCAGGCACCCGCGGCATGAACGCTGCATCGATGCGGGCAAGCAGCTCGCAGGCACACTCCCGTGCCGCCATCTCGCCAACCAGCGCGTCGAACTCGGGAGTTTCCTGGCCCTGGGCGCACACATGCTTGCGAATCACACCGACGAGCTGGGTACCCCTGAGACCCTTGGCCTCCTCAAGCATGGCCTTGCCCTCGCGCACGCACTGCTCGACGCGCTCGCGATCGAGCATGTCGCCGCCGCCCACGGAAAGCTCCCCATTACCTATGAGGGCAGAGAGCAAGTCGCACAGCGTGAATTCGTCAGTGCCCTCAAGGGCATGCGCAAGATCGGAGAAAGCCGCCGAGCGGCACAGGTGATCGCCGAAGCCGCACCAGCAACGCCAAGCAAGACTGCACTCGGGGTCGGCCACCAGGCGCACGGCGTTGGTCATCGCCATGTCGGCGCACTTCTCGGGGTCGCGAATGTCGCCGTGCAGATACGCCACGTCCTCAACCCAGCTGGCAGAGATGCCCGAGCGTTCGAGCGCGTCCCTCATGCGGCCCACCCAAGACGCCCGCCTTGCCGTCACGAAGATGTCGTCGAGCTTCACGCCCGCGTCAAGTGCCTCGTGCACGGCGTCCACGACGCTCGCAGGCTCCTTGTCCAGCATGCTGACCATGCGCACCTGCGGAGCGCCATCCTCCGTACGAATCCAAGAAGGCACACCCACGCTGATACAATCCTGCTTGAAGAGGTTTGCAACCGCCTCATACGCGCAGGCAGAACCCATGAACTCATCCAAGCCAACGCGTTCAAGGGTCGAACACTCAATCTCAAGTTCAACAAGACCTTCAGCGTAACCATAGGGCTCCTCACCCACGAGGCTCGCCACGGTATCCCAGGTCACAGCCAGGCTCTTGCCTGCCAAAAGCTCGCTCAGGCGCTGGCTGGCCCTACTCATTGCACGCCAATCGTCTGCCAGCACGTGCTTCACACGCAAACCTTCAAGGACAGCAGCGTCGGACGTCAGATAGCGCACGCAAGCCGCCGCAACCTCGCAGGGATGATAGGCACGCAGCATATGCAGGTCGGCCTTGGCAATGCGGTTGATTTCCTTCTCCTCGACGGTGATGAGCCACTCGTCTTCGTCCTCGCGCATCTCCGACCAGCTGCGATAGAAGAACTTGAGCATCTCGCGCAAGCGATGCTGCTTGGCGCCGTTGACACGCATGTCTTCAAAGAAGAAATCCTGCTCGTAGGCGTTGAGCACATGGGCTTCACGGCCGGTGAACTCCCGTGCCGCGTCGCTTGCGAGCACCTCGAGCGCCCAGGTCACGGGAGTCGTGACGCGAACATCCGCAACCCCTGCGCCCTCAAGGCGTGCCTCAAGCGTTGCAGCCGCGCTCCTGCCCGCCGCAAACACCAGGATGTCGCCAGGCTTCTCACCTGCATCGACGAGAGCCTTGCACTCTTCCACCAGCTTCTGAGTCTTTCCGGTGCCCGTGACACCGCAATACGCGCGTGCCCGCACGCCGTCTTGAATATATCGCATCGCTTCCGCTCCTTGAGCAATCCCGTACATCGCAGGCTCGTTGAGGACAGGATGACTCTCCCCATGTGCCCAATTGCCGAGCCACCCTGCCCTCGGCGAGCCTGCGGCGTCCCACCCTACGCTGCAAACCCCCAGACGGCTCTTAGGCCTTTTCAGCAGCAGGCTCTGCCTCGACGTCCTCAATCTCGTCCTCAATGCCCAGGACGTTCTTGAGGAGGTCGAAGTCGCTCTCAAGGAAACCGTCGGTGTAATCGGCTAGGCCCTTGTAGAAATCGGTGCGGGCAAACTTGCGCATGTCCGACGTCATCATGCCCGTCCACGCGTAGAGGTGGTCGGCCAGGAAGTTGTGCTGGGTGAGCAGCAGGGATGCGACCTTGTCCTCGTCGCCCTCACGACAGGCGTCGGCGGTGCGCTTGGCCATGGCAGCCATGAACTCGCATTCCATGGCGACGTGGTCCTCGGACTCCTTCCATGTTTTGGACTTGTCAAGCGCCTGGCTGCGATAAATGGCGAGCACCTCGTCGCGCGCCTCCTGCATCATGAGGCGCTTCGGGGAGGTGTAAACGCTTTCGTAAGGATAGGCGGCGCTGAAGGCGTCCATGCCGCTTCCGATGAACGCATGCACGTAATCAACCGCGAGCTCCTGCAGCGTGCCCGACCAGACGTTGCTCAGGTAGGTGGCCATGAGGCGGTTGCCCTCGTCGGTAAGCACGCTGCCAGAACGCACGGGAAAGGCGGTCTTGCGCAGCTGCTCGAGCAGCTCGTCGTCTACCTCCTTGGCATACAGACGGCTGAGAAGCCCATACGCCTTGGCGCGGGACTCGTTGGTCTGGGCAAATTCGTCAAGCGTGATCTCTTCGGTGGTGTTGGCGGTATCCATGGTGGGGTCTCCTAGATATCTTGGATGATGTAGTAAACGCAGCTGTGGAAAGTCCGAGCCAATTTAGGCTTCGACGCCTTCGAGCTCGAGAGACTCAATGGCTTTATATCCCAGCTCGGTCGTGAACCAGTTGTGTTTCCAGAAAAGCGCGTCGCACTCGCCCAGGATGTTGAAGAAATGCGCAGCCCAATAGCGAGGCTCCTGCAGCAGCGGGTCAGAGTCCACAAGATCGCCGAGCTGCTTGGCGCTCTTGCCGCCCTCCTCGGTGCAGGCCTTGAGAATACGCAGATAGATGGGCTTATAGCTGCCGTCGCGATCAAAAATGGCGTTCAGGCGCTCCATGGGCTTGTCGGCCTCGAGCTGCTCGATGCCGACCTGCGTAGTCTGATAGCGCACGATGACGCGCTCGGCAGGCTTCATACACTCCACACCGTCAACCACAACGACCTCGGGAGCCTGGGCCTCGGTCTCGGTGACCTTCTCAAGAGCACCCGCGCGCTCAAGCAGGTTGCACATGGCGGGACCGTCGAACACAGAGGCGCACACCGCCTGGAGCTCGTCGGCGCGGGCGTTCACGTCCTCGACAAGGGCGGGCTCGCGACAAAAATCAAGAAGCGAAAGGAGAATCTTGCGACGGGTCTTCATCCGGTCGAACAGCTCGGCGGTACGCACCTGCGCAGGGCGGTCGTCGACTTTAATTTCAGGAGCATGATCCTCGTTGGGGTCGCCCATATAGGGCAGGACTTCCTCCTCCGCGGGAGCGTTCTCGCGCTCGGCGTCGGCTGCTTCGAACAAATCGGGGTTGATGGGCTCAAGCTTCATTGTTCTCTCCTCTTTATATATATGTCTATATGCATCAAAACAAGTGAATCAGGGCAAGCTCGACAGTCGCAGCCCTACACGGCTCGCAGCAATCCTTCACAGCACCTAGGCGAAGTTGACCTGGTTGGCGCCGACAAGCAGCTTGCGCATCTTGTTGACAACGGTAGTGGGCTTTCCCACCACAATCTCGGGCACGGGCATCTCATAGCGCTCGGAGTAGCCGCCCACGAGGTCGGGTGCAAAAATGTCTTCAGAAAGCGAAATTGCCTGCTTGGGGCATGCCGTCTCACAGCAACGGCACTTCACGCATTTGGCGGGCGTGTGGATGATGCCGATGGTCTTGCCGCCATCCTCATCGAACTTCACCAAAGCGCCGGTGGGACAAAAAACGGTGCACAGCCTGCACGACTGGCAATGCGAGGTGTCGAGCGTCACATGGCCCCAAAGCCTCGTGTTCACGGTCTGCTCGGAAGGCTCGCCCAGCGAATTGAGCGTGCGAAGCAAGCGGCCGCGGCGGTTGGGCACCTGCTGGGGCAGCCTGCCCTGGGCGTCGAGCTTCATGGGCTTGTATGCCTCGGGGTCAACCTGTAGGTCAATCGAGGCATTCTCGTGACGCGTGACGGGACGCTCCTCGTCCACGAACTCCTCGGTCACAACCTCTTCGGGCAGTTGGGCCTGAACGGTGACCTCGAGCGCGGCGCCCCAGGCTTCCAGCAGCCCGCAGGCACCGCTTACCACCCGGGCGATAAGCGCATCGTCGCCCGCAGCAGCGTCGCGACCATCCACAAACGTCAGGCTCTGGGCGCCACAGGCCGCAAGCGTCACGATCATCGACTCGTCAAAGCGCGACAGCGTCGCCACCTCCGTGACCTTGGCAGGGTCGTAATGGCCAAAAGCATGGTCAAGCGCAGCGGTGGAGGCAACCACCACGCGGTCATCGTTGGCGCTGCCGGCCTTTACGCAGCGCTCAAGCAGTTCGCGGTCGTCGGGGCCCTGTGCGACAAGAGCGCAGGTAGGACAGGCCGTGGCGCACGCTCCGCAACCCGTGCAAAGGCTGGGGTCGCTTGCAATCATGCCGTCCTCGGCGATGGCAAGGGCACCGCTCGAGCAAGCCGCCGCACAAGCCCCGCAACGGGCGTTGCGGTTGCGGACTTCGATGCAGCGGATGGGAAAAACCTGCAGGTACGGACTTTCGAGAACATCGAGTACCCCCAGCGCGTTCTTTCGATCGGTCATGGGAGTCTTCCTTTCAAGTGCGGGCACAGTATGGGGACGGAATATGGGACGCGGGGACATCCCACTCCCGGGCGAAAGCCCTCGTTGAAGCACGGCTTGGGGGCAAGGGGATGCGGCCGCACTTCAATAAGGGCTTTCGCCTGCCGACGCATCCGAATCAATCGAATGCGCCGGCTTGTAGGCAATCCAGTGATTCAGAAATTGCCCGAGGCAAAAGCAAGCGGGGCGGGCAGGTATGAGGGTGTGTGACCCGCCCCGCTTATACACGAACTCTTAGAGGTCGGCGACTGCAGCCGCGGCCTCGGCGATGCCATCCTCAACGTCGGTCAGAGGATAGGTAACACCCTGCTTGGTGGCGGTGTGGGACGGGTCGAGCGAGTTGTCGAGCACGTCGCCGTACCACTTGTGGTCGCGCAGGATGTACGCGAAGCTCGGGCCGTTGCCCGCATCAGGCAGGTGATAGACCTGGTCGTCGGTGAAGGGCTCGATGAAGTCCATCATGCGGCGACGCTCGCCGGTCCACTCGCCGTCGGTCTCATGGGCGCCCACGAAGCTGTCGTAGCCCTCGTCGATGTCGCCGACCCAGCGGGCGTTGCCGCTGCACTGGGAGACGCACTGAGGCACGCCGTCCTCGTCGATGTTGTCCTTGCACATCGTGCACTTCTTGGCGGTGTTGTCCTCTTCGCTGATGTAGCGAACGCCATAAGGGCAGGCAGACAGGCACGCGCCGCAGCCAATGCACTGCTCGGCGTCGATCTGGATGGTGCCGTCCTCGGTCTTGACGGAAGCACCCGTGGGGCACACGGTGACGCACTCGGGGTTAGCGCAGTGCTGGCAGGTGACCGGCAGGAAGTACATGTAGACGTCGGGGTAGTCGGCGCCTTCGTACTCGGGGTTGGGTCCGACGCGAACCACGCGGTTCCAGAACTCGCCAATCGGCACCCCGTTGAGGCCCTTGCATGCAACGCTGCAGGCCAGGCAGCCTACGCAGCGGTTAAGATCGGTGATAATTGCCTTCTGCATTGCTTACTCCCTACCCTCATAGGTGGGCAACCATTCCTTCAGGCGCGGGTCGGAGGCATCGTGGATGATCTCGGTGCCGTCGCTGCCGCAGGGCACGGGGTTGCCGAACGGGCTGTTCTCGGGTGTTGCCTTGTAAATCTTGACCTGGTAGGAGCGCAGGTTGGACGTACCGGAAATGGGGTCCTGAGCGTCCTTGTCGATGAGGCAGTTGACCTGCGAGAGCTGGAAGCCGTGACCGGAATCCTGAATCTCGGGGTACCACCAGGTGTGCTCGAGGTTGACCGTGTGCTGGTCCACGCCGTAGTACAGGTCGGCGCACTCGCGGATCTTGCCGTAGGGCGTCTCGATCCACACCCAGTCACCCTGCTCGATGCCGTACTGGGCAGCGGTGACGGGGTTGATCTCGATGCGGGGCACGGGCCAAAGCTCGCGGCACCAGGGAAGCTGACGGTGCTCGGAGTGGAAGTACACGGGGATGCGGCGACCGGTCGTGGCCGTGAGCGGGTACTCCTTGGCCATCTCGGGGTCGGCGACGGGGCCGTGCGGCGGCTCGGTCCAGCTGGGAAGCCACAGGTCCTCGCGATCGGGCATGTAGGACTCGACAACGCAGCTCCACAGCTCGTGCTTCATCGTCGGGGTGAAGAAGCCAGGCTTCCAGTCGGCGATGCCGGGGCCAGCGGTGTAGTCAAGGCGTGCCCACACAGCGTCGCGACCGCGGAAACCACCGGTCTGGTAGCGACGGTAGGTGCCCCACATGTCAGGCTCAATCTCCTTGGCCTGCCACCAGCCGTGCGTCTGGAAATCGCGCACGTAATCAGCCCAGTGCTCGTACTTGGGCGTGATCTCGCTGAAGAGCTTACCCTTGCGCTCCATGTTGACGATCTTGCCGTTCTCAACGGTGTAGTACGTCTTGGTGTACTCATCGTCGGAGAGGAGCTTGATGGAGTCGTCGAGCTGCCAGTTGATGTCAGGCCACTCGTTGCCCTCCTCGGTGTTCCACGGCATGCCCCAGCGACGGAACAGGTCCATGACGATCTCGGGGTCGTACATGGCCTCTGCGGGAGGCTCGACGCACTTGACGGTGGCGCCCATGCCGCCGGCCGAACCCTGGGAGGCACGGGGGCTGGAAAGCTCAATCCAGTGGGCGACAGGCAGGATGATGTCGGCCGCGTCGGTGGAGGGGGCGTGCCACAGGTTCAGGTCGACGAAGAAGTCGAGGCTGTTCAGGGCATCCCAAGCAAACGTGGAGTTGCAGGCGCACATGAAGTTGCCCGACTCGTTCCACAGGGCGCGCACGGGGTAGGGGTCGCCGGTCAGCATGGCGTTGAACGTGACGTTCATGTCGCACCAGTAGCCCCACCAGTCGAGCAGCGGGAACTGCTTGGCACCGAGCTGCTTCTCGTTGACCTCGCGAGGAGGCAGCGAAGCGCCGGGCACCCAAGCGGAGAAGCCCTGGAGGTCGCCGTCAATCGGGACGATCGTGGTGGAACGGTTGCCGCCGGGGGTGTCGATGTTGCCGGTGACGGCGACGATGGCGTCGCACAGACGGGCGTTCTGAACGGCGTTGCAGGCGTGCTCGATGGCGAGCATGTACTGGATGCCGCCGTTGCCGTAGCCCGTGGAGGGGTCGATGCGGGTAGCGTAGGCCTTGGCAGCAGCCTCGATCTCCTCGGCGGGAATGCCGGTGATCTCAGCAGCCTTCTCGGGAGCGTACTCGGCGCACTTCTCGGCAAGGATGTCGTAGACGGGGCGCACGGTGTGCTTGGAACCGTCCTTGAGAGTCACCTCGAACTCACCGAAGAGCGCCGGGTCGATGCCCGGGTCGAAGGGCAGAAGGTCGGGAACCTGGCCCTGGATGTAGCCCTTGAGGCAGTTCTCCTGGGCAGCCTCGCGACCCTCGCGGGCCTTCATGGAGTCGTAGTTCTCGCCCTCCCAGAAGCCGCCGGTCTCGTCGATGACACCCTCGGAGTCAGCGTTGAACCAGGTGAACTCGCCGTACTGGTGCTCGACGCCCTCGGCCTTGAGCTGCTCCCAGTTGTTGTCATACACGAGGAACTTGTAAGGCGAGCCGCCCTCGACGATGTCGGACTCCTTGAGCAGGTGGGTCTTCATGTCGTAGTGCGAGCCGTCGTTGCGCTTGCAGGGGAAGCCCGTGGGCTCCATGTCCATGCAGACGAGGAACGGGGCGTTCGTCCACTTCTTGGTATAGATGTCGTCGATGAGGTTGTTCTCGATGATGACGTTGAGCCAGGAGAGGGCCAGGGCGCCGTCGGTACCGGTGCGCAGGTGCTGCCAGTAGTCGGCTTCCTTGCCCATGTTGGCCTGACGAGGGTCGACGGAGATGTGCACGTCGGCACGAGTGGCGACGTCGACCGTGGTACGGCAAGAGTCGTCGTAGTTGGAAAGCTCGGAAGCGCCGCCCCACTGGACGTACACCTTCGGGCGGGCGATGGTCTCCATCCAGGACATGGAGAACGTGGAGGTCATCTCGGTAGCGAAGTGACGCGGGCCCTTGCAGATCTGCCAAGCCTCGAGGTTGTTGGGGGTCTCGAAGAGCGACTTGATGACCGACTCGGAATGCATGCACCAAATACGGGAGGTACCGACCTCGCAGGCGATGGCCTCGCCGCCGTACTGCTCCTTGATCTCCTGCATCTTGGTGACGATGGTGTCCATAGCCTCGTCCCAGGAGATGCGCACCCAGCCGGGGTCGTTGTCGCCCTTGGGGTTGGTACGCTTCATGGGATAGTGCAGGCGATCGGGATGGTAGGCTGCCTGAACAGAAGACTGAGACTTGGTGCAGCAGTTACCCATCGACTGGAACGCGCCCTCGTCGCCCTCGACGCGGATGGCGCGACCGTTCTTCACGATGACCTTGACACCGCACTCCATCTTGCCGCAACCACGGCAGCAAGTCTTGACGGCAATGGTGTCGGTCCCCATGATGTCGGTGACCTTCTCAGCGTGCTCGACCTCAGCCAGAGCGCTCGCCGCGTTACCAGCGAACGCCGCAGCAGCAGCGGTAACGGCAGCCGCCTTCATGAAGTCACGACGCGTGAGATTCAGCTTGCCCATACTCTCTCCTTTCACGTGCTCTTAGTAACCGTGCGGCTCGGCGGCGCGCCGGTGTGGCTGTGCGCCTTGTCGCGATGACAGGGCACATACTGGCCCACGGAGAGGTGGTGCGCATCGACGTAGGTTGCGAGACAAAAATGTCTGGTCATAAATCAACGTGATTTTGGAGTGCGCAGCACATCATAAAAAGCTGCAGTTGCGTCATGCGATGCCTTTGAGCTGGTGGTTTGATGCGGTGTAGCAAAGCTTGTAAAAAGACGGCAATGCTGTCCTTGATGCAAGGGCGCCATGGTGCACACCTTTTGGACTGACCGCGAACCTCGAATCGCGACGGCGTCAGCCAATCATCCATGCAATCGGGATGCAGAGTCATTACCGCTGACACCTTAGAACTCGGTCATACACATGTATGTATAGGAAAGGGCTTGACACGTGCTCCACCATGGGCGCAGTCGCGATAACAAACGTCAAAAGTCCCATGAATGTCAGAAGCTTCGCCGTATGTGGCACAGCAGAATTTGAGTAAGATGAACACCGCAAGATTTTGCACTCGGGGGAGAGACACATGGAGAGAATTAACTCGAAGTCGGCAGCCATTGAGGGAATGCGCGATCTGCTGTCGGGTGTATCAGCGTTGCGCATCTTCGGCGCGGGGCTCTACGACACATGGATCCTGTCCGTCTTTTATAACGACTATCTCTATATGGCTGCCACCGACCTGCGCGGCTCGATGTATCTCAGCTTGTTCATCTCTTTGATGGCACTGCTCCTGACGCTCTTTCTTGCGCCGCACTTCTTGCCCCGGCCCGACAAGATGGTACTCTCCAAGAGGGTCATCTCCGTAAGCGGAATCGCCATGGCGCTCAGCACGGTGGCATTGTGCTGCTGCGATGTCACGACGACACTGGGGCTTGTGCTCGTCGTCGCTGGAGGGGTAGTTTCCGGCGTTTCTTCGGGCCTGCTGTTCTTGGGCTGGGCGCGCCTCTTCTCCGACGTAGGCACGCACCGCGCCATGTTCGAGTTGTCGGCATCGTGGGCCTTCGCAGGGCTGCTAGGCCTTCTGCTTATCTTTACCGCCAACATCGTCGCGGCCATCGTCGTCGTCCTTGCCGGGCTCGCTTCAACGTTCATGCTGCGTGCGGCCGCGTTGCAGCGCCCCGTCCGACCCAAACCGACCTGCGAACACAGCCTGCTCCCCCGCACCAAGCGCATGTTCACGCGCGGGCTCGTGGCATGCGTCGCCATGGGCCTTGTCCAGGGCTTTACCGATGTCATTTCCGGATTTCGCTACTTCGACGTGCCTATGCTCCACCCTGTGTTTCTCATGGTGGGCTGTACGGTCATTTCGATTGTACTCACCCTCGTCGCGCTGCTCGCCAAGCATGACTTTATATGCCTCGCCTATCGCGTCGTCGCCATGCTGCTTGTGCTGGGAAGCCTGCTCATGTGTGCCGCGCAATTCCCCCATACGGTCTCAAGCGCGTTTATCTTCGGCTCGTACCAGGGATTTTTCATCCTGCTGTGCGCCGTCTGCATTGACGTGAGCAACTATTTCGACGTGCGAGCAACCCGTGCGTTCGGAATGGCCGTAGGCGCACTCTACCTGGGCGAATTTGTTGGCGACTGCATCGGATTCGGCACCACCGCGCTTGTTGCGGCGAGCGACCTGAGCCTGACGCTTGTGGGCATTGGACTCACCGTCTTGGTGGTGTTTGCCGTGCTCTTCCTCTTCACGGAGAAGGACCTGGTGGAGACCTCGCTGGGCGAAATGATCGATGAGGAGCCCGAGGCGAATCTGCCGGCCACCGGCGCAACGGGGACTTCGACAGTCGCAGGAAGCGCGCAAGCCTACGAGGAGCGCATCGCTCGCGTAACGACCTATCTCGCAAAGACCTATCAGCTGACCCCGCGCGAATGCGAGGTGCTGCCCCTCGTCATCAAAGGCCGCACCATCTCGCGCATTCAAGAGGAGCTGCATATCTCTCAGGGTACCGTGAGCACCCACACCCGCCACATCTACCAAAAGACGCAGGTCATAAACAGGCAGGGCCTGCTCGACCTCATCGACACCATCCCCGACGAGCAGTAAGAAGCTGGCGCTAGCGTACGCGCAAGGCGGAACGGGATTTATACGTGCGGGGCGACCCGACGAGCAGTAGGGAGTGGGATTCGCCCCGTACACAGGCGGGGCTTTTTCGTGCGAGACGTCCTGACGAGCGGTAGGAAGCGAACTCTTCTAACGCGCGACGCGTACAGGCACCCATGTATTTCGACATACGGTGTGCCCACTTGCACCGTATACAACAGGGTTCTTCGTCCGTGCAGCCCATGCGTCTCGCACCTTTTTCGCAAAGTCCCCTCCGCAGCGAAGGGTATCAAACAGCGAACTGCAATAGCACCCGAAGTAAGCAGGCAGGATATCCCCCGCCCTGTCGTATTTACCCACAAACTGGCGGCCCCGCGAGCCCATCAAAGGCAAGACGCGTGACCCCATCACTTGCATAGCAGGCCAATGGGCATAAAAAACCTCCCATTCCCGGACGCTACATTCTTTGTCCGAGAGATGGGAGGCACTTCAAGGCAGACGCACTAAAGGTCGCCAGCGCATGGCTCACAATAGAGCCTAGATATCTGAGACGCCCCGTAGCACTGTCCTCAGGGCTTTTTGCAGGAGTGAAACTTCCTCCGGCAGATCACACCAGGGCACCCTACGCGTCGTAATCGATGGGCTCGGGGGTATGTTCCTCGATAAACGCGGCAGGAAGCTTGCCGCAGCCCGCGAACATGTTGCCGAAGTCCTCTGCCTTTGCAAGATTCCACTCCCCCAGCTCAAGCTTGGAGAGGTCGGAGCAATCTTTGAACAGTGAGCGCGTGTCCCAGGCGTTGCTCATGTCAAAACCGGAGATATCAAGCTCAGTCAGACTCGAACAACCCTCGAACATCGACTCCATGGTGGCAACGCGCGACGTATCGAAATTGTCCAGGTCGAGCGACTCGAGCGATTCGTCCCCGTAGAACATGTAGTTCATGTCTGTAGCGCGGCTCGTGTCGAACGACGACACGTTGACGGTCTTCAGCGCCTTGCAATCGCGGAGCATGTTGGAGAAGTTCATGACCTGCGCCGTGAAGAACGAGGAGAGGTCGAGCTCGGTCAAAGAAGAGCAATCGCGGAACATGCCGCGCATGCTGGTGACCTGCGAGGTGTCAATTGACGAGACATCGAGTGACTCGAGCGCAAAGCACTTCTCAAACATCGAAGTCGTCAAGGTGACCTGCGAGGTGTCGAAGCCGGAGACATCAATGCCGGAAAGACTGCGACAGTCATTGAACATGCCCGACATGTCCGTCACCCCAGAGGTGGAGAAGCCATCCCCGAACCCAATGCTGGCAAGCGCAGCGCAACCCGAGAACATGTTGGCCATCGTGACAACGTGGTCCGTCTGCCAGGACGACAGATCGAGTGCCTCAAGCGAACTGCAACCGTAAAACGCCGAGTCGAGACTTGTAACAGACGCCGTGTCAAAGCCCGACACATCGAGCTTGGCAAGGCCGCTGCAGCCAGCAAACATGCTGGTCATGCTCGTGCAGGCTGCCGTATTAAGCGCTGAGAGGTCAAGCGAGCCCACCTTGGGACAATATGAGAACATGCCCTCCATGCTCGTGCAGGCCGAGGTGTCGAGGTTCGTAAGGTCGATGCTTTGACACGTCTCAAGCTCAGAGAACCACCAGGCACACGATGTGGGCTTCACGGCCGCATCGAAGCGCACCGAGGTCACCTTGCGCGCAAAATCATGCCAAGGGGCACGGTCGGTATAGGAGTAGGCCTCGCTCTCGTCGAGCGGCCAACTCTGATTCACCTTGCCAGAAAGCTTGCCAAGCGAATCGGTGAAGACAAGCTCGCCCGTGTCGAGCAGGGCCGCCTTGAGACCCGGCTCCTCGCCGCATCCGGCCAGGCTCGCAAGCGCACCACCCGCAAGAGCAAACGCCGCCCCAACCATAAGCGCCCTGCGCGACACCTGAGCTGCCATACAAATCCCGCCTTCCCCGTTTGGATACACTGGTTTCAACCGCTGTGCACCTCACGCTATCGCAGGGGCGCGCATGAGTATAGGCAGGTCTTTTTCTGAGGCATCATAGATTTGTTGATGGCTTCCAAGCTGGGGCAATGGCGAGGTCAGCAGCATCAGTGTTTCGCGATTATCGTCACAGCCCTCGCCCTACGCGGGCCTTCTAAAACACGTCGCCGTCATACGAGCCACGTGGCGGCCCAGGTCGTCATGCACGTCACACGTATAAAAACCCAGAGACGACCCCGACTTATCGGCATCGCACACGGCTGTGAGACGCGTGCCCTTCGGAGAGCTAAGGAACTCGATTGTGTTGGAAACCGACACCGTCGGTTCCTCGCCTATGTTGCACGCGACGGCAAGGGCAAAGTCGGCGAGCGTAAAAATCGCTCCGCCCATGACGGACCCCATGCCATTGAGGTGCTGCGGCCCCACTTCGAACTCGCACACGGCATGACCAGGCGCGAAGTCAACGACCCTGCACCCGCATGCCTCGCTGGCAAACCGGTCGCGCGAAAAAACCTCCCGCACCTCTTCAAGGGACGCATCTTCAGGAACAAGCGACGCCATCTTCGTCCTCCGTCCTGCCGGAATTACCGGCCGTTGACATTTTCGAGCGGATTATACGCATCCACAAGCCGCCCCAACGCGCGTCGCCGTGCAAAAACACTGCGTGTTTGCGTTTTAATCTGAGCACAGCCCCGCATCCCGTCATCATCGAGAAGCAGCGACTTATCTACCAGGTGTTTTATAAAGGCGCCACATAACACATTTGTCACGCAGAAATTAAAACGCAAACACGCGTACTTTTTTGTGCCACAAGCAGCCACTATGGTGTCAAGCCGACATAGGCCCGCGTGTGCTGCGTGACATCGGTGGGATACATAAATGAATCACCTAATATTTTCGGCAATTCTGCCTGGTGTTTGGTGCATTCTTGTGGCATGGATATAACTATTTGCGACACAACGGCATTCGAATACTGGCGAATTCCACCGATCGTTCGCCTGCTGCTGGCAGGCAAGAGCGATGACATCGTGCTGCGCAGAATTCTCAGACCCGGCGAGCTCGAGGCCTTCAGGGCGGCGACGCTTGCGGAGCTTCCGCTCTGTGGACGGTTCCTGCAGCCCAACCCCTCTATGCGCGGGTCGGGCGAAGCCGTCGAGCTGCTTCGGCCAACAATTCCACTCATTGCAGCAACCCATGACGGCCCCGTTGACATTCTTGTAAGCCAGCACAGCGCCTGCCATACGTCAACACTTCTACGCCCGCGATTGTGGAACCCTGAAACAGCAGCCTGTCGAACAATCCGAATCCGCGAATCAATCAGTGTCGTCACACCTGCATTGGCTCTTTTGCAGATGGCCGCTCGAGCCAACCTCACCCAAACAGTTTTGCTTGCAAGTGAGCTGTGTGGCTCCTTTGCCATATACGAAGCGGCACCCCTCATCTGCAAATGGCTGCAAACGATTCAAAACAGAACGGGCATCCCGGCGATCGGGGGATGGAAACCGTGCCTCGACTCGCAAGGCCATCTCACCAGTCTTTGGTCACGTCCGGCACTCGCTACCGTAAAGCAACTAACATATGCGGCAACAGCCTGCGCCCCAAAACGAGGAAGCAAGCGGTTGGCTAAAGCAGCAGGCCTCGTAATTGCCGGAGCAGCCTCTCCCCTCGAGGTTCAGGCAGGCGTGCTCTTAGGGTTTGCCCGCAATCTTGGAGGAGAGGGGCATGGCGGGTTCACCTTCAACAAGAAGATATCCTTGACACGCGACGCACAGCTTCTCGCCCAAAGAAACAACTGCTACTGCGATTTATACTGGGAGTCGGGCCTGGATGTTGAGTGCCAAAGTTCGCTCGTTCATCAAAACGAAGGCAGCTTCTTGTCGGATTCAGACCGCACCGCCGCACTGCGGCGCATGGGTATCGACGTGCTCCCTATAACCTATGGCCAACTCGCAGACGCTTCGCGCTTCGACGCCCTTTCAAGGACGATTTCCAGCATGCTCGGCAAACCCCATCCCGCAAAGTCGAACCGGCAGAAGCAACTTTCGGCCAAATTGAGACAAGAAGTGCTCGCAGGCTGGGGCTCGCTTCATAGGGCATGACGAAAAACGGCGTACGTTTGCGTTTTAATTCTGGCCGGAGATGCTAGCACCCAACTGACCTCAGCAAAACACCAGGTAACGGCAGTGCGGGCTGCACCCCTACTCGACCCAGTGAAATTAAAACGCAAACGTACGGCAAAAATGCCTTATGGCGCCAGCGACAAGCTGCGGTAACCGACCTTGCGGAGTTAAGCCGCAGCTGAGAGGACCACGCGGGCGAGCCCCACAGCGACATCTCGCAAATCACAGCAAGAAGGGTTTCGAAGCCTCGAGGGAGCCGCGCCCTACCTCTCGAGCCAGCCGTGAGAGGAGGCTTCGTCGTGGGCTTTCTGGATGACTTTGCCCGAACCTGTAAGGCAGCTGAGTGCGTTGAAGGCACCCATGCGAGCATAGGACTCGGCCGAGCAGTCGATATGTTCAGGAGACGAGCCGTCGTTGAAGAGGCGCTTGCCCTGCTTGCCCTGGTGATAGCGGTGCTGCAGGCCCTCGTCGCACACCATAATGTTGAAGGTGCAGCTCCAGGGGTCGGGGTGTTCGAACTCCCCCGCCGCAATGCCGCCCTCCACAAGGGAGCGGATGATGGCTGCCAGGCTGTGGTAGTTGTCGAAGAAGCCGCCAAAACGCGAGCGATCCTTGCCAGCCGCAGTCTCAAGCTCGTAGAAGTCCACGGGCAGCAGACACAAGTTGAGCACGTCGTGATAAACCAGGGCGTACAGGCGAGCCGACCACGATCCGTCCATGCCGCTCATGAGCTGGGCATACTCGACGGTTTTGCCATGCAGGCTCACGATTTCGTCGAGCAAGTGCTCCTTGCTCTTAAACCAGTAATACATGGTGGACTGGTCGATGCCCACCTTGCGCGCAATGGCGCTCATCGAAGTGCCGGCGAAGCCCTTCTGCGAGAAAAGCTCCATGGCCACCTCGAGGATGTGGTCTCGACGGTCATCGGTATCATGTGCGGCGGCGGGCTGCTCAGCGGCCTCGCTCGTAAGAGTCTGCGTATTCATGCGGGTCACTCTAGCACAAGGCGCGTAACAATCTGGCAACAATTATGTCAACGGCAGAGCAGGCGCACACACGCACTACTTCCCCTCAAACCCCGATGCTTCCAGCAACTCAGGAACATCGGACTCCGCACGTATCTTGCAGCTGCATACACGCATTACTTCCCCTCGCGTCTCAGCGCCTCCGATAATTCAGGAGCACCGGGATTCGCGATTGTCTTGTAATCGCGTGCGTGCCCTATTCCTCCTCATGCCCCAGTGCCCGCGCCAGACGTTCGTAATGCAAGAAACGCCCCTGCTGGGCAAGCTCGCGCACCTCGTCCCAGCTCGCAAGCGCAAAGTCGGTTGCCTCGCGCTCGCGCAGAAGTACGTCGGCAGCGGAAAAGTCCAGTGTAGCTCGGTAGATGTCCGCGAAGTAGTTGTCCGAGTATCCCGGGTCGTCGTTGCGATAGGACCAGAGCAGCTCGAGCGTGCCGCGCGTAAGGTCAAGCCCCACTTCTTCGCCCGCCTCGCGAATGGCGGCGTCGCGGGTGGTCTCTCCGGCGCACACGCCGCCGCCCGGCACCTCCCACCAGCCTGCCGCCCACGCCTTGTCGAGCGCGCGGCGCGTGATGAGCATGCGCCCCCGCGCGTCGCACACCACCACGATGGCGTACAGCATGTACTGGCCCTGGCCCAGGCGCTGTGAACGCCGATCAATCACGAGGCCCGTCGGCCGGCGGTCGGCGTCGTAGACGTCGATGGGCTCGGGGGGCTTCACGGCAGGCGCCTCGCACAAAGCGGCCGCCGGTTCATCGCTCGATGCGCCAGCTTCGCCGCAAAGGGCCGAGATATCAGACTTTTGGCAGGTCATTTGCCATCCTTCGCACGTTCGGAGATTCAAAATCGGGCGTTGCAATGGTATGCTTTTACGCGAATGTTGCACACCTGGCAAGACAGAATCCCACCTCTTTCGAGGAGCACACATTGCAAAACGGCGAGCGTACAACAGCGGGCCCCATCCACCGGCTAGACCTCCCAGGCGCCGGGTTTGCCGAGGCGTTTCAACCCGAGGGAAACCATTCCGCGGGGGCGGCCCATGCCGGCGCGACCAAGGGTGCCTTCACTCGCCTCGTGAGCTGCCACATCGCCAACTTCGGCAAGCTCCACGACCAAGACTTCGACTTCGAGCCCGGCCTCAATGTCATTGAGGCCGCCAACGGCGTGGGCAAGACGACGCTTGCAAACTTCGTGCGCGCCATGTTCTACGGCTTCGACGACGAGGCTGTCCAGATGGGCCGCCAAGACCTTCGCGAACGCTATCGCCCCTGGCAGGGTGGCGCATACGGCGGAGAGATGGTCTTTGAGGGGCAGGCGGGCTCCTACCGCGTCGAGCGCGCCTTCGCCGCCACGTCGCGCGACGACTTCCTCGCCGTGTACGACCTCACCAGCGGCCAACGCGTGCGCGAACTCGAAGACAACCTCGGCTTCAAGGTCTTCGGCCTGGACGCCGATTCCTTCGAGCGCAGCACCTATGTGGCACGTCTCTCCGGCCCGCACACGCGTCCCACGCAGCGCATGCTCGCCAAGCTCACGGGCGCCCCCACGGCTTCGCAAGACGCCCCGAGCCCCGCGGCCTCCGACCAGGTTTCCGCCAGGCACGCAGATCTTTGCCACCGCAGCCGCGAGTACGCCGACGAGCTCGCCCGCATCGAGGGGCTCTTCGGCAACGACAAACCGAGCAACGTGCCGCCCGACGAGCTGACCGCCGCGCTCGACAAAATCGACCGTGCCGCTGACCAGGCACAGGCGCAGACCCAGGAGCTGCAGGCCGTGCGCGACTTCGTTGCCCGCAGCGCCCAGCGTTTCACGACGGGCCTGCCCAGCATGGACGAGATTGACGCCTACCAGCGGGTTCTAACCGAACTCACGCAGGTGCGCGCCCAGCAGGACGCCCAGGGCATCGATCTCGCCGAACAGACACGTCTCGATGAACTCCACGCCACGTTCAAAGACGGCCTGCCCACCTCCGAGCAGCTCTCGCGCTGCCAGGAGCTCATCTCCAGGCTCAACGAGATTCGCGGCGCCCTGCAAAGCCAAAACCTCAGCGACCAGGACGAACAGCGCCTCGCCATGCTGCAGAACTACTTCAAAGCTGGCATTCCCACCGACGACGACATCCGACGCTGCCGAGGCCTGCTTGCCAGCGCCCAGGCGACGCGCGGTCTCGACACGGCGCAGCTCGGAGCCGCCGAGGGGGCCAGCGCGGTCGTCGCCAAAGTGCTCGCCGGAGCAGGGGCGGCGCTGCTTGCCGTTGGCCTCGTCATTGCCGTGGCACTCTACCTGCCCGTTCCCGGCATCGTCGTGGCCATCGCGGGCACCTGCGCCCTCATCATCGCCTTGCTCCTCGTTGTCCTGGGCAAGTCGGGCGCTCACCGCCGCACCGATGAGGCGGCAACCGAAGCCGAGCTCAAGGCCCAGGGCCTCGAGGTGCAGGCAAAGGCGTTCACCTCGACCTATGCGCGCGGAGTCGAGCCCGCCACGGCCGTCGACGCCATCGAGCGCCTCAAGACGGAGCTCGTAAGACTCACCGAACGCGCCGATCGCGGCCGCATACAGGCCGAGGAACTTGAGGAAGAGGCCGCTCCCCTGCGCAGCGAGCTCGACGAGCTCCTCGCACGGTACGGCATCTCCGGAGACGACCCGCAGCAGGGCCTCATGACCCTCCAAACGAACATGAAGACCTACGAGCGCCTCACGAACGCCCGCGACGCAGCCGCATCCCAGGCCGCAGAGAGGGCCACACGCGCAACCGAACTCGAAAACAAGCTGGTAGAGTTCCTCTCGCCCTACTACGACAACGCGAGCCCCGCAAACGCAAGCGCCCTGCTCTCGAACCTTGCGGGCACCGTGAGCGCCTATCAAGAGGCACAGCGCATGCTCGCCGCCGCAGATTCGGGCCAGGGGACCAGCGCGGCCTGCAAGGAAGAGGCACAGCGCAACCTCGAGCAGGTGTGCGCGCGGCACGGTTGGCCCGTCCAAAAAGTGAGCCGCGCGTTTGCCGAGAACCTCGCTGGCGCAGCCGCGCGCTATCCCGTGGTCCAGGCCAAGCTCGACGCCGTGCGCGCGCAGCTCCGAGAGCTCGTGGCCACCTACGGTCCCCCGCCCTACGGCCCCGCCACCCAGGCCGACAGCGAGGCCGTGGAGAAGAGCTTCGCCTCCTACATCGAGCGGTTCAGCGGCATCGCAGCCTCAGGCGTGGCCGTGGACGAGACGACCGGTGCCGTCATCCGCCAGCAGGGTCGCACACACGAGATCGGCGAGCTCAGCCAGGGCTACTCCGACGTCATCGCCTTCTGCATGCGCATGGCGCTCGGCGACGCCCTCTTTGAGGGGGCCCAGCCCTTCATCATCCTCGACGACCCCTTCGTCAACCTCGACGACCGCCATCTTGGCGAGGCACTCGACTTCGTGAAAGACCTCGCCCATGATCGCCAGCTCATCTACCTCACCTGCCACTCAAGCAGGAGCATGTAAGAAGCTACCTGGTAGATGTCAAATTCAGCATATGTTCATTCTTGTTAGTATTTATACGGCAGACATGTTGTGAGCATAACGATTTATACTTAACTGTTCGGTTCGCGTAACACATGGCACATATCAAGCACGAAAGCATAGACAGGCAGGAACATGACACTACTTGAGCTTCTTCATCTTCTCAAGCGCCATCTCTTCTTGGTGATCGCGCTTCCCATCGTGTGCGCAATCGCTGCGGCGGGCGTTTGCTACACGATGATGTCGAACACCTACACGGCCACGACAAGCCTCTACGTTCTCGCTGAGAACGCGTCCGACAGCAGCACGAACCTCAACAGCACGCTGAACGCCAGCCAGCTCGTGAGCAATGACATCGCGGCCCTTATCAAGTCCGACCGTGTCATGAAGGGCGCAGCCGAGGACCTCGGGCTTGAGAACCTCAACGCGTTCAAGGTCTCCGTCAACAGCCAGACCACCACGCGCGTCATCACCCTCTCCGTGACGGGCAAGGATCCCCAGCAGGCCGCTGACGTCGCGAACGCCATCGCCTCCGAGGTCTCCACCGTTGCCCAGCAGGTCATGGACGTGCGCAGCGTCAACGTCGTCGACAAGGCAGCCACCCCCAGCAACCCGAGCGGCCCCAACCGCCCCATGTATGTCGCCGTGGCCTTCCTGGCCGGCCTTTTCCTCGCGATTGCCATCGTCGTGCTCATGGACATGCTCAACACGCGCGTCTCCAACTCCGATGAGGTCGAGAGGCTTCTTGGCATCCCCGTAATCGGCCAGTTCCCCGCAGTAAAGAAGGGCTAAAGCAATGGCAAAGCAAAAGAACGGCAGCTACGCCCACAATATTGCGACTATTCAAAATGCAGCCACCACCTTGCTGGCAAACATTCGCTTTGCAAGCATGGACAGGCCGGTGAAGTCTATCGTCATCACTTCCGCCGTCCCCAATGAAGGAAAGTCGGCGGTAGCCTGCAACCTCGCCCAGGCTATGGCCTCAAGCGGCAAGCGCACCCTCGTTGTTGACTGCGACACGCGCAACCGCTCCGTCGCCTCCCGCTACAACCTGCATCCCAAGGCAGGCCTTTTCTCGCTGCTCTCCAAACAGGCACCGCTCGAGGACGTCCTCACGCCCACGCCCGTGCAAAGCCTCAGCATCATTGACATCGAGCCGAGCATCCCCAACCCGGCTGACATCTTTGCCTCGAAGCGCTTTCAGTCGTTCCTGGCGCAGATGGAGGAGATGTTCGACTACATCGTCATCGACACCCCGCCCGTCAACGCCTTCATCGACGCCGCGGTGCTTGCCAGCCACGCCGATGCGACGATTCTCGTTGTTCGCGAGAACCTCGCCCGCCGCGACGAGATTGCATACGCCTGCGAGCAGCTCCGCAAGGCAGACGCCAACCTCATCGGCACCTGCATGAACTTCTGCACGCATCAGGGCGGCTCTTACTACGGTTCCAGCTACGGTGCGTACTATGGCTCGAGCGAACCGGCAGCACACCAGGACAATTCCGCTTATGCCGCACGTTCCGCCGCGCCCCGTTCCGGCTCAGCTTCTCGTTCCACCGGAACCCGCTTTAAGAACTAACACACGGAGCCTGGTCAGATGCGCGACATCCATTGCCACATTCTGCCAGGAGTAGACGACGGTGCCCGCACCCTTGAAGAGAGCCTGCAGATGCTGCAGGCCGCCAAGGATGCGGGCATCACTTCTATTGTGTGCACGCCGCATTGCCGCTCGCCGTATTTCGACTTCGACAAAATGTGGAGCGCGTTTCACCTACTCAAAAGCAAGGCGGGCGGCTTTCCTCTGCAAATGGGCTTTGAGGTCAACATCGCAAAGCTCAAGCGCCTGGGCCTTGAATGGGCCGACAGGCTCCACTTCGACGGCAGTGACGAATTTCTGCTTGAGCTCGAAGACAACGCCAACGAAATCGACTTCCGCGAATACAACCGCATCATCTATGAGCTGCAGGGCAGGGGCTACCTCATCATCATCGCCCATCCCGAGCGCTACAAGGCGATTCAAAAGAACCCCAGCTTGGCGACAGACCTCATGCGCAACGGCTGCAAGCTCCAGGCGTCAGCCGACTTCCTTAACGGCGGACGCACGCTCTCCTTCGGTGGCGGCAAAATCAAAAAAACGGCCGTCAAGCTGTTCGAAGACATGCGCTACAGCTACATAGCCAGCGACGCGCACAACGTCAAGCACTACAAGGCGCTCAAGAAGGCAGTCGCCATCTACGACCTGCGGGGCTCGCACGCCGCCTTGTAAATGCGGTCGCCGCCCTCCCCTCGCTTCATTTCCCCTTTGGAAATAACAGGCAGGCTCCCTTTCGTCAGCAGGTACCCCTTCGCCATTCTGCCCTCACAACAGCGCAGGGAGCAGACGCTTTCAGCTGATTCAGCTATGCGTAATCATGGTTTCCCCAGCTATATGTCAACAAAAGACGACGGGTCATACCGAGCTTTTTTCCAATGCGGGCTTCCCAACTAGCCACATACAAAAGCGGCGGGCCATACTCATTGGTATGACCCGCCGCCCGCATGCATGTATAAGACTCGAACTAGAACGTCACGTTGCCGAACTCGGAAAGCTTGAGCTTGGGGTTGTGCTCGGCGATGTAGTCCACGTTCCATGCGGTGGTGAAAAGCAGCAGCTTGTTGCCGCGCATGTCCTCGACCTTGGCAGTGCCGCGGGTGAGGCTGAGCGAGGAAAGGTCGATCTCGTCGGGCTTGTTGAGAATCCAACGAATCTCGGTGTAGGGCAGGCCCTCGCGGCGCACACGCACGTGGTACTCCGACTCCAGGCGCTGCTCAAGCACCTCAAGCTGAAGCACGCCCACGACGCCCACGATGACGCTCTCCATACCGGCGCCCACCTCGCGGAAGATCTGCACGGCGCCTTCCTGCGCAAGCTCCTCCATGCCCTTGACGAACTGCTTGCGCTTGAGGGTGTCTACCTGGGAGATTCGAGCAAAGTGCTCAGGGGCGAAGGTGGGCATCTCGGGATACTCCACGCGCTGCTTGCCCGCGCACACGGTGTCGCCCACCGAGAAGATACCCGGGTCGAAGAGACCCACAACGTCGCCGGCATAGGCCTCGTCCACCGTGGCGCGGTCATCGGCCATGAGGGCCGTGCCCGAGGCGAGCTTGAGCTTGCGGTTGCCCTGCATGTGCCAGGCGTCCATGCCGCGCTCGAAACGGCCCGAGCAGATGCGCACGAAAGCGATGCGGTCGCGGTGGTTCTTGTCCATGTTGGCCTGGATCTTGAACACGAAGCCCGAGAAGTCCTCGCACGTAGGCGGCACCAGCTCGCCGGTAAGCTTGTCGGTGTAGGGCTGGGGGCTCGGCGACAGGCGAAGGAACTCGCGCAGGAACGGCTCGACGCCGAAGTTGGTGAGGGCGCTGCCGAAGAAGACGGGCGAAAGCTTGCCGTGCGCCACGGCGTCGAGGTCGAGCTTGTCGCCGGCGCCGTCGAGCAGCTCGATGTCGTCCATGAGGTTGCGGTGGTTCTCGACACCGATGAGGTCATCAAGAGAGGCGTCGCCCAGCTCGGCCTCCACCTCGGCAACCTTCTTGGTGGCGTTGGCGTTGCCCGCGCCCTCAAACGCGAGCACGTGACGGCTCTGGCGATCGAACACGCCGCGGAAGTTGCGGCCGTTGCCGATGGGCCAGTTCATGGGATAGGTGCCGATGCCCAGCACCGTCTCGATCTCCTCCATGAGCTCGAACGGGTCGCGGCTCTCATGGTCGAGCTTGTTGACAAAGGTGAAGATCGGGATGTGGCGCAGGGTACACACGCGGAACAGCTTCTTGGTCTGCGCCTCAACGCCCTTTGCAGCGTCAATCACCATGACCGCTGCGTCGGCCGCCATGAGCGTACGGTAGGTGTCCTCGGAAAAGTCCTGGTGACCAGGGGTGTCGAGGATGTTGACGCAAATACCGTTGTAGTTGAGCTGCAAAACCGAGGAGGTGACGGAAATGCCGCGCGCCTTCTCGATGTCCATCCAGTCGGACACCGCATGCTTGGAAGAACTCTTGCCCTTGACCGAGCCGGCCGTCTGGATGCTGCCCGTGTACAGCAGGAGCTTCTCGGTAAGGGTGGTCTTGCCTGCGTCAGGGTGCGAAATGATGGCAAAAGTGCGACGCGAGGAGATTTCGTCTGCCAAGCTCGACATGGGGGTCCTTTCTTGCAGTGACGGGCAAGTCCGTCATACACCGTGCGATTTTCTCAGATGGTGTATTGTAGCGCGAACAAAGGGCTTGCCATGAGCTGGTAAAACTGCTTGGCCGAATCTGCGCATGCCGGTGAGGTTATGCGCCGATGAACGTCCCAATCTCCTCAAGGCTGCGGGCAAAGTGAATCCGCCGTTGCCGCTCGGGCGTTGAAAGACCGCAGCCGATCATGTGCTCGAAGAACGCCTCAAGGTCGTCGTAATAGCCGTTGAGGTTGTAGAAGATGCACGGCGCGTCGAGGTGTCCCAGCGAGAGCTTCGAGGCAACCTCGGAGATCTCCTCCAACGTGCCCGTGCCGCCGGGAAACGCGATGAATGCGTCGCCGAGCTCGATCATCTTGGTCTTGCGCGTGGTCATGTCGGGAGTGACGATGAGCTGTGTGAGGTTGTCGTACTGCACACAAGCGTCAATGAAGAACTGGGGCTCGACGCCAATCACGTCACCGCCAGCCTCGAGGGCACCGCCGGCGAGCCTGCCCATGAGACCCACCTTGGAGCCGCCATACACAAGCGTGTGGCCGCCGCGCGCGATCCAAGCCCCGAGCTCATAGGCTGCGGTGCTAAACACGGGGTCGTTGCCTTCGCTTGCGCCGAGATATACCGTGACGTTCATGCCTCTCCTCATTCAATAAAAAGCGGAGTGCCCGGTTACCCAGGCACTCCGCCAATTCTAACCTAGAAGAGCAGGTGCAACGCGAACAAACCTAACAGCCGCGCGTACTTACTTCGCCTGCGACAGGGCGTCCTGGACAGCAGCCTTGAAGCCCTTGAGGGTGTTGGAGGCACCGGAGGCAATGTCGATGTCATCGAGGTTGTCGACGCCCACGACCTCCTCGCAGTAGGTCGGCAGGGCAAGCTCGCCGATCGTAGCGGTCTCGGAGGACTCCACGACCTCGCAGCCAGAAATCTTGCCGCCCTCAACGGTCACGGACACGGTAATCTTGCCGCCGTAGCCCTGGCCGGAGCCCTCGTAAGTGCCGTCGGCGTAATCGCCGGTCAGCTCAGAGGCAGCGCCTGCGGCTGCAGCAGCCTCGGCGTCGAGCTTCTCCTGGTGGGTCATGGCCTTCTCAGTGGCGCCCTCGAAGGTACCCTGAGCACGCTTAGCGGCGTTCTGGCCGGCGTAGCGGCCGAAGACCATCGTCTCGGAGAGGTTGCCGCCGCCGTTGTACATGTCGGCGAAGACGGAGCCCATCTCGCCGCCCTCGAACAGACCCTCGATAGGCAGGCCGTCGATGCCGATGACCTGGGCCTTGCCGTTGCGGCGAGGGCCACCCTGGGTGTTGAACAGCGTGGGGCCAATCTTCAGGGCATAGAAGGGGCCGGTCTCAACGGGCACGGTGCACATACGGCCCCAGTCGTCCTCTTCGCCCTGGTTGTCGTTGGCATGGCAGTGCTTGTTGTACTTCTCCAGGGCCTTGTCGAGCTCGCCGTTGGCGTTGAAGTCGGGAGCGTCGCCGGCGTCGCGGATGGCCTGGGACAGGTCGGCGATAGTGTCGCCGGACAGGATGAGGCCGCTCTCAATCTCGGCCTGGTTGTCATCGCTGAAGCCATTGGTCATGGGGCCGTCGGCAATGTGGGCGGAGTCGATGATGAGGTAGGCCGGCAGGGGCATGGGCGTGGAAATCCAGCGACCGCCGATGGAGATGCGGCCATGGCGCGTGGCAGCCTGCTCGTTCTGGAAGCGCGAGCCGTCAAGGCCGGCATAGATGCCGTTCTTGGCAGAGGCGCCGCCGAAGCGAGTCGTGGTCAGGTTCGGGTTCTGGTAGGTCCACATGTAGCCAGAGACGTTGGACATGTGCCACAGCTCGGCGCCCACCTGCTGGGCCATCTTGATGCCGTCGCCGGTGTTGGTGGTGCCGGCCTGCAGGTAGGTGTAAGGCAGCTGCGTGAAGCCGGCGATCATGTCCTTGTTGGCCTCGAAGCCACCGGTGCACAGGCACACGCCGCCGTTGGCCTTGATGTTGAGCTCAGCGCCGTCCTTCTCGACGACCACGCCGATCACGGCGCCGGCCTCGTCGGTGATGAGGCGCTTGCCGGCGCAGCTCTTCCACACGGTGAGCTTCTCGTCGTCGACGCGGGCGTTGACGGCAGCCATGCAGAGGTTGTAGTAGCTGGCGTCGAAACGGGTGCCGGAGGCAGTCAGGCACAGGCAGTGCTCAGACTCGGGAATCTCGGGGAACTCGTTCCAGTGATACACATAGCCCGCGCGGCCCAGACCCCAGGCGTTGTCGGTAAGAACCCAGGAGTCCTTCTGAGCAGCCTCCATCGGGAACTTGTCGGGCTGATCGGCAGGGCTGACCTCGGGGCACACGAGCTCGGGGTCGGCACCCAGGGTGTTGATCATCCAGTCCCAGTTGCCAGCGGCACCCTCGCACATACCCATAAGGGCCTCTTCGTCCCAGTTCTGGAACTTGCCCATGAGCTTGGAGAAGTAGCCGTAGAGCTGGTCGGCGTCGTCGGTGGCGATCACAAACTGGCCGGAAGCCTTCGTGTTGCAGGGCTCTTCGCCCTCAGGAGCCTTCTCGCAGACGAGGACCGTGGCGCCCTCCTCGTAGGCGGCGACGGCAGCGTTTGCGCCAGCGCCACCCAGGCCAAGCACGACGACGTCGTACTCGGCGTCCCACTGCACGTCGGCTGCAGGAGCGTCAGCCAGCGCGGTGCCGGTGACGGCACCCATGGCGACGGCACCCATGGCGGCACCCTTGAGCAGATTGCGGCGAGAAACGTTAGTGCTCATACAAAAATCCCCTTTCGTATGAAACCGCGCAGGTGGGATTAATCCCTTGGGCTCTCCCCCGAGATGCCTCACCTGCTTCTGCATGCCATATGCATGCGTTGAGGACAATCTAGTCCCGAAGGCATGCGCTGAGAAGTGCGGGTTGTTTGATGGGGGTTAAAGCTATATATTGAAACCCGTATGAGCTGAGGCGATGAAGGGGATGTCTCGGCGAGCACGTTACATAGCCGAAACGTCAGTCACTTGTTTCGCCAGGGCCAGGGGGAAGTCATGGAAGACAGCGAGCGCAAGCTTTTTATGGACGTCGTCGACTTGGGAAGTCTCTCCAAAGCCGCCGCAAAACATTTTGTGACGCCCCAATCGGTGTCGCAGCACATCCGCAGGCTCGAGGGCGAGCTGGGATTCCCGCTGCTTGTGCGCACCGCGCAGGGCGTGTCTCCCACCGAGGCCGGATGCATGTTCTACGAGGGCTGCAAAGACATCGACGAGCGCCTTGAGCGGCTCCTCTCCCAATGCCGCGAGGAGGCCGGCATCATGCGCGCCACCTTGCGCCTGGGGTCGTCGCCCACATATTCGCTCGCGCTCTTCTCGAAATTCGTCCCTCAATACCTGCGCAGCCACCCCAACGCAAAAATCGAGTACGTCAATGTGGACTCCCACCCCCTCGAGGGCCTGCTCATGGGGGACTACGACGTGCTTGAAGGCATTGAACCCCAGGACCGTGCCTTTGCCTTCGAGCCCCTGCTCGCCTCAAGGCGCTGCTGCATGGTCTCACCCGAAAACCCGCTCTCGAGTCGCGAGGTCATCGAGCCCGCCGACCTCGTCGACATGGACGTCTACATCTTCAACAAGCGCTGGGCTGCTCGCCTGCGCGAATACCTCGACAAGGTCTGTCCCGAGGTCAAACTCATAGAACTGCCGGGTTCTGCCTTCGAATCGGTCGTGCACCAGCTCAATCCCACGCGCACCGTCCATCTCCTTCCCGAGCAGTTGACTGGCCGCTACCAGGAGCTCATTCCGATTCCCTTCGACGCGGACGTAACCACGCAGTACGGCCTGGTGTATCTCCCCAAATCCCAGGCGCGCCTGCATGCCCTGCTTGAATGCGCCCGCAAGGTATATGGCGCCCAGAACGCCCAATAGCGCAGGCAGCGCGACCCTAACGCAGCACGCCACGCCGTCACGCCCACAGCGCGACCACCGCGTGGGATTTCGGCGTGCCGTCCACCGTACCCCATAGACCATTGAGCTGATTCGTTTCTACTTCGCAACAAATGCCACACAACGCTTTCGCGCGATAAAGAACAGTCCACTATACTGTTTCCGCTACATACCCGAGGGCACGACTATGTCTGTGTCCCCGTCAAGTGAAAGGAGCACCCTCGATGTCCGAGCGCAAAAAGATGCCCTTGGCGATGCAGATTCTCGTCGCACTTGTCTTGGCAATCATTGCAGGCCTGCTCATGCAAGGCTGTGTCGATATTGCCGACACCTACATCAAGCCCATCGGTACGATCTTCCTGAACCTCGTCAAGTTCATCGTCGTGCCCATCGTGCTTTTCTCCATCATGAGCGGCATCATCTCGATGCGCGACATCCGCAAGGTCGGCTCCATCGGCCTCAAGACCGTCGTGTACTACCTGTGCACCACGGCCATTGCCATCATCCTGGGCATGATTACCGGCTCGCTGTTCAGGGGCCTCTTCCCGCAGCTCGACACCAGCGAGCTGACCTACGAGGCTACTGACCCCACGCCCATCATGGACGTCGTGGTCAACATCTTCCCCTCCAACTTCATCACGCCCATGTCGAGCTCCTCGATGCTGCAGATCATCGTCATGGCGCTGCTCATCGGCTTCGGCATCATTCTTGTGGGCAAGGAGGCCGAGCCCGTCGCCGACGGCGTGCAGCGCCTCAACCTCGTGTTCATGAAGGTGATGGAAGTCATCCTCAAGCTCTCCCCCATCGGCGTGTTCTGCCTGCTCACCCCCGTCGTCGCCACCAACGGCGCCAAGGTTCTCGGTTCCCTTGCGATGGTGCTTCTCGCCGCGTACATCTGCTACATCGTGCATATGGCCGTAACGTACTCCCTCTCGGTGAAACTCCTGGGCAAGATGAGCCCGGTCGCCTTCTTCAAGGCCATGATTCCCGCCATCGTGTTCGCCTTCTCCTCTGCCAGCTCCGTGGGCACCCTGCCCATCAACATGGAGTGCAACAAGAAGATGGGCGTGAAGGATGAGATCTACTCCTTCGTGCTGCCGCTCGGCGCCACCATCAACATGGATGGTACCGCCATCTACCAGGGTGTTTGCACCATGTTCATCGCTGCGTGCTATGGCATCAACCTTGACTTCGGCCAAATGGCCACCGTGGTGCTCACCGCCACGCTTGCCTCCATCGGCACCGCCGGCGTACCCGGTGCCGGCATGATCATGCTCGCCATGGTCCTCGCCTCCGTGGGCCTGCCTGTCGACGGCATCGCGCTCGTCGCCGGCATCGACCGCATCTTCGACATGGGTCGCACCACGGTCAACATCACCGGCGACGCCAGCGCCGCCGTTGTGGTAAACAACCTCGAGAACAGGAAGGAAGCGCGCAAGGCTGCGTAAGGCATGCCCCTCATACCGCGCTTCGACGAAGAAGCCTCGCCCGCCAGCTTCACGGCCAGCGGGCGAGGCTTCTTTTTGTGCGAGGAGAAAGGGTCGGGCGGTCTCCCTGCGACGCAAATACGGTGAGCCCAAGCTGCAAGGATGGGTTCTTCCCTGAAGCGCGATTGTCTCAGCTCTACAGCGCAGAGGCAATGAGACTCGCTGTATAAGGGTCGGACGGGCTGGAAAGGACCTGCTCGGTGGGACCGACTTCCACGATGCGGCCCCCGTGCATCACGGCCACGCGGTCGCAAAAGTCCTGGACGAGGGCGAGGTCATGGCAGATGAACAGCACCGCCATGCCAAATTCGGCGTTGAGCTCGCGCAACAGGGCCACCACCTGTGCCTGCACCGTGACGTCGAGTGCGCTCGTGGCCTCGTCGGCAACGAGAAGGGCGGGACGGGCCGCCAATGCGCGGGCGATAGCCGCACGCTGGCACTGCCCACCGCTCACCTGATGGGGATAGCGTCCAAGCAGCTCACGTGCAAGGCCGCATCGCTCGAACAGCTCGCCTGCCTGCTCAAGCGCCTCGCCCTTCGGGGTGCCGGCGTTGCGCCGCCCCTCGGTGACCGACTGGCCGAGCGTACGCCTCGGGTCAAACGAGGAAGACGGGTCCTGGAACACCATCTGCACCTTGTGGGGACCACGCGCGGGTTCAGCGGCGCCCTCGCAAACCACAAGGTCACCTGCGGAGGGCTTCAGGAACCCAGCCACGCATTTGGCGATCGTCGACTTGCCGCAACCGGACTCGCCCACAAGTCCCAGCACCTCGCCAGGCAACACGTCAAGCGAGACACCGTGCACGACCTCGCGCACATCCTTGCCATGGCCATACGAGAGGCTCAGGTTGCGCAGCGACACCACCGGCTTGGTGGAGGAACATACGTCAGGCATCCCTATCCCCTCCTCAGGCGCGGTGCGGCGGCAACAAGGGCACGCGTATATGCATCCGCGGGGTCAGCGAGGATACGCGCAACGGGGCCCTGCTCCACAACGCGCCCCCGTCGCAGCACCACAACGTCGTCGCACAAGGCCTCTACCAGCCTAAAGTTGTGCGTGACAAGTAGGATGGCGCACCTCAGGCGCGCATGCACGTCGCGCAGGACATCCACCACCTGGGCTTGCGTTGTCACATCGAGGGCGCTCGTGGGCTCGTCCGCAAGAAGGAGCCTGGGTTTCAGCATGAGCGCCACTGCGATGCCCACGCGCTGCGCCATGCCGCCCGAAAGCTCATGCGGATATGCACGCGCCACCTTTGCCGGCTCATGAATCCCCAGGCTCTCAAGCGTCTCGCAAAACAGGGCCTCGCACTCCTGCCTGCTCATACGCACATGGGGGCGCACCGCCTCCCATACCTGCACGTTTAAGCGACGCACGGGGCAGAAGGTGGCGGCACTGTCTTGGAAGACGGTCGCCATCTCCTTGCCCCGCAACTCACGCAAGCGCGGCGCGCTCATGCTCGCCACGTCTTCTCCCTGGTAGAGCACGCGCCCAACCTGCACCCGCATACCCTCGTCGAGAAGGCCCATGGCAGCCTTGAGCAGGGTGGTCTTGCCGCTGCCCGACTCGCCCACAAGACCCACGATGCGCCCGGCCCCCACGGAGAAGCTCGCGCCCTCAACGACCATGCGGTCGCCGCATGCGATACCCACGCCGTCATAGGCAAGCACGGCGCCCTGGTGCCCCGATGCTATCTCCTTGTTCTTCACCAGCGGCGAGCCGGGCGCCTCACACACGATGCCGCCCCTCCCTTACGCCAGCGCGAGGTCGGCTGTGACCTCGTAGTAGTCGCACGGATGCGGGGCGATGCCGCTCACGCCGGCGCGCGAGACAATGCCCATGGTGAGGTGCGAGGCGAACAAATAAGCGTCGTCGTCAAGAATCACCTGCTGCATCTGCGTGGCAAGCTCGGCACGTTTGCCCGTGTCGAACTCCTCGGAGAGCTGCTCGGCCAAGGCGTCCAGGTCGGGGTTGGAATATCCGCCGAAGTTCTTGGGGGCGCCCGTCACACAGGTGGCGGAGAAGAAGTATTCCGGGTCGCCCGTCGGCGCCGTAACAAGAGCGCTTGCATACACATCCCAGGCAGAGGTGTCGGTGCGGATGCTCGTGTGGTTGGCCGTGCAGTTGACCTCCACCTCAAAACCGATCTCGCCCAGGGAGAATTGGACGGACTCGGCGAGCAGCGGCAGCTCCTGCCTGCCCGGATAGGTGAGCCACACGATGTGCAGGCGCTGGCCGTCCTTCTCGCGCACGCCGTCACCGTCGGAGTCGACCCAGCCGGCCTCCTCCAGCACCCGCTTCGCCCCCTCGGGGTCGTAGCCGGGGGCGCTCACCGTGTCATTGCCAAAAGCGAAGTTGCTCGGGAAGGCGCCCACCGCGGGGGCTCCACGACCGTTGAGCAGGACCTCGACAAAGCCCTCCTTGTCGATACCCAGGGCAAGCGCATGACGCACGGCAGGGTCGCTCACCACGGGTGAGGCGTAGTTTGCCTGCGCAAAGAAGACGCGACTTGTCTCGCAGCTCTCGATGTTGAACGAGGGGTTCTCAAACAGCGCATAGCTCGCGTACGGAAGACCATAGGAAGCGTCGATCTGGCCGGCCTGCAGCGCCATGGTGAGCGTGTCGCCGTCGGTGATGGATCGCACAGAAACGTTGCCCAGCGACGGGGCGCCTCCCCAATAGTCGGCGTTTGCCACGAGCGCAATCTCGGTGTCGCTCACCGACGTGGCGACAAAGGGGCCGGTGCCTGCGACGTTGTTGTCTGCGGAAACGCCCGCCTGCATGTCGATGATGGCGCCGTACGGGTCGCACAGGTAGTTGATAAGCGCGGGCTTAGGGCGCTTCGTGGTGATGGTGAGCGTCATGCCGTCGGCCTCGATGGTATCGATCTCAAGGTCGAGCGGGGCCCTGTCGTGCACAGCGAGCAGGTCGTCGAGGCACTCTTTCACGGCCTGCGCGTCCATGTCGCGACCGCTGGAGAAACGCACGCCCTCGCGCAGCTTGATGACGACCGTGGTGTCGTCCGTGAACTCGTAGGACTCGGCAAGCCAGCTCTCGGGCTCCATCGAATCGGAGAACTTGAAGAGCGTCTCGCCCACGCCGTAGCGCACGCAGCTCCAACCGGAATAGTTGGCATGGGGGTTGAGCCCCGCATCGTCCATCTCGGGGCCGTAACCGGTGGTGCCGTACGTGAACGTCGCGCCATCGGCCAGAGCGCTATGAGGTGCCTCGACCCCAAACACAGACTGCCCGATGAGCGCAGCGACGCCCGCGCCAGCCGACAGGCCAACGAACCCCCTGCGGGACAAACCCTTGCTTGCATGCGTCATGATGCGCTTCCTTTCTTCTTGGGGTCGAGATAGTCGCGGAGCGTGTCACCCAGCAGGTTGAACACGAGAACCGTCACAAAGATTGCCAGGCCCGGCGCAAGCACACACCAGGGGGCCGTCTGCAGCATGCTGCGCCCGTCGCTCATCATCGAGCCCCACTCCGCCATGGGTGGCTGGGCGCCCAGGCCCAGGTACGAAAGACCCGCAAGCTCCATCATCATCGTGCCGATGTCGAGCACCGCACACACCACGATGGGACCGGCGATGTTGGGCAACACATGCCGCACGATGAGCGCAAGACCCTTCGTGCCCTGCATGCGAGCCGCCTGAATGAAAGAGGCGTCGCGCACAGCAAGCGTCTGCGAACGAGCAATGCGCGCAAACTTCGGCCAACCAATGGCACACAGGGCGATGACCGCGTTTTGGATGCCTCCACCAAGAACACCGGCAACTGCCAGGGCAAACACAAGACCCGGAAACGCCAGGAACACGTCGGAGGTGCGCATGAGCAGTGCGTCGAGCGCACCTGCCCGCCAACCGGAAATCACCCCCACGGCCGTGCCAATCACTGTGACCACCGCAACGCACACAAGCGTGGAAGCGATGGAGGACTGCCCTCCCATGATGACACGCGAAAGCATGTCGCGCCCATAGCGGTCGGTACCCAGAAGGTGCGCCCCGCTCGGAGCCTGCAGGGCCTCGCGCAGGTTCTGCGCATAGGGGTCGTAGGGGCAGAGATGCTCGGCAAAGAGAGCGGCGAGCACGAGCAGCACCGCGAGCGCGGCAAAGACCACCAGCTTACGCGCAGTGGCACTGGAGGGACGGCTCATGCCTTCACCTCCTGCTGCGCGACACGCGGGTCAAGCGCGCGATACAGGATGTCGCTCACAAGGTTGACCAGGACGTAGATGATGGCCATCCACACGACGTAGGCCTGAATCATGGGATAGTCGCGCATGGTGATGGAATCGACGGCGAGCTTGCCCACGCCGTCCCACATGAAGATGGTCTCGACGATGGCCGTGCCGCCCAGAAGGTCGCCGATGGAGAGCGCCAGCAGCGTCACGATGAGAAGCATGCAGCTCTTGAGCACGCTCTTAAAGAGCACGGTACGCCCGGCCACGCCGCGCGAGCGTGCGGCGGCAACATAGGGCTTGCCCAGCTCCTCGAGCACGGCGGCACGAATTTGGCGCGTGTACTTCGACACCATCGCGATGGCCAACGTCGCCGTGGGAAGCACGAGCCCCGTGAGGTCCACGCCCGAGGCGCCCAGCGTGGGCATGGGAGAGATGACCGGCAGCCACCCCAGCACCAGGGCGAACACATATATAAGAAGCAGCGCAACAAAAAAGTTCGGCAGTGAGTTGCCCACAAAGCACGTGACGCGCACGATGTAGTCGGCCGCCTTGTTGTGATGGGTGGCGGAATACACCCCCAGCGGCACGGAAATAACGAGCGTCGCGACAACGGAGCTTAGCGTAAGCAAAAGCGTGGCAGGCAGATGCTGCACAAACGTGGCGAATACGTCCTTGCCGCTCACGAAGCTCGTGCCCATGTCGCCATGCAAGAGCCCTACGAGCCAGGAAAGATACTGTTCGATGAACGGGCGGTCCAAGCCAAGCTCGGCCTTGCGCGCGTCGATGACCTCCTGCGTGACCGCGACGCCGGTGTTTTCGAGCATGGTGGTCACGTAGTCGCCGCCGGCCAGTTGCATGAGCGCGAACGACAAAAACGTGATGCCGACAAGGATGGGAACAAGCTGTAGCAGGCGCTTTGCTATGAATTTGCCCACGCTCTACCCCGCGTTTCCCATAGGCCATTGGTGACGTTTATCATGGCAGGTAGCATAGAGTGTTACTTTTTATTGGTCAAGTGTTACTCCCGACGCACACAAAGCGATACGCCCCACTCTCACCGCAAACGTGAAGAAATAGAGTTACGCATGAAGCTGAAAGTTAGAGTCCTATACTGACCGCCACTCGCTGGTCAAAGGGTCAACGAGCGTATCTGACAGGTAAACGGTGATTGTGGGGTACATTATGAAAACGCTCGAAAAGATAAGCGGCTGGGCAGGAAAGTATATGGCGGTTATCGCCCTTCTTGTCGCCATTATCGCGCTTGTCTTTCCTGACCCTGTCAAGGGCGTCATCAAGACCAGCTACGTCAACACGCTGCTGGGCATCGTCATGTTCGGCATGGGCATGACGCTCAAGCTCTCCGACTTCAAGGTCGTCTTCACTAAGCCCAAGGCTGTCATTACCGGCATCCTGTCACAGTTCATCATCATGCCGCTCCTGGCATTCCTGCTCGTGAAGATCTTCAACCTCGACCCCGCGCTTGCCGTGGGCGTGATCCTCGTGGGCTCCTGCCCCGGCGGCACGAGCTCCAACGTTATGACCTACCTGGCCAAGGGCGACGTGGCTCTGTCTGTGGGCATGACGGCATGCACCACCATCCTCGCTCCTATCGTCACCCCGGCACTGGTGCTGCTGCTCGGCGGTGCGACCATCAATGTGAGCTACGTCAGCATGCTCATGTCCATCGTGCAGGTCGTGCTCGTGCCTATCGTCCTGGGCTTCGTGATCAACCACTTCTTCGAGAAGTTCGCCCAGGCTTGCTCTAAGGTCCTGCCGCTCGTCTCCGTCATCGCCATTTGCCTCATCATCATGGCTGTCGTGGCCGCCAACGCCGCCAAGATCATGACTGTGGGCTGGCTCATCGTCATCGTCGTCATGCTGCACAACCTCTGCGGCTACGCTCTGGGCTATGGCGTCGGCAAGGTCCTTGGCCTCAGCCGTGACCAGATGCGCACGCTGTCCATCGAGGTCGGCATGCAGAACTCCGGCCTTGCCACCTCGCTTGCCACCGTGCACTTTGCCACCATGCCGCTGGCCGCTGTTCCTGGTACGGTTTTCAGCGTGTGGCATAACATCTCCGGCGCCATTTACGCTAACATCCTTGCCCGCACCGCAAAGGAAGAGCCGGCTGAGGAGAAGTAGGTTCGCGTGAGAGAGATTGAGTATACCGCCAAGCTCACCGATGCAGGACGTACCGTGGGGCACCTGCTTCAGGCACGGTTGCACATCAGCGAGCGGTATCTCAGACATGCGAAGTATGTTGAGGGCGCCGTTCACTTGGACGGCGCCCTTTCTCGTTGCGACGTGCCTGTGGCGCCCGGCCAGGTCATGGGCATCGTGGTGGATGACTGGCTCGAGCCCCATGAGCCCAGCGTCGCTCCCGAAGAGGGCCCGCTCGACATAGCCTACGAAGACGAGGACCTACTTGTGGTCAACAAGCCCGCAGGCGCCGTGGTGCATCCGTGCCCCTCGCATTGGACCCACACGCTGGGCAACTACGTGGTGGGCTATCTCATGGACAAGCGCCAGGCAATCGACCTGCACGCGGTAAACCGCCTTGATATCGGCACAAGCGGCCTGGTGGTTTTCGCCAAAAACGGCCATGTGCAGGAGCGCCTCATATCGCAAATGCACACAGGCAGTTTCCAGCGTGAATATCTCGCGGTGTGCCACGGGGTGCCAGAGCCTACGCATGGCATGATCAACGCCCCCATCGGCCGCGCGACGGCGGCTCCCGTGAGCTCGTTTGCGGTGATGGAGGGCGGCAAGAAGGCCGTGACGCACTACGAGGTGCTCGAGCAACTTGGAAGCAACGGCGGCAGCGCACCGACCGCCGCACTCGTGCGCCTGGCTTTGGAGACGGGACGCACGCACCAGATTCGCGTGCATATGGCACACCTGGGAAATCCCCTGGTGGGAGATGTACTTTACGGCGGCTCCGCGGAACTTTTGGGCCGTCCTGCGCTCCATTCCTGGAAGCTCGACCTCATGCAGCCGGTGACGGGCACCGAAATTCACCTCACCGCCGAGCCGCCGCACGACCTCGTGGAGCTGCTCGGCACGCTGCGCCGCAGCTAGAAGCCGAATTCCTCGCGCCGGTCACGGATGAGCTTGAGCACGAAGGTATCGCGCTCCACCCAGAAGTAGCGCCGCTGAGCCAGGATGGCCTCGTTTGCGGCGATCGCGTCCTCCAGGCTGCAGGCAACCGCATGCAAGCCCGCGGCCGCCTCGTACTTGTCGAGGTGCATGGAACCACCCGGGCGCGCCTGGCACACGAAATAGCGGTTGACCTGGCGCATGCTCAAGCGCATGGCGTCACGCGTGTGGTAGTCATCGATGGACAGGATGGGTCGCGCCGTGGCCTCGTCAACGAGCCAGCCGGTCTCCTCCTCCACCTCGCGCACAAGCGCCGCGAGGTCAGTCTCGCCGTGCTCGATCTCGCCGCCGGAAAACACGAACTCGTGAAGCTCGTCGGTCGTGGCCAGCAGAAGCGTGCCATCGGGATTCATGACGATACCCCTGCTTGAGGGCCTCGTCGCGCACTCGTATTCGGGCACTGGGGCACCGCACACGAAATGCGGAAGCGACGCCCAGGGCTCGGCGATTGCCAGATTGGCCGCACGAGTGCCACAGCCGGACTCACCAGGCGCGACAAGAACATACTCGCGAGGTTGCACCAGCGAAACGCCCGGGGCATCAGGCTGGGAGACGCTTGACACATGAGTGCGCTTTTCGCCCATCGTGAACCGCCTACTTCAAGAAGGAGTTGGCCTCACGCTCGTCGCCGAGCAGAGAGGTTCCACCATGTCCAGGGAATATGGCAACGTCATCGGGGATGCCGACGAACTTGTGCTCGAGCGTGTTGAGCATCGCAGGCCAGGAACCGCCCTCGAAGTCGGTGCGGCCATAGCTGCCTCGGGCAAAAAGCGTATCGCCCGTGAACAGGAGCTTCTCCGCCTCGCAGTACAGGCACATGGACCCTTCGCTGTGGCCAGGCGTATGAATGACGCGGAACGTATGGCTGCCGAGCACGACCTCGTCGCCCTCCTTGAGGGCGCGGTCCACCGTGCGGCCGGCATTCAGGGCCTCGTCCATGGAGATGATGGAGGCTGGCGAGGCATAGCCGCGACGAATCTCCTCGTAGACGCGCAGGGCGTCAAGCTCGTGGGCCATGACGGGGGCGTTCGTGGCCTCAACCACGCCGGGAAGCGCGCCCTTGTGGTCGTCGTGGCGGTGCGTAAGCACGATACCGTCGACTGTCTTGCCGCTCAGGGCCTCAAGGATGCGCTCGGCACGATCGCCCGGGTCGATGACAAGGCAATGCGCCGTGTCAGGGTCGCTCACGATCCAGCAATTCGTTTTGATGGGCCCCACAACAACGCAAGACACTTCCAGCATGGTCTTGTCCTCCCCCGGGCACGCCGCATTGCATGCCTTATATATTTCTGTTCCGTATCAACATATCAGGCAGACACGGTGCAGCGGTATCCCCCACGGCATAACACAAGGGGCCGCCACAAGGTCAACACCTTGCGCAACGCTAGGGTGCCATGCAAAAGCGTTATTTGCTATGGTGGAGTGCGGCATGTATACGTACGCTCATCTCTCGATTATTGATTGGACGCATCGCATGAACATCTCCCGCGCCGGCTTCATCGCCCTCTGCGCAGCGCTCCCGCTCGCGCTCACTGGCTGCACCTCCACCCAGGAAATCGCTGACGGCAGCACCGACAAAGCAGGCGAGACGAACGCTTCCCCTGCCAAGATCAACCTCGGCACCCTGCCCACCGAGGACATCCTGCCCATGTGGGTCGCCGAGTCCGAGGGCCTGTTCGAGAAGGCCGGCATCGCTTGCAACATCCACACGTTCCAGTCGGCCACCGAACTCATCGCCGCTGTGTCGAGCGGCGAGGTCGACGTCGCCATGACCGACCCCATGGTGACTGCCAGCCTCTTTGCCTCCGGCACCGACGTGCGCATCTGCTGGATCTGCCTGGGCACCGAGGCCAGCCAGGGTCGCTTCGGCATCATGACGGCCGACGAGAGCATCACCTCGCTTGCCGACCTTGCCGGCCGCGAGATCGGCGTGGGCTCCAACACCATCCTCGAATACGTCATGGACAAGCTCATGGCCCAGGCCGGCATCCCCGCCGACCAGGTGGTGAAGGCCGAGCTGCAGAAGATTCCCGTGCGCTTCGAGGCCATGGCTTCCGGCCAGGTGCCCGCAGCCGCCCTGCCTGCCTCTTTGCTTGCCCTGGGCGAGTCCAAGGGTTTCCGTTGCGTGGCCGACGACACCACGGGCGACAACATCTCCCAATCGGTCATGATTGTGCGCGAGGCCTGGCTTGAGGCCGAAGGCGGCAAGGCGGCCCTCGAGGCGCTGCAGGGTGTGTGGGACGAGGCGGCCAGCCTCATCAACAAGACCCCCGAGGATTACCGCGCGCTCCTGGTTGAGCAGGCATCCCTTGCCGAGGACATCGCCGACACCTATCCCATCAGCACCTACCCCACGGCCCAGCTGCCCACGCAGCAGATGGTGGGCGACGTGCTCGACTGGATGCTCGAGAAGGGTTACCTCGACGCGGCCCTCACCTACGACGCCGACAACGGCACGTTCTCCAAGAACTAGCCTTCGGCTGAGGGGCACAGGCACACCATGCTACTGCAACTGAGGGACGTCACCGTCGAATACCCGACCCCGGGCCGCGATGTCGATACGCTCAAGGCGCTCGACCACCTGTCGCTGAGCATTGAGACAGGCGAGGCCGTGTGCATCATCGGCCCTTCGGGCTGTGGCAAGTCCACGACGCTGCGTCTGGCGTCGGGACTCGCACGGCCCACGGAAGGCGAGGTCCTCGCCCATGGTGAGCGCATCGCGGGCCCGCGCGGCGACTGCGCCCTCATCCTGCAAGACTACGGCCTGCTGCCCTGGATGAGCGTATACAAAAACGCCGAGCTGGGCCTCAGTGTGCGCGGTGTAGAGAAAGAAGAGCGACGTCGCCGCACGCTCGAGGCTCTTGAGCGCGTAGGTCTCGCCGGCTTCGAGAAGGCCTGGCCCAGCGAACTTTCGGGTGGCATGCAGCAGCGCCTAGCGCTTGCCCGCGCCGTCGCCATGCAGGCAGACCTCTTGCTCATGGACGAGCCCCTCTCGGCGCTCGACGCCCTTCTGCGCGAAGACATGCAGCTCATGCTCCTGCGCCTGTGGAACGAGGGCGGCTATGGGCAGCTGCTGGTAACGCACTCCATCGAGGAGGCGGTGCTGCTGGGCCAGCGTATCGTGTTGATGGCGCCCCGACCCGGCCGTATCGTGGCCCAGGTGGAAAACCCTGGCATGGGAACGCCTGAATACCGCACGACGCAGGAGTTCTTTGCCAAGTGCAACGAGGTGCGCGAGGCCCTGGCGGGAGGCGCCCGATGAAGCATTCTGTGAAAACCGCGCTGTGCTATGTGTTCGCCGTCGCATTCGTGCTGGCAGGCTGGCAGATTACCGCGCTCGCGCTCCACACACCGGCACTGCCGGGCCCTATCGAGACCGTGAGCGTTTTCGCGCGATACGCGGCCACCCTGTGGCCCGACTTCCTCACGAGCCTAGGACGCCTTGTCGTCTCGCTTGCCCTGGGATGCGTGCTCGGAGTACCCGTGGGGCTCTTCCTGGGCCGTTCGCAAAAGGTCGGCGCACTCTTCTCCCCCGTGCTCTACCTGCTCTATCCCCTGCCCAAGATTGTGCTGCTGCCCATTCTGCTGGTACTTTTCGGCCTGGGCGGCGCACCTAAGATCGCACTTGTCACCATCACAGTGTTCTTCCAGGTGGTCATGGTCATGCGCGACGCCGCCGCGGCGATTCCTGCAGCCACGCTGCTCTCGGTGCGCTCCTTGGGGGCGTCGCGTGCACAGGTGTGGCGCTATGTGGTGCTGCCCGCCACGCTGCCCGAACTCTTCACCACGCTACGCGTGTCGTGCGCCGTGGCCATTGCCGTGCTCTTCTTCTCCGAGTCCATCGCCGGCTCCACGGGCCTGGGCTACTTCATCATGAACTCCTGGGCCATGGTGAACTACCCCCGGATGTTTGCCGGCATCATCGCGCTGGCGGCCTTGGGCTGCGGCCTGTACATCCTCTTCGACGCATGTGAGCGCGCGGCAACACGCTGGCGTCGCGCGGGAAACGCGAGCTAAACAAGGTAAGACTGTTTGTGCGCTTGGCACCGAAAAATCACGACCCTTCCCCGCCCTCCTCTGATGCGCTGCATGCGCAAGCGTCAGCTTTGCCAAATTTTTTTGCTCCCGAATGACCGAAAAGGCTCGTGGGTATCGTATTGGCAAAGCAAGGCTTCTATACTGCCGGCAAGGCAGTACGCAACAAGAGGAGGAATCATGGACGTCAAAGAGACCCTCGATACCACCATGGATAAGGCGAAGGACGCTGCTGAAGAGATGGCCGACAAGGCCAAGGACATCGCTGAAGATGCGGCTGACAAGGCCAAGGACATGGCCGAAGTGATGGCAGTCGGCACCAAGGACGTCGCCGAAGGCATGGCAGGCGGAATGAAGGGCGCCGCCGAAGAAATTGCAGGTGGTGCAAAAGAGGCCATCGATGCCGCCATGGACACCGTCATGCAGGCCAAGGACGTCCTCGACGCCGACGGTAACGGCAAGCTGACCGCCCAGGAAGTACTCGGCGGTTTGGGTGCGCGCATCGACAAGACCGTTGTTGCAGCTGGCTCGTTTGCCGACGAAATCAAGCAGGCCTTTGATGCCGACGGCAACGGCAAGGTTGAGTCGGATGAGCTGGGTGCCGTGGCCAAGAGCGCGGCGGCCTTCATTGGCACCACGGCACGCGCGGCCGTCGCAGGCGTTCAAGGCGTCGTTTCCGGCGTGGCCGACAAGGCCAAAGAGATTGTCGACGAGGCCAAGGAGCGCGTGGAGGCCGCCAATGCGGAGGCAAGCGAAGCCGCAAAGAAAGCCGCCGAAAAGGTTGCCGACGAGGTCGAAGATGTAAAGGCCGAGTTCGTCGACAACAAGAAGGACGAAGAGAAGTAGACATAGGCGCGTTAGTCGCCCCTACGAACGAATGAGGTCCCCATCCCGGCAGTTCACAGCGGGATGGGGACCTTGTTGTACGCTTACGACGCTCATGAGAGGGCTTTTTGCATGGGCCACAGCAGCTCACGGCGCTCACAGTAGATCACAGGGGCCAAATGACGCCCAGTGTCCAACCAAGCGGCGCTGAGGTGGACGCAGTGTTTAAAAAGCAACGTTCATCAGCGGCGCCTTCATGAGAGGCGAAACGTAGCGCGTGCGTCTTTACGCCTCAGGCTCGCGGACCTCGATCTGCGTGCCGGGGCCCACGGCCAAGCTTGCCTTCACGCGGTTGGAGCCTTCCACATACACAAGGCCCTGGTCAATGAGGGCCTTCGCCTTATCGCGCGAGGGTGCAAAACCGCGACCAACCAGGTAGGCGTCAAGGCGTACGGTGCCGTCCTGGATGCGCTTGGCGGCAGCGGGCGTGAGGTCGGAGCGCTGCGAACCCGGCTCGGGAATGACGCGGCCGAAGTAGTCACGCTCGGCATGGCGGTTCTTCTGGCGCATCACCGCGTGCTCGTTGGCGCGGTCGGCCCTCGTACCCGGCGCCTTCTTCTTTCCCGGCTTCTCCGGCCCCTTCACTTCTTTCAGCTTCATACGTCCTCCGAAATCGTTACCATCGGTGGAAGTGTAACGGACAAAACACCGCCCGCATACGTTCGCGCCCCACGCCAAGGCAAAGAGCAGGGAATGGTTACAAGCAGCTCGGCATGATACCGGTCACATGAAGCACCACCCGTAATCCCAGCTGACAGCTACTTCGTCTGGCAAACGCAGGCCACATGCTGAGAAAGCGCTTCCTCAAACAGCCGGCGTATCTCGCGGTTTGGAATGCGCAAAGTCCGCTCGTACCAGGGGTCATCGGGTACCATGACGTCATTAGTTGTGAGATAACCCGCGAGGTACAGCATCGACCAGATTGCATCAGAACGCACGCCAACATCCGGGAAGACAACGCCAAGATCAAGCGGCTCGAACACCGTACCGCCAGGACGGGTCAGGGCATACAAGTCGGCGAGAGTCCTTGCATCCGCGGCACGAACAGCGGATCCAACGACTGAATTGCTCGATGTATTGAGCCAATACACACCCGGGGCACAGTCCTGCTTGAAGTAATTGAGCACACTCCAAGGGTTGTAGACGTCGGTTTTGCCGAAGCGGTAGCCGTCATACCACTCTCGAGCCTCGGTCATGCAATCGGCGTGACCAAGGTACGCCGCAAGCACCGCGACTTCGGCGTCGGTAAAACCATATCGCTCGTCAAATTCAGACGACAGCGTGGTATTTACCGTGATGTTGTTGAGGTCAGAGAAGATGGATTCCTTTGAAATGCGCTGCACGCCCGTGAGGCAGGCAAAGGCCAGCGCCGCGCCGCCGTCTTTGAGCGCGCCAGTAAGCCACCCCTTGAAAAAGTCTACAGCCTCATCGTAATAGCCGTTCGTATAACCGGCCATAACAGGCGCGTCGCATTCATCCACGAGCAAAACAACGCTCTTGTTGTGATGGGCGCGCAGCATGCGACAGAGTGACTCGAGGGAAGCCGCCCACTCGGCGTCTGTTGCGGTGCCTGCAACAATACGGCGAAAGAGAGCAGCATCAGGCTCCAGCAAAGCCGATGAAGATTCAAGGTAGGCATGGCGAGCATATTCCGCTGTAATGATTCCCTTGATTGCACCATAGGAGGCTTCCCAAGCTTGCTTCTTTACGGTGTTGAAGCTGATATGCACCACGGGATACGCCCCCTGGTGTTCGCGGTACCTGCCGCCGTCTGCCTCCCACACTTCGGTACCTTCAAAAAGCGGGGCGAGATCGCAGGCGTTGGGATCGGTCTCGGGCGGCAGCTCGAAGAAGGCACGCATCATTGTCATGTTGAGCGTTTTGCCAAAGCGGCGCGGACGGCAAAAAAGCGTCACGGTGTAACCCGAATCGAGCACGTCGGCGATGAGCATGGTTTTGTCGACCACAACGGATTCCTGCACCGCAGGAACAAATCCATCACGGCCGATGGGGAGCATCCTGCGACCCGTTCGGTCGATAATGCGGGCGCCGGGAGCAGCCCAGATGCCGGATGCAACGGGCTGGAGTGCCAGCATTGATGGCGTGCCGTTTTCTATCGTCGTCATGTTCTTGGCCTCCAGGTTCGCTGGCCATTGCGGTCTACGCATCCTGGCAGTATACCGCATGTACTGCGCTGGCAAAAACCGATGCCCCGCTCAACCCATCCATTGAACGTAGTCCGATGAGGGCCTTTCGCATGAGCATGGGCAGAGAGATGGGCCTGGGCTCGATGGTTGTTGCCGGCCTCTTGCGCGCATGGAACGGCAGGATACGGGCCCTGCGTCGAATGTGCATACAAAAAGCGGGCAGGGCACCTTTTGACGAAGGCACCCCGCCCACTTCGTGAGCATCTATCTGCCAAGCTGCCAGGCGCTAGGCTGCGAGAGCGAAAGGCTCCTCCCCTGGCTCGGCAAGCTCGGCCGTACTGGCTTGCTCTTCAGCAGTGGAGGCGTCGCCGTCTTGCCCGGCTTCGCCAAGCCCCGCAGTGTCCGCGGGTTCTTCCTGCTCATCGGACTCGCCCATACCGGAGCCGACGGAGTCGTCGCCGGATTGGTCAGGCTCGCCGGACACATCGGAGCTGCCGGGTTGCTCGGGCTCGATGGGAGTAGCTGGGACGGAAGGCTCCCCTGGCTCCGTCGAGGGAGCCTCAGGGCTTGCAGGCTCCGCCGGGATGTCGGGAGAAGTGGGCTCCTGCGAATCAGAGGGAGCTGCAACGTCGTCAGGCTCGGCGGCCGCGGCATCCTGTACCTGCGGCAGCTTCGCCTCGTGGCCGTCCTGCGCGGCCCAGGCCTGGAGGGCCACAAGGTCGGCGATGGGGTTGCCCTCGCAGTTCAGGCGCACGAGGGCGCCAAGGCCCTCAATGTCGAGCGAGGAGAGCACGTTGCCCGACACGTCGAGCTGCGCAAGCGAAGAAACCTTGCCCTCCGCACGCTCGAACGAGACGAAGGAGAGCCTCATCATGTCGGCACGGTCGGAGTCGTTCCACGAGAGGTTCACCGACACCACAGGCGCACCGTCAATTTCAAGCGGCACGGTGACCGAGTCGGCATCCCCCACGTACCCCGTGACATAAACGCCCGGCCCCACGTAGCGCCCGGCGAGCTCGGGGTACTCGAGGCCGCATTCGAAGGGCGCGCCCTCGGGCACAACGACGTAGCGCTGGCCGTCCTGCTCCCCCTCGACGACCTGGGCAGGCAGCAAGGCATCGGCGTCCGACACACCGTCAGCCGTAAGCGCCAGCATCGCCGGCTTCGTCTTGGTAAACGTCCCCGCAACACCCGCAGGCGGACGGTCATACCCTTTGCCCTCGGCGTCATACCAGGGGCCGGAGGGAAGTTTGCCAACAAGAGGGCCACACCCGGCACCGAAGGTCACCGTATTCAGTGCCGAGCAGTCAAAGAACATGTTGGAAAAGTCCGAGACGCTGGAGACATCCCAGCCGGAGACGTCGAGGGACTGCAGGGACGAGCAGCCGGAGAACATGGAGCTCAGATTGACTGTGGAGGAAAGATCCCAACTGGAGAGATCTAGAGATATGAGCGACACGCAATCTTGAAACATCCAGGAAAGGTCCGTAGTGGAAGACACGTCCCAACTGGACAGGTCGAGGAACTTCAGAGAGAAGCAACACCCAAACATGTTGGACAAATCTGTCGCGGAGGAGACATCCCAATTAGAGAGGTCAAGTGACTCCAGGGCAGAACAGCCGAAAAACAATTGGGACATATCCTTCGCCGAGGAAACATCCCAATCAGAGAGGTCGAGGGACTTCAAAGCAGAACAACCCGAAAACATACCGTCTGAACTGGCGGTATGTCCACCGAACGTCGTTGTACATGACACGTCCCAGTCTGAGAGGTCAAGCGACTGAAGCGACGAGCAATTGTAAAACATTGAAGACAGATTCGTTGCCGAGGAGACGTCCCAACGGGAGACGTCGAGGGACTGCAGGGACGAGCAACCCCAGAACATGGAGCAGAAACTCGTGGCACGGCTGACGTCAAGCTTCGAAAGGTCCATGCTTTTGCAATTCAGAAGGCCACCGAATATACGAGACTCATCGGAGATGGCAATCTCATCCCTCACGACGACGGACCTCACGCGGGCGCGCTTGTCGTACCAGGGGCGGGACGAGACGTCCCACGCCCACTTGCCGAGGACCTCGCCGTGCGAGGGGTCGGTGTCGGGGCCCGCCTGTAGGGAGAGCAGGCCGTCCTTGTAGAGGATCGCGTAGGCCTGAGCCTTCGCCTCCCACTTGGCATAGAGGGTAAGGTTTGACTTCACGGTCGAGTGGAAGTTGAATGCCTTGGTGAGGGACTTGTCGGAATACCAGCCCGCGAACTCGTAGCCTTCCTTGGCGGGGTCGCTGGGCTTCGCCGCCTTGGCGCCGTTCTTAACCGTCTGCGCCTTCACGGCCGAGCCGCCGTTGGAGTCGAAGGTCACGGTGTAGCTCGCCTTGGCGGCCGAGGGGGAGCCGGAGAGCACGACGAAGACCTTGGCCGCCATCGCGCGGGTGGCGGTGCCGAAGGGCACCACCGAGTAGGTCCCGTCGTGGTTGTCCACGCCCGAGAGCACGCCCGCGGCTGCCGTCCAGGTGAGGGCCTCCGAGGCCCAGGAGTCCACCGTGCGCCAGTCGGTCGTCGACCTGAACGCGCTCGGGTCGGGGTCGGCGACGTCCATGCCGGCGTACTTGGCGTAGCGGTGCACCATGGTGGCCAGCTCCTGGCGGGTGACCGGCCTGTCGGGCCTGAAGTATCCGCGGTCGGGGCCGGAGGTGTAGCCGGTGACGACGCCGGCCTTAACGCACCAGGCCACGGGCGCGTCGTACCAGGAGCCGCGCTCCACGTCGGGGAAGGAGGCGTGGCCCGAGGAGGGGCCGCCCGCCATGCGCCACAGCACCGTTGCGACCTGGGCGCGCGTGAGGGGCTCGTCGGGGCCGAAGTAGCCCGTGGGCCTGCCCGTGGCCGGGTCGGTGAAGCCCGACATGAGGCCCTGGTCGGAGGCCTGGTCGACCCAGGAGGTGTACCACTGCCCGGAGGGGACGTCCCTGAAGGACGCGGCTTGGGCAGAAGTGGGTGCCATTGCGGCCAGGCCGAGAAGCAGCGCGAACGCGGCGACGATGGCCCAGACCCTGCCAAGGGCACCTCCCCCGATCTTCGCGGCCCATTCCTTGCACGCCATACCATCGCTCCTTTCCTCGCGCCGCAAGCCCCCTGGGACCTTCAGCGCAACTTAAGATACACGCATTGTACACTCGCGCATATGGGCAACGTGCGCAGCTTGGGCAAATGGCCGATGGGCATGTGCTGAATTGTCGTCAACAAATCGGCCTCTGTGCAAAGCGCAGCCACACGCCTCCCCCAACGGCACCGCACCGCTCTCAACAGGCAGTGTTTTCATGCCATTCTAGACAAGGGCGTCGACAGGTGATACATTTGCGTCAATGATACGGACCGGACGCTCCACGGAGGCCGGTACTGGGAAGGGTCGCATGCCGCAAGGTACTGCGGCCCTTTCTCATTTGGAGGTACCATGCCTGCAAAACCGTTCTGCTCCATACCAGAACAATTGGAGATCCTCAGCCGAAGAGGTCTGCGGGTCAGCGCCTCCGACGGCGATATTCTTCTTGGCGAAAACTATTATGCCGTAATAAACGGCTACAAGGCACCTTTTATCGACCGCATCGCCAGCTCGTCTTCCCCGGAGGAAAGATATATAGACGGGGCATCGTTTTCCGACATCTACGCCCTGTACCGCTTCGACGCAAAACTGCGCGAGCTCATGCTGGGATACCTTCTGCGCTGCGAGACACGGGTGAAATCCGTTAGCGCTCACACGTTCTGCGAGCATCATCCAGAGCCAGCGGCATACCTCGATATGGAGAACTACACGACGCGCCAGGATTACATGCCCGGCCAGAAGGCGTTCGTCACCGATTTGCCAAGATTCATCGAGGAGCTGCGGTATAAAGCCGTTGCGCAGCGACAGTGCAAACCTTATATCCAGCACTACCGGGAGCGATATGGCGAGGTGCCCCTATGGGTGCTTGTAAACGAGCTGACGTTCGGAAACGTATCGTACTTTTTCAATTTGCTGCCCAGAGCTGAACAGAACCAAATATGCAAGCGTGTTGTGCACCTACAGCACAGGCCCGAAAAGAGCGTCCTGACGCCGCATGCCATGCGTCTCACGCTGCGCGCCTTGGTGGAGTGTCGAAACATCTGCGCTCACGGCGATCGCCTGTATTGCGCAAAGGTGGGACCCGTCCACGACATCAACCTCTTTGACGCGGTCGATTTGATGGGCAACATCCTGCCACCCGAAACCATCGAAGAAGCGCGCGGCTCCATACGAGCGCTCTCGCAGCAATTCTCTCAAGAGAGCCCGATACTTACCGACGTCCTGGGCCGTTTTGGGTTCATCAAATAACACTCGCAGGAGGCGCGCTGAGGCCCCAACCCAGCGGGACAGCGGGCATAGGGCATGCCGGATTGTGCGCGCTTTGAGCACCTCAAGCCCGACCCCGTCAGCCGCGCCGGCCGCCCTGCAGCACGCCCGTTAAAGCGTTTCGCGCACGGCCAGCCCTGCAAGCCTCCATGCCATATAGAGCGGCAGACTCACTGTTTCACAGCCGTTGTCGTCGACATTGACAGCGGTGTTTTTGAGCGACACTTTGAAGCCCCTCTTAATACCGTAGCGCTTGCAGAAAAGCCGGTAACTCTTTGCCATGGTGTTATCTGCCGATTTGACTTCTACAGGGACAACTCGACCATCCTGCTCAAAGACGAAATCGACCTCGGCAGTATTGCCCGAGCGCCAAAAGTAGGGCTTGAGCCCCTGTAGCAACATCTCATTGTGCACGTAGTTTTCAGTCAAGGCTCCTCTGAAACGCGCGTAGGCAGGCTCGGCTTTCAAAAGAGCCTTGTAGGGAACGTTTGCCATCTTGCGCAGGAGCCCGACATCGGACATATAGACCTTGAAGTACGAAGCGTCCGCATTGAAGCTCAAGGGAAGCTCGGCGTTGTCCACAAGCTCGGTCTTATGAACGAGCCCGGCAGCCACAAGCCATTGCAAGGCGTCTTCGAGCTCATGGGCGCGCTTGCCTTCCTTGACCTGCGAGAACACGAACTTGTTGTTCTCCTTGGCAAGCTGCTTGGGTGCCGATGCCCAAATCCAGCTGATTTTTGCCACGTCGCCGAGCGGTGCATGCTTGGCAAAATCAGCCTCGTAGTCAGCAAGAATATGGCCTTGGACGGCCTCCACTTGCCCATAGTCAGATGTCTCCACCCAGCGCAGAACCGTCTCGGGCATCCCTCCTACGATGAGAAAGTCCCGATAGGCAGTCTCAAGCTCGCTTGCAAAAGAGGCCGGCAAAGGCGAGGTCGGCAAGAGACCGGCAAGCATCTCCACCATGCCGTCCCCACGCGTGGCAGACAGAAACTCGTCAAAGCCCATGGGGTACATTTGGAGCCGATCGACCTTGCCCACGGGAAACGAGATGTTCTCATGGGTCAGGGCGACACCAAGCAGCGAGCCTGCGCAAACAACGTGAAGGCCCGGCATATCCTCGCAAAAATACTTGAGAGCAGTCAGCGCCCGCGGACAGGCTTGAATTTCGTCCAAGATCAAAAGGGTCTCACCCTCAACGATCTCCTTGCCAAGGGAGACAGCCGACAGGCCGGAAATGATTCTCGCAGGTTCAAGCGTCATTTCAAAAACGGAGGCGGCCAGCGAATCTCGTTCAAGGTTGATGTATGCCACGTCTTTAAAGCACGATGTACCAAACTCATGCATCGCATAGGTTTTCCCGCACTGTCGCACACCCGTAATGACCAAGGGCTTGCGATTGGGGGCATCTTTCCATTCAACAAGAGCCTTGGAAATGTTTCTACGCATAGAAAGGCACCCTTCCTCACCCAGGTCTGCAAAAAGAGAACCGCCCCTTTTGTCTACTGTATCAAGAATAGAATCTTCCTATGGAAAATGTCAGCGGAATGTCGTTATTCATATGAATTAGAGCATTTCTTTGTCTTTATTCATAGGAATAAAGACATTGCGGGCGGTTTGGAAGGCGAAGTCAAGGCTGAAAGACTACTCGAGAACGGAGAGATTCGCAGGAATCGCAGTGTCGCCTCCCGCTTGGCATAGAGGGTGAGATCGGACCTCACGGGCAAGCTGAAGTCGCAGGCCTTGGTGAGAGGTTTGTCGGTGCACCCTTCAGATACACGCATGGTACATCCGTATGCAACGCCGCCACACCGGAACCCCCGTCTCGCCACCAGCGGAGCCTCCCCCATACACCAGCCAGGCCCCATGCCTTCAATATCCGAAAGCATAGGGCCTGGGTTTAAACAAGTCTCACTCTAAACTAGAGCGTATGACTACTCAGTGAAATAGCCGCTCAAGCTCGAGTCGGTCAGGACGTCGGTGAGAATCCAACCGAAGGGACTTTCCGTGCTGGGACTGGCGATGACCTGGTAGTACTTGTCAAATTGCTCACCAGTCGAAAGTTTAAAGGTAAGCTTGAGGACATACCCGAACGTGCCGTCAGCGAACTCAGCAACGTTGGCAAACGTAGCCTCAAGCGGATAGTCCGCCGTGGGCCATGCCACAAAACCCGTGCCGTCGCCGCTGGGCGTCATGTGCGAGGCCCAGGCGAAGGTCGCGTCGGGGCAATGCGCACCCGTCATGCCCGCGATCATGGAAGCGGCGGTCGCATAAGGCACGTACACCGTTCCGTCGGATGCCGCGGTCATATCGAGCGCGAACGGATTGTCCTTGTCGAGCACGCCGTCCTTCAAGAACTCGGCGAACTGGTTGTTCGTAGCCGCTTGGGCAACGATGTTGCCGGCAAAGGCACCCCACTGCGTGGGATCGCACAGCAGGTCTGCCCAGCCGTCCTGGTTAAAAGCAACCATGGAGTACTCGCCGTCGTCCAAGTTGGCCTGATAGAGCGCACTCAGGTAGAGCACGCCGAGGTACTGAGCGGCCTTTTGCTTCCTGGCGGCCTCGTCCACAACGGCCGCGCCCTCGCCGGGATCAGGGGCAGCCGGCGCCGACACCAGCAGGTTGACGGCATCCCACACGTTCTGGGCCTGGTAGTTCACGTCTTCCTGAGTTGCAGCCGCATCGGCGCGCACGCCTTGAGCGGCGGCAACCGCAGACTGCAGGTACGACCAGCTCTCGGCCGTGTAGTCGGACTCACTCAGCGAGTCGACATACGCAAGCGCGTTGTCGAGCTCAGCGAAATCGACCGCCGCGGGGGCGGGCTCAGGCGCAGGTTCAGGAGCCGGTTCCGGCGTGGGCTCGGGAGCCGGCTCAGGGGATGGTTCCGGCGAGGGAGCCGCCGCCCCTTTCAGTGCGTCGATAGCCTTCTGCGCAAAGTCGGCCTGCGTGTTCACCACGGTCTGGCTTGCCGTGCTGTCGGCAAGGACCGCACGGGCACTGGCAAGCGTGGCGCTCAGGCGCGCCCAGCTTGCAGGCGTGTAATCGGCCTCAGCCAGCCCCTCGGCCGAAGCAATGACCTGCGCAAGCCAGGAGGTGTCCACCACAACGGGGGCAACCGCCGGCTGAAGGGCCGCAATGGCAGCCTCAAGCAGCTCGGCCTGCTTGTCGGCCAGGCTCTGCGTCACGCTGCTGTCGGCCAGGACCGCCTTGGCAGACGTCAGCGCGCCCTGCATGGCCGCCCAGCTCTCGGGCGTGTAATCGGCGGCGTTCAGGCTCTCGGCAGAAGTGATCGCCTGGCTGAGACCCGTCGTGTCCACCACCGTGGGGGCAACCGCCGGCTGGAGGGCCGCAATGGCAGCCTCAAGCAGCTCGGTCTGCTTGTCCACCACGGTCTGCGTGGCGCTCGTGTCGGCATGGACCGCCTTGGCGGATGCCAATGCGGCCTGCATCGCAGCCCACGTCTCGGGCGAGTAATCGGCCGCGACAAGCCCCTCGGCCGAACCGATGGCTTGCTCAAGTCCCATCGTGTCGACCACAACAGGAGCAGCCGCGGGCTTCAGGGCCTTGATAGCGGCATCAAGCAGCTCGGCCTGCTTGTCCACGATGGTCTGGGTGGCCGTCTCATCGGCAAGCACTGCCTTGGCAGATGCCAGGGCGCCCTGCATGGCCGCCCACGTCTCGGGCGTGTAGTCGGCCTCGGTCAGACCCTGCGCGCTGTCGACTGCGCCCTGAAGCGCCTTGCGCTCGACAACGGGCGTGAACTCAGCAGCGGGGCCGCCGTCTTCCTCGGCAATCGTACCGGCCGGGATAGACGTGGTAGCAGGGTTATCAAGCACGCCATTGTCGTTGAAGTGCAGCTTCTCGCCCTTGAAGGTGAAGGTACCGCTGCGCAGCACGCCGTTCGTGCCGCAGTAGATGACGCGGCCGTCGGGCAGGTAGGTAAGACCAGTCGCCATGACACCCGTGTCGGCGTCAAAGTAGCGAGAGCCGTCGGAGAGATGCACAAAGCCCGTGACACGCAGGCCGTTCTCGTCGTAGTACTTCACCACACCGCTCGGCAGGGTCACGAGGCCGGTTTGCATGGCACCCAGCTCGGGCTCGAAGTAGCGCCACGCGCCGCCCACGAAGCACTCGCCGCGCAGGAGCCAGCCGCCGATGTAGTAATGCGTGTCACCGTCGAAGAACGACCAACCGTCGGGCTGGTATTCCTTGATGCCTGTGACGCCAAAGCCCCACTCGGCGTTGGTCGCGTCGCTCACGAGGCGAATCTTCACGCTGTCGCCGGGGACCTTCACCGTCGCGCCCGCGAGGTCGGCGCCGGTGTAACGCCCCACCATAGAGCCGTCGGAGCCGTAGACCTCGACGAAGTCGTAGCCGCGCTCAAGGTACGTCTGCTTGTCAAACGTGACGGCAAGGCCCGTAGCACCAGGATCGCTGTACACCCAGGTATCGCATGTGCCGTTGGCATAAGCGTGCGGGCTGGCAAGGTCGGTGGCCTTCGTCACCACGTGCTGGTTGCAGACGACCTCGACCTTCACCGTCTGCGTCACGCCGCTGCCATCCACCGCAGCGCAGGTCACCATGGTTGAGCCCTGGGCCACGCCGGTGACGTTGCCGCGCTCGTCCACCCTGGCAACGGCCGGGTTGGAGGAAGACCACACGACGTTCTTGTTGTAGGCGTTGTTGGGAAGCACAGTTGCGAGCAGCGGCTTGACGTCGCCCGCCTCCATGGAGACGCTTGCCTTATTGAGGTCGATGCGTGTTACCGGCTGCACCACGTCGACCGTGCAGGAGGCGCTCATCTTGCCGGCGGTGAGGGTCACCGTTGCCGTGCCCAGGCCGGCCGTGACGACCGAGCCGTCCTGTCCGACCGTCACGACAGAGGCGTCGCTCGTAGACCACGCGATGTCATCGGTGCAGTTGGAAGGCTCGACCGTGCCCGTGAGCTTCGCAGTCTGCACGCCGTTAAGCAGAAGCAGCGAGTTGTTGTTGAGCGTGACCTTCGTCGTGTGGAAGCGGTTCTGTACGAAGGTGAAGCCGTGCCTGCTCGCATAGTCGGGGGCGATGGACTCCGCGTCACCCAGAATCTTGAGGCCGGCGATGTCCTCGTACACCGTCTGCTGCACGACCTGGTCTTTGCCGTCCTTGTCCTTCTGCGTGACGTTGACCTGCTTGGCAAGCACGAAGGCGTCTTCGGCGATGCTCGTCACCGTGGGGGCGATGTCCACGCTCGCAAGCGCGGTGCACCCCTCGAAGGCGCGGGCGCCGATGGAAGTCACGCCGTCGGGTATCACGACCTCGGCGAGGGCGGCGTTGCCCTTGAACGCCTCGTCGGCAATGCCGGCCAGAGCGATGCCGTTCAGCTTGTCGGGAAGCGTAAGCTTGGCGGAAGCGCCCTCGTAGCCCGTGATAACGGCTTGCTGGCTTCCATTGAGGACGTAGGTGTAGGTGTCCTGCCCCACCTGGGCCTGTTTGGCCGAGGCGTCGGAGGCGGCAGGGGTCGAGGTTGCATTGGCGTTGGACGTTGAGGCCAGGTCGACCGAACCGGTGGACTCAGCGCCAGGTGCCTTGACGCTCACAAGCGTCGAGGACGAGCCCTGCGCCGTGGTGTCGGCCAGCGCCTCGGCCGGATAGCCGGCTGCAAATAGCAGGAGTGCAAGGGCCGCGACGGGAATGGCGGCGACTACGCGCCTACCCACACATGAGGCAGTTGCCATGACGGTCTCCTTTCATCTGGAAGGGGGCCGCACGCCGGCACCCCTCGGTGCTGCCACGCTTTGACGAACCCGTCGCCGAGCTTCACAGAACTCGGCATGTAAAATTATACATCTATCGTCAATATATGCCATAACCCGCGGTTATGCCATGACTCGTGGTAATGTAAGCCAATCGCAAAATGTTGCATTGCGCGCAAACGACGGGTTGCATTTCAGAAGGAAGGACGACAGCGGTGGGCATGATCGAACTCGAGGAGCGCATCAGGCGCGACGGTACGGTAAAGGCCGGCAACGTGTTGAAGGTTGACGCCTTCCTCAACCACCAGTGCGACGTGGAGCTCTTCGACCACATGGGTGCCGCCTGGGCCGAGCACTTCGCAGGCAAGCCCGTCGACAAGATCCTCACCATCGAGTCGTCCGGCATCGGCATTGCATGCTGTGTTGCCCGCCACTTCGGCAACGTGCCCGTCATCTTCGCCAAGAAGACGCTCTCCATCAACCTCGACGGCGAGCAGTACTGCACCAAGATCCATTCCTTCACCAAGCAGAAGGATTTCGACGTCATCGTGACGAAGCGCTACCTCAACGAGGGCGACCGCGTGCTCATCATCGACGACTTCCTCGCCAACGGTTGCGCCCTGCGCGGCCTCATCGAAATTTGCGAGGAGGCCGGCGCCCAGGTCACGGGCATCGGTATCGCGATTGAGAAGGGCTTCCAGCCCGGCGGCCGCGAGCTGCGCGAGGACGGTTACGACCTGGACTCGCTGGCCATTGTCACGTCCATGAACCACGAGACCGACGAGATCGTGTTTGCGTAAACCGCGAGGCTTCTTTTTATTTACGACCTGGCTTGTCATTTGGGCCTGGGACCCACTCACGGGGTTCCAGGCCCAAATTCTCATTGTCCTGAGCAGGAGTAACGCACTCCCAGCCCTTAAAAAACTCGCGAATTTGGGCGATGCTCACCGGACGACAGCCATTTGCGTCAACGCCCACATCGTAGCGGCGATAGCCCTTCGCACGTTGCAGCTCGTTGTAATGGGAACCCGTGCTATGAATGTGGCCATGCACATGAATCACGCCGCGGAAGATCCCGTTCCAGGTCATGAACGGGTAATGGCTGGCAACCACGCGCGTCTTGTTGTATTTGATGTCGCGATAATCGTCGATACGCTCGAAAAAGTCCGTGTCGTCCCAATCGAGGTCGTGGTTGCCGCGCACAAGCTGTATATGCTGGCAATGGATGCCGCGCAAAAGGTCGAGCACCTCGTCTTGCCTGCCCTTCATTGACAGGTCGCCCAGGATACAGAGGGTGTCGCTCTCTCCCACGCACTCGTTGATGTTGGCGATAATACCCTGCGCCATCTCGTCCACCGTGGCAAAGGGGCGCTGCGTAAAGGTCAAGATGTTCTCATGGCAAAGATGCAAATCACTAGTAAACCAAAGCACGGGCGCTCCTCACGGTAAAAGGCAAACGCGGGTGATTATAACGCTTCGCAAGCCGTGGTTTGTGCTACCCTTCTCCCCTGACGGGGCCAAAGCAAATCGCAGGGGGTTGCTAAGGCAATACGGAAGGCGATCGTGCCTCCCGTATTCCCGCATGCGTATCAGGCAACCAAAAAGGAGGCATCGTCGGATGGACGAGACCAAGGTCATTGAAGTCAAGCAATCGATTCTCTGGGAGAACACCCAGGAGGCCGACCAGTGGCGCCAGAAGCTGGCCAAAGAAGGCACGTTCTTCCTCGACGTGATGGCTTCGCCCGGCGCCGGCAAGACCACGCTCATCCTGGCCCTTCTCAAGGAGCTCAAAGCCCGCGGCCTGGAGTGCGGCGTCATCGAGGCTGACCTCGAGAGCGATGTGGATGCGCTCAAGATCAAGGAAGCCGGCGTGGCTTCCGTCGAGCTCAACACCAAGGGCGTGTGCCACGTGGAGATGGGCATGGTCAAGCGCTCGTTCGCGGCGTTTGGCGACCACCACTTCGACTTCATGGTGCTCGAGAACATCGGCAACCTCGTGTGCCCGGCCGATTTTGACACGGGAGCCCACACGCGCGTCATGCTTCTGTCGGTGCCCGAGGGCTATGACAAGGTGTACAAGTACCCGCCGATGTTCGCTGTCACCAACGCGCTCATCGTGACGAAGTGCGCGTACCTGCCGCTCAACCCCGATTTCGACATGGACGCCCTCAAGAAGCAGGCTCGCGCCCTCAACCCCACTACGCGCGTCTTTGAGACCGACGCGCGCAACGGCCAGGGCATCGCCGAGCTGGCCGACTGGTTGTGCGAGATGCGCGACAAGACGCTCGCTGCCAGCGCCGCGCTCTAGGCTCACGCATCCCGCACGTCTCAACCAGCTGCATACCAACGGCACGCATGAGGGGCCGGTTCGGAAATTCTCCGGGCCGGCCCCTCATTCTGTATACGGATACCAGTGACCTCATTTAACAGTGTAGTAACTTTAACCGCCTAAAGGGATGCTACCATCTGCCCAACAGCTTGAATCATAAGTAAGAGTGTTCTCGCTGTTTTATGCACAGGTTGGAATATTCTGTCTATTTTGCTTCATTTATGTTTCACGTTTCGCCGTTCAAGGAAAAGGAGCGTACCCATGGCTATCACCAACAATGTTTCCCGCCGTTCCTTCGTAGCAGCCGCAGCCGGTGCCTTCGCCGCCGCTGGTCTGGCCGGCACCTTCGCAAACACCGGCGCTAACGTCGCGAAGGCCGAGGAGCCCAAGCAGGGTGGCACCCTCACGGTGTCCCTGGCCTCTGCCCCCTCCAAGCTCGACCCCATCCACTATTCCGGCACCTACGAGAGCCAGATCATCTGCGAGGTCACCGACCGTCTCATCGAGTACAACGACGACCTCTCCGAGTTCGTCCCCTCCCTGGCCACCAGCTGGGAGGTCTCTGAGGACGGTATCACCTACGTCTTCCAGATTCGCGAGGGTGTCAATTTCACCGCTTCGGACTACCATGACGCACGCGCCCTCACCGCTGAGGACGTCGCCTACTCGCTGAACCGCTCCGGCCAGTTCTCCGACAACGCGCGCCTGTCCATGCTCGACAAGGCCGAGGCCACGGGCGACCTCGAGGTCACCTGCACCCTGACCAACGCCTGCGCCGCCTTCCTCACCGCCCTCACCGACGCCGGCAACTCCATCATTGCCCAGGAAGACGTCGAGGGCTACGGCGACAACTTTGGCAAAAACCTTTGCGGCACCGGCCCCTTCAAGCTCGTTGAGTTCTCCCTCGACGAGCGTGCCGTGCTCGAGGCCAACGACGCCTACTGGCTCGGCCGCCCCAATATCGACACCCTTGTGATTCGCTTCATCACCGACCTGACCCAGAACGGCAACGCCGCCGTGACCGGCGAGGTCGACATCGCGACCGACATTCAGGGCGAGGCCATCGCCACCGTCGGCAACTCCGACGCTGTGGAGCTCTGGACCACCCAGGCCCTCCAGATCAACTACATCCGCCTCAACTCCCGCGACGAGATTGAGGGCAGGCCCAACCCCCTGGCCGACGTCAACGTCCGCAAGGCCCTCGCCATGGCCG
>CABQHM010000004.1 GCA_902464015.1 uncultured Coriobacteriales bacterium | reverse complement strand
CGCATGAGAAAAGCCGCCTACCACGCTGCGTAGTAGGCGGCTTGAGCTGGTGAAACCTTGATGTGATGGCGACTGGTCGGTTTGAAGTCGGTGGACAGCTCTCTCCGGACATTCGTGCAGATTGGACCATTTCGGGGCTTCTGGAGGGCCGATTCTGGACCTTTTTGCACGAATGGCGAGGGAAGTCGGGGGCAATCAGTCCTTTGGACTCGCCATGCAGCAGGAAAACGGCGAAGGGAGAGACAGCGGGCCGTCCGCTCGTCGTCATGCGCGGTGCGGACGCCTCGAACTCGTATCCAGCCTCCGTCGTCTGGGTCTTGCGCCCGCTTCCCGTGCTTGTACCGACCTCGCCTGTGCTGCGGCGTGGTCATCTGCGACCGCGGCGGCCCCGCATACCCCACTCGTCGCTTATCGTTTGACGCCCGTCCGCTACCTGTTCTCGATGTGCCCGATGTTCTTGAGCTCGATGGACATGGAGCCGTCGGACTGCGTCACGAACTCGATGAAGTTGGGGTTCATGCTGTACTCGGACGGGAAGGTGATTTCGATGCCGGTGTCGGTGCGGATGCGGTGGCTGCGGTTGGCGGCGTGGGCCACGCTCTTCTTCACATGCACGCGCTCGGGCAGCTCCTCCTCGCGGGCCATCTCCTCGTAGCGCTCGCGCATCTGCGGCGCGTCCTCGAACACGTCCTCGCCGAGCTCCCATGGCGGCAGGAAGTCGCCCTTGTCGGCCTTCTCCTGCATGACAGCCTTGGCGCGCGACACGGCGGTCGCGGCGTTGGCGCCGTACTCGTTGGCCACGTCCTCCACGATGCGAGCCACCGTCTGCATGACCTCCTTGGTAGAGGCTGCCGAGCTGCACTGAAGCAGGCCGTCGGGCAGGAGCATGCACGTGCTACCTGCGATAACGCGCTCCTTGTCGTGGAAGTCCACGGAGAAGTCGCTCGTTGCGATGAAGGCGTAGGAGTCGATTTTCTGCGTGGGGTTGGGCAGCGTCGCGTCATGGCGCACCACGTCGCACACGGCCTCGCCGCCCTCGTGGTGCACGTCGTGGACGTAGGCCTGCTTGCGGGGGAGCAGCGCGATGGCGAAGAAGCGCTCGCCTCGGCCGTCGAACGCGGCGTCCTCCATGATGGCGGCTGCCTCAGTCACGGGCATGTCGAGCTCATCGGCGGCGTTCTGCGCTGCGGAGGTCACGGGGTCGCCCTCAAAGTCGGCCACGAGCAGGTCGCAGGCCTCGCAGGCTTCGCCTTTGCGCAGCTCAGCGTAGAGGAATTCGGCAATCTGGCGGGAGAACGCCACGAAGTCGCCGCCCTTGAGATAGTGCTCGAGCTCGCCGGCGAACATGCTGTCCTGCCTGAACTGGCCATGCTTGTTTTCGGCGCTTCCCTGGGCGCGACGCAGGTGGCGCTGCACGAACGACTTGACGAGGCGCTCTCCCAAGTCGAGCTCGCGGGCGGAATAGGTGGTGCCTGCCCCCTCGAAGTCGAAGACGTGCAGGATGGCGTGGTTGATGTTCATCGTCGTTTTCCGTTCGTGCGGTCGGTGGCGCCTGGCGAGTCGCGCGGCGCGGTTGTTTGCAATGGGATAGGATACCGCGCCGCTCATGGCTCTGCGGGACACGAGGCGCGCCCCCACGCAAACCCCGCGCGCGAGAGGGCGGCCGTGGTTGCGGGCGTGCGGCGACGTCGCACACGCCGCCACGCAAACCCTGCGCGTGAGGGAGGCCGTCCGTCTGTTGCTGTCGTCGGAGGATGAGAGCCGGGCCTTGCGCGGAGGGACCGGCGGCCACCTTGCGCTTGACCATGGGGGCTGGTGTGTGAGTGGGCGCGCCGACCCGTGAGTACGTTCGCCCCACGTACCAGAGTCTATCCGCGTGTCTATAGAGGACGGACGCATGTCGGCTTCGGTGGGTGCAATCTTGCGCAATTGATACGCATATCCCCATGGCGCCCGTTATGCTGCTCTTGTCCTCGTATCAGCGTGCGGCGGTCGAATATGGCGCACGCGGCGGCCGGCCCCGCTCATATGCCGCCTGCCGTGTACATCTCGGGCGTGTCGCTGCCCCACGGGGTGTTGTGCTACCCTGCGGGTTCGAAAGAATCCAGGCGCGGGAAGGTGGTTCGGCCATGCGTATCGAGAAGGTCGCGTTCATCGGCAAGGGCGGCGTGGGTCTCATGTACGGCAGCATCGTGGCCAAAAACCTTGGCGCCGACGCGGTGAAGTATGTGATGGACGACGCACGCTACGAGCGCCATGCCAGCGATACGATTACCATCAACGGCGAGCCGTGCCTGTTGCGCAGTGTGCGCGCAAGCGAGGCGACCCCCGCCGACCTGGTGATTCTCACTGTCAAGACGACCGGCCTCGACCAGGCGCTCGATACGATGGAATCTGTGGTTGGCCCCAACACGCGCATCGCGAGCCTGTGCAACGGTATCACGAGCGAGGAGCGCATCGCCGCTCGATTCGGCTGGGAGCGCACCGTGCTGGGCATCTGCCAGGGCATGGACGTGGTGTTTCTCGACGGCACGCTCACCTACCGCAATTCCGGCGAGATTCGCTTTGGCGCAGCGGCGGACACGGACCCGCAGATCGTTGCCGACATCGCCGACTTTTACGAGCGCGCGGGCGTGGCGCACGTGGTGGAGCGCGACATCCGCCATCGCATGTGGGCCAAGCTCATGATGAACGACGGCATCAACCAGACGTGCATGGCCTACGGCGGAACCTACGGCAGCGCCACCGAGCGTGGCAGTGAGCAGCGCCGTTGCTTCGTGTCCGCCATGCGTGAGGCTCTCGCGGTGGCCAATGCCGAGGGCGTCGGGCTCACCGAAGCGGACCTTTCCCAGATGTTGCATGTCATCGAGGGGCTCGACCCGGATGGCATGCCCTCCATGGCACAGGACCGCATCGCCCACCGCAAGACCGAGGTGGAGGAGTTCTCTGGCACCATCCTGCGTCTTGCCGCCAAGCATGGTATCGAGGCTCCACAAAACGAGTGGCTCTACCAGCGCATTCGCGAAATCGAGGAAAGCTGGTAGAAAATAGAGTGCCTATCTTAAGGAGGGCTTATGGACGACAAAACCAACAATGTTGATGCCAGGCTAATTGGGGAAATGATGGGTCTTTCTCCTGATGGCGACATTGATGACCGCAAGGAACTTATCCGCGATTTGACTCTCGCCCTTATGTTCTTAACCTCGTGGGAAGAGAAGTCCGCCTCTGGTTCTGTTCACCGATGCTGGAAGGGCTTTGATTGGGACGCTGTTGACGAGTTGCGTGACATGGGGCTTGTCGAAGGCTCGAACAAAGCGAAATCGTTGTATCTGACCGATGAGGGCATGGGCTTGGGTTGTATGCTTGCCGGAGTTTGCCGTGAGGCCATGCATGTTGCGCATGAAGAGGCGGCGAAGCTCATCGCGAGCGCGCGTCCGGTGAGCAACGAACGTGCTTTTCGGCTCCGTGTCGATCTCGATTTGTGGGACGAGCACCCCTGCTGGCGTGAGCTGATAGTTCCTGCACGTTTCACTTTTGACGACCTGCATAATGTCATCCAGTCGGCGTTTCTATGGTGGGGCTACCACCTGTACGATTTTCAGCTTACGAGCCATGGGCAGAAATTGACCATAACCAACCCCGACCAGAGCGGCATCGACTCGATGTTTGCCATGATGTTCGGCACTGGTAGTGGTAGTGCGGCCACTCAAGTCGATGCCCACGACATCACGCTTGACGAGGTTTTTCCACGCACGCGCACGGCGCATTACAACTATGACTATGGTGATGGATGGGAACACCGTGTTAAGCTGCTTGAGACGATTCCCTGTTATGAGGGCGAAATGCCGGTGTGTGTCGCGGGTGACGGCGACGCCTCCCCCGAGGATGCGGGAGGTCCAGGCGGGTTTGAGGAGTTTCTGTGCGCTATCTCTGACCCCAACAATCCTGAGCACGACGAAATGGTTGCGTGGGGCGAGTCGCTGTTTTATGAACCGTTCAGTCTTGAGGCGGTCAACCGTCGTATACGCGCATGGCGATCTGGCGAATTGTTCGACGAATGGGATGAGCGCAATAACTTGCATGACGATTAGAGATGTGTCTGCAGGTGGGTTGAAAACAGGCGGCGGACGAGTGTCTGCCGCCTGTTTTACGTATGGCGTAGGTCATGGTGATACTCGGGTTTTCCTATTATGCGCCCAGCAGCGCTGCGGGAATCACATGCACGCCATCGTCACGCGTATAGGCAAGATTGCCACGGCCGACCACTACTGCGAGGAACGCGGGCTCGGCATTTTGTGCCGACGGGTTAGCGCATATCTTGTTGCGCAGCCTCAATAGGTTCCTTGCCCCGTCGTCGGCTTTCGTATCGCTGAGCTTTACCTCGACACCGCCCCATGAGTTACCCCGCTGGACAATCGCGTCGACTTCGAGACCGTTTTCGTCGCGGTAGTAGAAGACATCGTTTCCGAGCCCCGGATATGTCGAGAGGAAAACGCGCAGGTCGCGTATGACCAGGTTCTCGAAAAGCATGCCAAGTGTCTGTGTGTCGTGCATGAGCCTGTCGGGCGTTGCGCCAAGTAGGGCGCAAGCCAGGGATGGGTCGCAGAAGTAGCGCTTGGGCTTCACGCGCACTCTTGCTTTGGCACGCATGGGCGGTTCCCAGCCGCGCAGCCCGTCTGTTAGCTTTAGTCTGTCGAAAAGGTCGAGATAAGAGGCTATCATGTCTTCGCTCGGCCCTGTCTCGCCGCCTGCCATGTCGCTGGCAAGTGTCTTGTACGTAACAGCTTGGCTTTCGTTTATCGCAAGCGCCTGCATGAGGGCGAGTGCCGTCTCGGGAGATCGGCCCTCTTCCAAAACGTTGACATCAAGGACGGACTGCACATATTGGCTCGGTGTTTCTACGGCCGCTTCGTCAGGAAGGCCTAGGTTAGCGGGCCAGCCGCCCCGACAGCACCAGCGCGCGACATCGGGCAACGTGGTTTCTTTGCGGGCTGGGGAGTGGCCCTCGCCGTCAAGCAGTGCCGCCAAGGATATCCGAGCCTCACCGTCCCCTGATTCGCATAGGGCCATGGGGTGCATGGAGAGACGTGCGATTCTTCCGGTACCGGAATGTCGCACCCTCCCTCGACTTTCCCAATCCAAAGAGGTCGACCCGGTCAACAGAAGTGTCCCACGTTTGTTGCCCGAATTGTCTACGAAGCGCCGCGCCGCATCCCAGACCTCTGGAACTTCCTGCCATTCATCTACGAGGTGCGGCTCATTGCCAATGAGTGCAAGCGAGGGGTCGATCTCAGCGGCCTCGCGTTCAGATGGTTCGTCGAACTTGGTCATGGATGTCGCACGGGTCATGGCTGTCCAAGTCTTGCCGCACCATTTCGGCCCATTAATTTCCACGCAGCCGAAAGCCGTCATAAGGGCATCGAGTCTGCTCTCGATGAGCCTGGGCCGGTAGCCGTCCGGTTTGAGTGTTCTTTTCGTCCATGGTGCCTCCTTTCTGACGACTTGCCAATCGGTATTCTACGCCTTATGCATTCGGCAAAATACGGATATATGAGTCGGGAGATTGCAAGCGAGGGTTCGTGCTGGGCTTTTATGCAGGAGGGGAGGCACCCAAAGTGATGTGTTTGTAACGGCGTTCTTTTCTGCGAGCGCAATGGCGGACGCTCCCCCCTTGACTTCACTGATATAAAAGTGATATCACTTTGGTATCGAAAAGGAGCAGTGCGTCCGGCAGGGGTGCCGAGGCGGCTGCAAAAGAGAGGAGATGTGTCATGGCTAGCACACATGGAACAAACGTAGGCGCACAGGCGGCCGCACCGCAGGTGGAGGCCACGATCGAGAAGCGTGTGGCGGCAAAGTCGGGCTGGGGCATGCTCGCTCTTGTTGTCCTGGGATTCCTTGCATCGGCTGTCTGCTTTGTTGCCGGTGCAATGCTCGATACTCGAGGTTGGTCGGGTATGTTCGTCGGCCTCGCCATTTTCGCGGGTTGCGTGCTCATCATCCTCGCTTGCATTGCCATGGGCGGCTTCATGATGGTGCAGCCCAACACGGCCCGCGTGCTCACGCTTTTTGGCGAGTACAAGGGAACCACGACCGACACGGGTCTGCGCTGGGTGAACCCCTTCTGCAAGAAGACCAGCGTCAGCCTGCGCGCCCGCACGCTCAATGGCGAGCACCTCAAGGTGAACGACAAGCTCGGCAACCCCATTGAGATTGCCAACGTCACGGTGTGGCACGTGGACGACACCGCCCGCGCTGTCTTCGACGTGGATGACTATGAGGCCTACGTCGCTTCCCAGAGCGAGACCGCGCTGCGTCACGTGGCGAGCCTGTACGCTTACGACCACATGGGTGAGAACGACGCCGATTCCACCGAGATCACCCTTCGCTCCAACATTACCGAGGTGAGCGAGGTCCTGCGCCGCGAGCTGGCCTCCCGTCTTGCCATGGCCGGCGTTGCCGTGGACGATGCGCGTCTCACGCACCTGGCCTACGCTCCCGAGATCGCTCAGTCCATGCTGCGCCGCCAGCAGGCCGACGCCATCATCGCGGCTCGCGGCAAGATTGTGCGCGGCGCGGTCGACATGGTCGAGATGGCCTTGGGCGAGCTTTCCGAGCGCCATGTGGTGGACATGGACGACGATCGTCGTGCCGCCATGGTGTCCAACCTGCTTGTGGTACTCTGTGGGGACTCGGAAGCTCAGCCGGTGGTGAATACCGGCACGATTTACCAGTAGGTTTGGATTGAGATGCAGCGAAAGCAGTACCCCCTGCGCATAGACCCCGAGGTGTGGGCCGCGGTACAGCGCTGGGCCGATGACGACTTCCGCAGCGTGAACGGCCAGGTCGAGTGGATACTGCGCGACGCCCTCAAGCGTGCCGGCAGGCTTCCCAAGAAGGAAGAAGCCGTAGGCGAGGACGGCACGGCCAGGGAGTAGAACGAAACAAGCCGCCTCAATAAACCCGCGCATCCAGGGGAAACGCCCCTCGGGTGCGCGGGTTTTTGTGTGCGGGGGAGTTGATTGCCACCTGAAGTGTTGAGATGGCAAGAAGTACGATGCCCACGCACGACGGCATTGTCGTGCCGCATCCTTTGTGCCGCCAGCACCGCCCCGGGTGCGATAGCGCTATCATGCTGCACCCGTCTCGCCCACTCGTGTTATCAGCACGCGAAGCGTACAGCGATGCCAATGCTTTGCGTGCCCTGCACCCACTGGCTGGGGCTCCGCCCTGAGTGTGACAGCACTGACACGCTGTACATTTTTTGCCTGCCAGCGCTGTCATGCATGGGGTAGTGTTGCTGCTTTGCGCGCCGCTCTCGTACAACGGCCTTCGCGCTACTGCCCGCCTCCCTTTCGGAATGCGCCTGGGGTTGTGTCGCGGTAGCGCTTGAAGGCGCGCGTCATGGTGAGTGCGCTGCCGTATCCCACGCTCGAGGCGATGTCGGGGATGGGGAGCTGGGTCGTGCGCAGGAGCTCCTCGGCCTTGTCGAGGCGCAGCCCGTGCAGGTAGCCCAAAAATCCGCCGTCGGGGCAGGCTTGGGCGAACGCGCGAGAGACGGCGGTGCGGCTCATGCCGAATCGCTCGGCCACGAGTGCGGCCGTCAGCGAGGGGTCGCGGTAGTTCGCCTGCACGTAGGCGAGCAGGTCGGCCGCATTGGCGCTCCCCGTCGAGCCGCCCGCGCCAACTTCCGCGCGGCTAGCGGGTGTGGGTTCGTCTCCCGGCAGAAGCGCCGCGTCGTTCGTAGGGCTGTCGCAGCGTACGACCTTGTTGAATGCGCGCTTGCGCGTTCCTTCCTCGAGTGCGGCCATTGCCTCTCGATAGCACAGGTTCAGCTTGGCGGCGCCGGCGTGCACGTTGCTGGCGAACACCGAGACAAGAACGCCCTGCTCTTGGGCATAGGGGAGCAGTCCCGAGAGCAGGGGAGGCATCCCGCCGCCTTGGGCGTCAATCACCGCGAAGACGAAGCCGCTCTCCTCGCACAGCGCGCATGCTCGCCCTTTGCCTTCCAGGTAGTCGCGCATGAGGCGGCTGAGCTGGGATGCTTCGTGAGGCTGTTCATGCTGCTTGCCGCCCTGCTCGTCGGTGCGCACGATGGCCAGCGTCACCTCGCGGCTCGGCTCGGCGAAAAAGAACTCCGCGCCCTCCTCGGCCAGGCTGGCCCTGCCGCGCAACAGACGCATGAGGTGGAACTCGCCCACAAGTTCATCTTGCTCGCTCAGACGGTTCTCCATTGCCTCCAGGGCAAATCCAATGAGCTTGAACTCATCTTGCACGTCGCGCCCGCCCGGCGCGAGCTTGGCGATGATGTCTTGAAGTGGCTCGTAGATGCGCTGAGTCAGATACAGGCCGGCCGCGCAGCCCAGCGCCACGAGTACCACGGTGGCTACGATGATGATGAGGGCGAACTGGTGGTACGCCGCCTGCGCCACATCGGGCACCATGAACACAAACGCCTGGCCTCCGTCGGTGGGCTTGTGGAAATACTCGCGAAAGGGTTTGCCGTTGTGCGTGACGCCGACAATGTCGCGCTCCTCAGGGGAGTTCATGATGACGTCTATGTCGATGGCGTCCTGGTAGGTATTCGCACCCAAAGCGATCCGCGTCCCGTCCTCGTCGACGAAGTACATCTCGGCAATGTCGGCGATGGGCTCGAGGACGTCGATGTTGGGGACCTCGGGCATGTGATAGAAGGCGACGATGGTTGCGCTTTCGGAATAAGGCAAGACGGAAACGCTCCAGGCCGTCCCGTTTCCAGCGGATAGGCGCGTAACGGTGCGCCCGTTGCTTGCAAGGGAATCAATGTCGACCTCAGTGAGTCGCTTTTCACGGGCGCGGGCGTCTTCTGCGGCGCTGGCGCTTCCCAGGATGAAGTCGCCCCCATCCTCCGTGTTCCTGAGGACGACGTAGACATTCTGCACGTCGCCAACGTGGTTATGCTCGAATGCGCCAAGCCTGCGAGCGACCTGTTCGCGCAAGGCAGTGTTGTCCGGGTCGGCTGTCAGGCGCGCAAGTGCGCCGTCGGCATCCAACTGTGCAACCGCGTCAGACGGGCTGTTGTTCAGCGGCGAGCGCTCCTGCTGGTACAGGTCGAAGGCAGTGATTGCCGAGTCGAGGGCACGGCTTTCCTGCTGTGTGGCGCGGCCGATGGTGAGCAGGCTGATGATGCAGCATGCTGCCATGACGATGACCACTGTGGTGCACAATGTGCCTGCCAAAAGGTAAAACCCACGTCCCCTAAACGTGCGGTGCAACTTCCGACGCATGCCTTGACCTCCCCAAATCGTGGTTTAGCGTCTTCGTTTTGTCAGCCGTGCAAAAATCGACCCCATCGATTTGTGCACGATTGTACTCCTGAAAAAACCGATGCTGGCGTGAAAAACCCGATGCTGGCTAGAGTGATAAATGGCCGCATGCAAGGGGCATGTGGCGCATTGTTCGCCTTGAGCGTTTGAACAAGGAGGCATGTATGGAGAAGAACATGAGCAGGCGCAACTTCGTTGCCGGCGCGGCCACGGTTGGCCTTGCTGGCGCGGTTGCCGGCACGCTCACGGGCGCCAACCGCGCCCAGGCCGAGGAGGCCCACGAGGCCGCCGTCACCTCGTACTATCAGTGCAAGGAAGACTGGCTGGGCCTGCCCCCCGAGACCGGCGAGCCTGCTGAGACCTATGATTGCGACGTCCTGGTCCTGGGTGGCGGCCATGCCGGCATCCACGCTGCGCTTGCCGCTGCCGAGGGTGGCGCCAAGGTCATCGTGGTTGAGAAGTGGGCCGAGGACATGCGCAAGGTCAAGGGCGAGGACATCGGCCACATCAACTCCCAGTGGCTCATCGACCAGGGCTATGGTCCTTACGACGTGGGCGAGGTCACCAACGAGTTCGTTCGTCGTGCCGGCGGCCGCTGCAACCCCGAGATCATCCGCAAGTTCGTGGCCAACTCCGGCGAGATGTTCGATCACCTGCAGAGCCTCGTGACCTGGCCTGATGAGCGCATCCACATCATGCCCACCACCGAGCGCAACCCCGACGTGTCGCCTTACGACCCTAGCCAGGTCATCTGCCAGGTCTCCGGTGCCACGGCCGACGGCCCCGTCGAGTATCCCATGATGTGCGGCGGCAACGGCTCCTATGCCGCAGTCGCCCAGTTCATGGGCGAGATCAGCCATGACAACTCCATCCCCGGCTGCGCCGCCATGTCGCGCCTCGACGAGGTCATGCAGTTCGCCATCCTCAAGGGCCAGGAGCTCGGTGCCGAGTGGCACTACGGCGAGCGCGCCCTCAAGCTCACGACTGACGAGAGCGGCGCCGTCACCGGTGCTATCTCCCAGAAGCTCGACGACGAGTCCTACGTGCAGTACAACGCCAAGACCGGCGTCATCCTCTGCCTGGGCGACTATAGCGGCGACGCCAAGATGACCTGGAACCTCAACCCCGACATCTCCGAGTTCAACGCCCGCCAGGGCCTCACGCAGGACGACCTGTTCTCGCCCTTCGCGGACTGCACGGGCGACGGCCAGAAGATGGCTTGCTGGGTCGGCGGTGTCATGGAGCCCACGCCCCGCGCGTCCATGAACACCGGCGGTGGCGGCGGTGGCCCTTGGGGCACCTGCCCGTATCTGTTCCTCAACGCCAACGGCGAGCGCTTCTGCAACGAGGCCAACGCCGTGGGTGTCACCGAGGCCACGCTGCTCCAGCCCGCTGGCATCGTGACGACCGTGACCGACGCCAACTACTACGAGACCCTCAAGTACGCCGGCCTCGACCACGGCGCGCCCAACTACGGCCGCCCCGTGTACTACGAGGAGCTCGTTGAGGACATGGAGGCCATCGAGCTCGAGAGCCCCGACGGCGGCCCCGTGCGCAAGTGCACCATCGCCGAGCGCGACCCCTCCACGGTCTACGCCTCCGAGACGCTCGAGGGCGCCCTCAAGCTGGCCGGTTACGAGGGCGACGCCCTGCAGACCGCCCTTGACCAGGTCGCCAAGTACAACGAGCTGTGCGCCACGGGCAAGGACTCCCAGTACGGCAAGGACGGCAAGTACATGGTGCCGATTGACACGCCGCCGTTCTACACCTGCCCGGCCAACAACTCCAAGACCACCAGCGCCGGCCTCGTGACCCTCGCTGGCGTCGAGACCAACAACAACCTCCAGGTCATCGACGTGGCTGGCAACGTCATCCCTGGTCTGTACGCCGCCGGCAACTGCCTGGGCGAGCGCTACGGCAACTCCTACGCCACGCCCTTCGCCGGCAACTCCATCGGCATGGCCATGACCCACGGCCGCGTCGCCGGCAAGATTATCACCGGCCAGGAAGTGCTCTAGGTCTTTTTGAGCGCGCGATAGCCGAGCGTTGAACAACGAGGCGCCGCATCCCAGCTGGGGTGCGGCGCCTTCTTTTCTGGCTTGGCGCGCGCGGGCGGGTCGGTCGCTTGAGACGGAGCGGGCGTACGGGGGATTGCCGTGCTGCGTGTCGGTCGCGGTATTTTTTTTGATTCGGGTGCCTGGCGGGTCATCAGAAACCTGGGTCCGTGAAAACGGGAGATGCTTCCGCAAAATGGGGGTTCTCCAGCCGCCTTTGAGGTTTGTTAGCTGCATAGTCGGCGGGCGCAAGGTGGCCGACGCACCGCCTGAATCTCAGCTTCTTGCAAACGCCCTGGTACATCGCGTGTGTGTTAGGGCCTGAGACTTCGTTGGGCGTTCCACACCCTCAGTGCTCTGTGTCGCAGCGGCTGGAGAACCCGGAAAATGCGGAAGTAACTTCCGATTCCCTTTCTCCCAATGTGCTGGAGCGCCTTCATTCGATGCTCGGCCTTCGTTTGTCCATCGCTTTTCGGAAGAGCTCTCGCCCTGTACGGTTTTCTACGGCCCTGTTGCCGCGTACGCGTTTACATGCCTTGCGCGTCTTGCGTGTTCGCTATGGTATCCTAACGTCCTGTTATGGGGTGCAAGGAAGGGGACAACGAGGTATGGGCAATCAAGGCGGCGACTGCATGCGCGGCCGGGCCGGCGTTTTTGGGCGCTTCTTCCTGCATGACTTCACGTTTGCCTTTATCGGCATCGGTATCCTGCGCTTCTGGTATCAATACAACCTGTACAACCTGCATTCCACGACTGATTTTGGCATTGGCGTCGCGTGGTCAAACATTCTGCGCGGCGCCGTGGGTCTGTTCTTGGTCGCGTGTGCCTTGCGCGGTGAGCTGTCGCCGCGGGTGCGCAACGTCCTGGTCTGGGGATCGCTTGTTCTCATGACCGCGTCGGGCGCGTTCAACTTCCTGGAGCTCGTCACAAAGAGCACCTCGTTCGAGGTGGCGCGCTATATCACGTGCGGGCTGGGCCTTGTGTGGGGCGGCGGCATGTGGATGGACTTCTTCGCGCGCCTCAAGCCTACGCGGGCATTCCTCTACCTCGTCACGGCCTTGGCGTTCTCCTGTCTGCTCTCCCTGGTCGCGGGTTATTTGCCGCCTATGGTGATGGGCCTCATCAACCTGTTCGTGCCCGCGTTTTCGGTTCTTGCGTTTTGGCGAGCGATGCATCAGCTCGACCTGCGCGACGCCGCCTGTCCGCCAGCCCCTCAGACTGACTTTCGCTACAGTGAGCTGCATGCCTCCGACGTGCGCCAAATCGGTTTCTCGTTTGTCCTCTTTGCCTTCGTCTTGGGCATCACGCTGGGCTTCCCCGACGGGCATCCCCGCGAGCTTGATCAGCTTTCTCGCAGCATTCACCAGCTGACGCTTGTCGCGGTGCTTGTTGGCGTTCTGGCCTGGGTGTTTGTCCACGGCGGCACATTCAAGTTCACGAGCGTGTGGGGCCTGGAGAATATCATCCTCATCACGGCTATCGTGCTTTTGGTGGAAGAGTCCGATGCCACGCGCACCTTGGCGACTGCTTTGTTCCTGAGCGCAGAGAGCTTCTTCTACTCGTTTGTCTTCTTTACCTGTTATGACATCGGACGCCGCACGCACAGGCCCGCCGTCTTCATCCTGGGCATCTTCTACAGCCTGGCGCTTGCGGCCATGGGAGCGGGGCGACTGTTCTCCACGCGTATCGACGCGCTGCCTGGTGGTATGGTGGCCATGCTTGTCATCATGAGCACGCTCGTGGTGGTGGAGATGGTCATGGCGCTGCGTCTGGGCATCTTCAAAGGCGACATCCCACTGTTTGTTGAGGTGCGCGGGGATGCAGAAGAGGCCGACGGGGGCACCGCGTGCGCGATGGGGGAGGCTGCTGCCCAAAGCTTCCAGCCCGCCTCAGTCGCACCTGTCCCTGCAGTCCCCGAGCCTGCTCCCGATGCGCAGCGTCTCGCGCGCCTTGCTGCCGAAGTGGGTCTCACGCAGACCGAGGAACAGATTGCCCTGCTTGCCGTGCGCGGTCGCAGCCGTGCCGTCATCGCGCGTGAGCTGGGGTATTCGGCCAACACGGTGCGCAACTATACTCACACCCTGTACTCAAAGCTGGACATTCACAGCAAGCAGGAACTCATCGACCTGGTTGAAGGCGGCGACCAGGCTCAATAGAGGAGAGCCCGGCAAAACCGTCCGGTCAAAGAGGAGCCGTTGGTTGTCGGCCGCCTACCAAGCGCCCACCAAATTCTTCGCTACGAAAAGGGCCGCGCCCCGGTTTCCCAGAGCGCGGCCCTTCATTGTTTCCCGTCGGCCTGCAATCCGCAGGTTCAGCACCTCGCCTGCCGGCTTACTTCGCGGCGTGCTCTTCCTCGTATTTCTCGATGGCGGCCTGCTCGTCGGCGTTGGGGCTTGCTTCGGCGGCTGCCTGGGCGTCGGCGATGGAGACGGAGCCAACGGGGCTGCTGCCGTCTTCGGCGGGGGCGGGCTCGGCATACCCGGCGTTGATGGCTGCCTGCACGCCGGCGTTGCGGCCGAACGTCACGCAGTCGGCGATGGCGTTGCCGCCCAGGCGGTTCTCGCCGTGGGTGCCACCCGTGACCTCGCCGGCAGCGTACAGGCCGGCGATGGGGTTGCCGTCGGCGTCAACGGCCTGCGAGGACAGGTTTACGCGGATACCGCCCATGGTGTGGTGCACGGTCGGGACCTTGCGGCATGCGTACCAGGGGCCCTCGGTCATCTGGGCGTCGGCAGTGTTGTTGGCGACAAAGCCCAGCTCGTCTTCGGCCTCGCCGGCGACGACGGCGTTGTAGGCGTCGATGGAGGCCTGCAGCTTGGCCGCATCCATGCCAGTAGCGGCGGCGAGCTCCTCAACGGTGTCGGCGGCGGTCACGTGGCCCGTGGCAACCATGTTCTCGATCGTCGCGCCGTTGGCGTCGGGCGTGGTGGTGTCGGGGTAGCGCAGCTTGTTGACGACGACCCAGTAGGTGGAGTTGGTCTGAGCGAAGATGGCCTTGCACAGCGTGTCGCGTGCAGCGCCCTCGTTCACGAAGCGCTCGCCGGCCTCGTTGACGAAGATGCGGTTGCGGCCCGAGGTGCGGATGTCCTCCATGAGGCCGGTGCCAGGCGTTCCGCAGGGGTGCAGCTGGATGTCGGAAAGGCCGACGAGCTCGGCGCCGGCGGCCTCGGCGAGCTTGAGGCCCTCGCCCTGGGCGCAGGGGTTGATGTTGGTGCAGCCGATGGTGGAGTCGAGCACGACGTCGGACCAGACGCCCGTGTTGACCTCCTGGCGGTACTCGACGTTGGCGCCGAAGCCGCCTGTGGCGATGACGACGGACTTGGCGTTGACGCTGACCTCCTGGCCGTCGGGACGCACGGCCTTCACGCCGGCAACGGCGTCGTCGGCGGTAAGGAGCTCGGTGGCGTCGCAGCTGTGCAGGATGGTGACGCCGAGCTTGCCGCACTGCTCAACGAGCGTGCGGATGTAGGTGTTGCCGGAAGGCGTGTAGGGGTAGTGGCTGCGCTGGCCCAGCGAGCCGGTGGCCGAGCCGATGGTGTCCTTGAAGCGAACGCCCAGCTTCTCGAGCCAGTGCACGGAGTCGAGCGCGTTGTGGACGAGGTAGCCGATGAGCTCGGGCGTGCCCGTCTTGTGGCCGCCCTCCCACGTGGCGGCGTAGTGCGTTGCCACGGAGTCCTCGATGCCCTGCTTCTCCTGGCGCTCGGGGTCAACGGCGTTGAGTGCGCCCTCAGAGACGTTGGTGGAGCCGCCGTTGATGTCGATCTTCTCGAGCACGACGACCTTGGCGCCCGTCTGAGCTGCTGCGACGGCCGCGACGAGGCCCGCGCCGCCTGCGCCGATCACGGCGACGTCGGCGTCGTAGGAGTCCTCGACCACATCGGCGGGACCGTCGACGGCCTTGAGCTGCTCGGCGCCGCCTGCCTGCTCGGCGCAGTCCTCGATGCCGCCGAGAAGTGCGTAGCTCGAGATGCTGGCGCCCGACACGGCGTCGACGTTAAGCGACTGGGACTTGACGACCTCATGGGCGAGCGTCTCAAGCGCGTACTTGCCCACGCCGATGGTCTCGTTGTTGCCCGAGCAGTCGATGTCCGACAGAGCATACTGGGTGAACGTGCACGTCACCGTGAAAGGCGCGTTGTGGCCCATGACCTGCGCGGTATAGGTGCCCGGCGTGTAGCCGGCCCACTCGTCGGCCTGGGCGCGCCCGGCACCTGCGAGACCGGCCGCAACCCCTGCGACACCTGCGACGACGGCGCCCTTGGCAAACGACCTACGCGTGCATGCCTGCATGATGAACCCCCTTGATTGATGGCCTGGCGAAAGGCGCCTTACTTGTCGCATATCCGTGCGACACCCCTTGGCGCCTCGCCTCTGACGCTTTTCACCATAGCCTCGACCGCGCCGTTGGGGGAGTCGCAGGGGGTACCGAGGGGGTACTTAACTTGCGGCCAGAGGGCTGCGAAAAAGGGAGAAAACTGAGTACATTTTGTACTTTGCGCAGGTAGATGGTGATGATTTTTGTGACGCGAACGATTTTGGGCTTAGCGGTGCCAAGCCTGTTGAGCCCAACCGCATCTGAGGGAATCTGCATGCCGCGCCAGCCCCAGCACGCTACCCCGCTGACCCTTCTCCGCGCATGAAAAAGCCCCGCATGCGAGCCAATAGCGGTTTCGCATGCGGGGCGTTGAACTGCGTGTCTTACAGCGAGGCGACGTACTTGCCGGTGACGTAGCCCTGGGTGTGGCAGCGGCCCAGGGACAGGCCGGGCACGGTCATGGGGTAGTCGGGCGAGCCATAGAAGTTGCCGGCGATGTTGCCGATGGCGAACAGGCCGCCGATGACGGAGCCGTCCTCGCGGGTGACCTGCATGTTCTCGTCAACGTTCACGCCGAGCATGATGGCCGACAGGCCGATGTGACGACGCATGCCGTAGAAGGGCGGGTTCTGCACGGGTACCAGCCACTTGGCGGCCTTGCCGAAGTCCTCGTCAGCACCCTGGGCGCACAGCTCGTTGTAGCGCTCGACCGTGGCAACCAGGTTCTCGGCGTTCACGCCGAGCTTCTCGGCGAGCTCCTCGATGGTGTCGGCCTTGTAGGTGGCGATGAGGCCCTCGTACACGCCGACCTTTTCGCCCTCTTCCTCGGGCATGTAGGCCTTGATGGCCTCCTCGTCGTAGAGCTTGCCGGGCCACTCGGCGCAGGTGGTCATATAGTCGGCGTCGAAGATCTGGTTGTAGTAGCCGCAGTCCTCGGGACCGTTGAGGAAGTTCGCCATCGTGGCCATCTCGCAGCGCTTCTCGTTACAGAAGCGGTTGCCGTCGTCCTTCACCGCGAGGAAGGGCATGTCGCACATGGCGCCGGGGCCGCCATCGAAGTCATGCAGGACGCGCGTGGGGCAGACGTCCTCCATCTTGGCGCCCGCCCACACGGCCATCTTGTGGCCGTCGCCGGTGCGACCGTGCTGCTTGCGGTAGATGTTGGCCATCTCGGGGGCGTAGTAGCTCATCATGTCGTCGTCGTTCATGAAGTCGCCCGTGGCGAGGATGACGCCCTTGGCGGCGTTGAACTGCACGTGCGTGCCGTCGGCATTCTCGGCGATGACGCCGGTGACGTTGCCGGACTCGTCCTGAACAAGCTGGCAGGCGGGCGTCTCATAGAAGACCTCGAGGCCCTGGCCCTCGGCCCAAGAGCAGATGTCTTGCATGCCGTTGCCCGTGTTGTAGGGCTTGGGGCCGAAGTCGAAGGCGAAGTAGCTCACGGCGTAGTCGTCGATGTTCTGGATCGAGCTCGTCCACTTGGCGGTGGAGTCGACCATCTGGGCGCCGGCCTGCTCGCCGAGGTCCCACAGCCACTTCAGGGCCTCGCCGGAGTTGTTGGCCCACAGCATGACCTGGTCATGGCGCGAGCGGTGCGAGCAGTCCTGGTTGATGAGGGAGGCAACGGCTGCCACGCCGGCCGGGTCGGACTCGTCCTTGAGCACGGAGTCGCAGGTGTTGCCCTGGCTGGAGGCGGCGTCCTCCTTCTGGAGCAGGGCGACCTTGGCACCGGCCTGGAAGGCCGAGATGGCGGCGGGCACACCGGCGGCACCGGCGCCGACGACCACGACGTCGTAGTCATAGGTCTCGGCGACGTCGGTGATGGGGTCGGGCTGGGCGAAGAAGGAAGGCGTGGGCGTGGTGTTCGCGACGCTGGGGCCCTCGGCTGCCAGGGCCGCTGCGGCGTTGCCGGCGACGGCTGCGACGGCGGCCAGGCTTGCGGCGCCCTTAACGGCGGTGCGACGGGTGATGGATGCTGCCATGATGAACCTCCTGTGACGTTGGTGGTCTCTCCGCTCGGGTGGAAGGCGAACGGATTGCCTTGCCGTGTGCTTGGCACGCTCGGCATCGCGTCTCGCCTTCTTCCTCGGCGGCTGGCCCCATCCTAGGTCGCGCCGCCGGCCCTTCTCCATAGTCCGTCTGTTGGTTTGGCGGGTGTGTTGTCGTAACCCGGGGTGTAACCCACTTGTTTTACCTGCGAAAATGAAATAATGTCCTCTTGAAAAGTCGGCGGGTACAAACAAGGGGTGATGGGGTTGGGACGTCGGGCAAATGATGTCGCGCAGAGCAACGAGGCCGCACGCGGCGCAACGCCCGTGTTTTCGGCCCTCACTGCGATCGACGCGCGCGCCGCCAACGCCGACACCGTCGACCCTTCGTCATCCGACGGGGACCAGGGCCCTCTGTCACTTCCTCACGTGTGCTGGCTCTTCATGGGTCTGGGCGTCTACCGCGCCTGGATCGAGGTCTGCTTCGTCGGCTCGTTCGTGTCCTATCCCGCCCCGTACGGCATGAGGTCGCTTTTCGATGTGGCTTGTGTCGCAGTGCTTTTCGCCCTCGCCGTTTTGGCCCGCCGTGTGTCGCCGTTGTCAAGCAAGCCGGGGTTCGGCGCGTGCTCGGCCACCCTCATGGCGGTTGCAGCCGCGCTGGGGTTCGTCACTCTGGCGTGCCCCCAATGGGCCGGTGTCCTTAGCCTGCCCTCTTCAGTGATCGGTGGCGCGGGTGTCGCAATCACCATCTTGTTGTGGAGCGAGCTGTACGGCTGTCTGAGCCCTATGCGCATCGCGCTCTACTACGCGCTCAGCCAGCTTGTGGGCGCTGCGGTCATTTGGACGCTCAAGGGGTTCGCCACGCCCTGGCTCGCCGTATGGACGTGCGCACTACCGTTCATCTCCCTGGCGATGCTGCGCGGCGCCTTCAAGACGTTGCAGCCTGAGCAGCTCCCACATCCAGCTGTGGCTCGTTTCAGCTTTCCCTGGAAGCCGGCGGTGCTCGTGTGCGTGTACGCCTTCGCCTTTGGCCTGCAGGAAGCCAACACCTATGCCATCACCGGCCCGCATTCGGGTTTTGGGCTCATCGCGGCGTCTGCGAGCGTGGTTGTGGGAATCGTCCTGCTTGGGCGGCGCGTCGAGTTCGGCAGCCTCTACTCGATGTGGCTCCCGGCGCTCATGATGGTGTCGCTCGTGCTGAGCCTCGTCGGCGCGGTCGGCGCGTTTTGGACGAGCTTTTTCATGAGCGTGAGCTACGGCGCGGCGGAGATATTCATCATGACGATGGTCGGGTCGCTGTGCCATCGCTACGGGGTGAGCGCCGTCTGGATCTTCGGCATCGAGCGCGGTGTCCGCATGCTTGCGATGATGGCAGGCCGCTTTGTCGAGCCCCTCGCGCACGGCTGGCCCGTCGCGGCAATCGTCGTCGCGGCGGCAGCGGTGGGTACCTGGCTTATCTTTTCGGAGCGCGGCACGTCTGCTAGCTGGGGTATCGTGCTCTACGAGGAGGGTGACGACCTCTACCGCACCGCCGTGCGCAACGCTTGCGGTCGTCGCTGCGCCGAGCTTGGACGTGCCCATGGCCTCACCGAGCGCGAGCAGGAGGTGCTGTTCCTCCTTGCCCAGCACAAGACCGCCGGCGACATCGAGCGAGAGCTATGCGTGGCCCACGGCACGGCCAAAGCCCACATCCGCCACGTGTACAAAAAGCTCGACATCCACGCCCGTGAGGAGCTGTTCGACCTGGTGGAGCAAGGAGACGGGGGCCGATAGGCGAGACGCTCGGCCTTTCGGAGTCCACCGTCAAGACGCACGTGCGCCACATCTACGAGAAGTGCGGCGTCCACAGCCGCGCCGAGCTTATCGCCCTGCTCGACCGCGTGCGTCAGGGGTAGAGGGCTTGGGATCTGCGCTCATGTCCGGGCACTTGGGGTATCGTCCGCCAAAACGTGCCTTGACCATCTCGGCCAGATGGCCCTGGCCCATGTCGTACAGGTTTTCTTCGGTTACCCAGCCGTAGCGCACGTATTTGTCCGCAAGCTCCGCGCAGTACGAGCAGTCATGGCACTTGCGGTTGCAGGTCGAAAGTCTTTTGAAGTAACCGCTGGTATCGAGGGACTTGTTGTCGATATAGGCGCTTTTCTCGACGTTGTAGAACCCGATGCTCGAGCACATCAAGTCAAGCAGGTTGCCGTCATACGTTTCCTCAAAGTAGGCGGTGCAGCTGCGCAAGACCTTGCTGGCGAGCATGTCTCGCCCCACAATCTTGAAAAAGTGCGCAGCTCCGGCCTTGGCGTAGAGCCCGAGTTCCTCCGGGCGCACCCAGTTCGAGCGGAAAATCTCGCCGCGGTCTTTCTCGATGCGCTCACCGCAGGCAAATGAGAACGACTGACCTTCGGGGCGAGATTCCTGCGAGCGATGCGAGATCAGGTTCATATGGAACGTGCGATAGGGGCACTTGTACAGGCAGCCCTCATTCACCATGAGCTTGACTTCCAAGCCGCAACGACGCGAGATGGTTGCCAGAAGCTTGAGGTCGCGATTGATGCTCGTTGCCGGGGTGAACGTCGTCGCTCCGGCGTCTGCGAAGGCCTGCGCGCGTGAGGCGCAGTCAATTTCCGAGAGCACAGAGGCCGATATCTCGATATTGGGGCATGCGGCGCGAACCTGCTCAATGTGAAATGGGTTGGCGAGCGTGATGGCCTCAACACCATGGTCTTCGTGCATGCGGCGCACGAATTCTACCAGGCGTTTCACGACATCCTCGTCATACCACGAGCTTCCGCCGCACGTGGCGTTCACCGTCATGTCCACTCCGACACCGGCTGCATGGATGCGGTCGGCAATGCGCACGAACTCGTCTTCGGTCATACGGTCGCTGCCGCCGGCCCTGCCCGACCCCGCTATTTCCTGGGGGATGTTGAGGTACACCTCGCGAACGCGGTTGCCTCCGCGCGCATTCAGGGCGAGTTGGGCATCCAAGACGGAGATGTCGCCGTTGTAAGGGAAGGAGAATTCGAGTCCGGCCATGGCTTCTGCTCCAGTTAGATGACGGTTTTTGCTTCGTTTGCGCTCGATGTGCGACATGCCTCGACAAGGGCGGCAAGAGAAGTGCGGGCAACCTCGGCGATGCCAGACGGGTTTCGGCGGGCGGGGAGCTTTCCATTGGAAACCATGGCGTTCACGCGGTACACGCTCACGCCAAGTGCCTCGGCTGCTTCTTCTGTTGAAACGAAGCCCGCGGAATCATCGGCTACCTCGGCGCCGATATGCGCCACGCCGCTGGTAATGGGCGGAGCCCATTCTAGGCGCTCTTTGGCCTCGGCCAGCGTGGGGCGCGTGAACGGCTCAATGCGAGGATAGTGGGCCTCGAAGACATCGGGAGCGATTTGCAGCACATAGCCGCCCGGGACTGCGACGCCGTTGATGAGGACGTCCCATCGGGGCTTGCCGGTTGCTTCATCGGTCTTTTCCACCCAGCTGCGTTCTTGATGCGACATGGGGTCTCCCTTTGCTAATCAGAAGGCCCGGCGGCCCATTTTAAGACCGCCGGGCAGAACAGTTTCAAACAGTTGTGCACGATGCCGGGTGCCCGGATCTACAACCGCTCATGAGGGCCGTGCGGCCGTTATGAGCGGCCCGTTACTCCCAGGAGTCGAGATGCGCTGCCTCACGGCCTGCGATGCGTCCCACGCACCAGTTCTCGCTTCCGTTGCCGCCCGTGACGGCATACGTGTGACCGGCCATGTTGCCAAAGGAACCGGCCGAGTACAGACGCGGGATGGGGTCTCCGTCGGGGTTCAGCACCTGTGCCTTGCCGTTGCGACGCGCGCCGCCGATGGTGTTGCAGATGCCGGGGTACAGAGGCAGGGCGTAGAAGGGAGGAGTCTCGATCTTCGCCAGGCCGCTGCGGCCGAAGTCCTCGTCGTCGCCCTTGTCGCACAGCTCGTTCCAACGGTCAATGGCGGCCTTGAGGCGATCGATCTCCATGTAGTCGGGATCCCAAGCGTGCATGACCTCGACGAGCTCCTCGAGGGTGTCGCCGCACTTGATCCACCCGCGCTCGAGCTCCCACTGGTTGTCCACGGACCAGCCAACCCAGCCGCCCAGCTCGGGGTCGAGGCCGGGGGTGGTGTAACCGATGCCCGTGCCGCCGGCCTCCTGGCTGGCGCCGCCGACCATGCCGCCGAGCGACCCGCCCTCGAAAGCGGTCTGGTCAAAGACCCACCACGACGGGACGCGATCGAAGTCGCAGATCTCCTCGTCGAACGTTGCGTAGGGCTTCCAGCCGCCGTGAGGCATGAACGTGTCTTCATTGATGAAGCGGTCGCCGCGACGGCTTACCTCGATGTAGTTGTCCGTGGGGATGGAGCAGCTTACGCCGCCCGGAACAATCTCGGGGTCGTCAAACCAGCAGTTGGCGCCACCGCAGACCTGCTGCATGTGCCACAGGTCTGCGCCGACCTTCTGCGCCATGCCGATGCCGTCGCCCGTGTTGTACTTCCAGCCGTAGAAACCACGCATGGGGTAGCACTTGAGGTACTTTGCCTGCAGGTCGAAGTTGAACTCGAAACCGCCCGTGCACAGGCACACGCCCTTGCGGGCCTTGACGGCCTTCTTCGTCTCATCGCCGCCGACGAGGGTGTACGCGCCGAGGATCTCCTTGGTGATGGGGTCCTGGATAAGCTCCTCGTCGTGGCAGTCAAAGAGAATCTCGATGCCGCGGTCCTTGATGTGCTGGTCGAGGACCTCAAACGCAGCGACGCCCCAGCCAACGCCCTGACCGACATACATCTGGTCAAAGCCGGTGAAGATGTCGTACTCAGCGCGCGCCGAGTCGCCGAGGGTGTACTCGATGCCGTACTTGTCGGCGTAGTCGGCGTTCTGGACGGCCTCGTCGGCCCAAGCCTGGCACACGTCCATGGGCGTCTGGCCGTGGAAGGCCTCGAAGGCGAACTGGGCGGCTGCGTCAGCATCGTGGGGGCAGGTCCACTGGCCCATGTTGATGGACGAGCTTCCGCCGCCGCGGAACGGGGACTTCTCGAGGAACATGACCTCGGCGCCCTCGTCATAGGCGATGAGGCCGGCCCACTGGCCTGCGCCGCCGTAGCCGATTACCAGAACGTCGGTCTCATAATCCCAGGATGCGGGCAGCCAAGGCTTGTTGGGGTCCGAGGCACTATCAGCATGTGCAGAGGTGGCTGCCATCCCCGTCGCAACCGCTGCTCCCGCCGCGCTCGCTACAAAGCCCCTACGCGAGATGCCGTTCGTTTCTTCCATGCGATCCTCCTTGTGCGTCTAACGTTTCCGCCCTTGCGGGCGCTGACGGGACACTATGGTGGCCATTTGTGCCTCAGATGGCATCTCATGGGTTTGATGATATGCAAACATGCTGGTAGATACATACATATGCAATGCAATCATCAGGGTCGTATGAGTCGATTTTCGAGCGGCCTCGGCGCAACTCGGGGTTCCAGCCGCTTGCGTCCTTCGATTTTTGCGCACCCTGCTTGGGCATAGCGGCCCATTTGAGCGCGTGAAAATGTGCATAATGGCAGTTGGGAAAAATGAGTCTGCGACATGGGGATTGCAGGTTCGTGCCGTTTGGCGGGACGTTTATCGGTGAGGTGCCATGGGGACGTTGACTGACAAGATTCGTGGCGCACGCGGTGCACTGCTTGGCGCGGTGGGGGCGGCATTTGCTCAGAGTTGGCTGCCGCTTGTTGGGCTCATCGCAGACGGTTATCGAGCGAGTCTCGATCTTGGGGTATTCGTTGGGCCCATGTGGTTAGGCACGGCCGCTGGCTTGCTCGTGGCGTACGCGGGGTGGTTCCTCACGGGTAAACATGCCGGCCGGCAAGGGGGCAGACGTGCTTCGCTTGAATGCCGCGCGGGCTTGGCGCTTGCCTGTACGCTCATTGGTTGTATGGGACTCGCAGCCACACGTGGTGCGGGGTCGTGGGATGGCCCTTTTACGTTGGCCTGGCAGGCGGTGGTTTTTGCCGCGAGCCTTGTCACCGCGTTTGGCGGAGGAGCGCTTACGTGCGTTTGGGTGGGAGGGCTCCACCCAGAGCGGGTTTCTGAGAAAGGTGCCCTTTCAAGCTCGGCTGATGTGGTGCTCGGCGGGCTTGCATTCTCGTTTGTGCTTACAGTCCAGTGCGCTCTTGCGGCATGGCTTGGGTCTAACATATGGGCGCCCTGCATCACAGGGGTGTTTGCGGTTATATCGTTCGTGCTGCTTGTTGCCGGCGGGTCGGGTGCTGAGTGCGCGACGACGCCGGTGGATGGCGGCGATGCGCTTTCGATTCGGAAGGCTGGGCGTCCTTTGTTGGCGGGCGTGTTGCTTGGCTTCACCGTGTCGCTCATGATCGGTCAGTTCCTGGGGTGCGGAAACGGTACGGCTGACCCAAACACCTGGATGTTTGGGCTGCTTGGCGTTGTGTTCGGGGCCATTGCGCAAATCGCAGTGCGTAGGTTGCGCGGTGCGTGGGACCCATTTGTAACCTGTTGGGTCGTTGCATCCTTGTTTGTCGTCGCCTTCTATCCCATGAACGCCGGAAGTGATTTCTCCCTTAAGTTTGCTCTTGCGGTCACGACGCTTGCCTTGTGGTCGGCGGTTGCGGTTCTGCCGTCTACATTGTCGGCCTTTGCGTTGAGGGATGGGTGCCGTCCTGCTGTTTGCTGCCTGGCGTTTGTGGTTGGATTGATCGCTGCCGGCACTCTGGGCGGGCCGTTGGGCTATTTGGTGGCCGGGTCTTCTTTTGAAGGCCAATTCGTGCTCGTCTCCGCCGTCTGCTCTATGATTGTGGGATTCGTGTCGCTTACGCTTGTGTTGAACCGTCCGTTGCGTTTTCGCCACGATGGGGCTGATGGGGCATCGGATATGGAAGAGGGCGCTGCGGGCGATGCCGTTGTTTCGGCTGATGATGTGCCCGATGAAATAGACGCTTTGACCAGTAACTGCGCTCTTCTTGCAGATGCGTGCGGTCTTACGCCACGCGAACGTGATGTGCTTGCCGTGCTTGCGCACGGCTACGACGTTGCCCGCGTTCAAGAAGAGCTTTGCATTTCCGAGGGGACTGCGCTTACTCACAAGCGGCACATTTACCAGAAGCTCGACGTGCATACCCGCGCCGAACTGCTCGACCGCGTGCGTCAGGGGTAGGGTGCCCGACCGCGTCGAGCTCCGTACGCTGTACAATCTTCCTAACGTTCGCCATCGACACTGCGAGGTTCCATGGGGCAGTCATCTGAGGTTTCACCGTTCGCTTCATGGCGGGGCATACCGTTCTTTTTCTTCGGCTACGGCTTTCTGTATGCGTGGGGCTATGTGTCGTGGAGCACGGCGTCGCTTGCCACGAGGGCGGTAAACGGCGGTGAGTTCGACCTGTCGTGGCTGGTCTCGGCGGTTGTCGTGCCCGCCCTGCTTGTTGTCCTGGCCGTTCTCGGTACGCGGCGCGACTTGGAGCATAGCCGTGCCGCGTATGTCGCGGCACCCGGCTTGGCGGCTTTGGGCACGGTGCTCTCGGTTGTGTACCAGCACGTTGGGCAGCCGACGCTTGCCTGGATGCTCGCTGCTGTGAGCGGCGTGTGCACGGGTGCGGCGAGCGCCTTGTTCAGCCTGCTGTGGAGCCTGGCTCTGTCGCGTCTTGACATGGCGAGCCTCGAGACAATCGTGCCGGTGTCGTTTTTGGCGAGCGCGACGTGCGCCATCGTCGTGCCGTCGCTTGCGCAGCTGCCGGCGCTGGTCGTCGCGCTCCTGCTTGTGGTTGCGTGCGCCGTGACGCTCGGCCGCGCTCGCGCGTGGGTCGATGGGGGGAATGCCGAAAAGCTGGACGGAGCTGCGGGCGACACGTATGCGCCAGAGGGAGTGCCGGCCATCGTGCGCATGCTCATCTTCGGAGTCGTGGCTTGGACGGCTATCAACATCGCGCCGACGTCGTCAGGCCAGGTGCTGCCTGGTAACGAGGATCTTGTTGCCGGTGTCGACATTGCGGGCGTCGTCGGGTATTCGCTTGCCATCGCTTTTGCGCTGCTCATCATTCGGTTTGCTGTGCGCGTCGATTTTCAGGCGCTTGCTTCGATGACGCTGCCGGTGCTCGTGCTTTCGGTGACGTTGTTTGCCTTTGATAGCCCGATGGCTCAGTTTTGGGCAGGCGTGCTCAATGTCGCGCTCAACTCATGCTGCGAAATCATCCTCCTGCTGTACTTCATCCGCATTGCGCAGAGCCGACCCGAGAGACACGCGTTTTGGTTGGCGTCGGGTTCGGCGGCGAGCTATCTGGGAGTGCTGCTTGGCCAGCTGCTGAGCGGTTGGTGCGCCCGAGCCGGGGTTGCCGAGGCCGATCCCGCTTTGTTCGGGCTTGTCGTTGTCTGTGTGTACGCGCTTGCGATGGCGCTCATCCCGCAGCGGTCCTATGAGGCACAGGCTGACCGTGCTAGGCGCGTCTCTGCCGAGGGATTGCCTGAAGATGCCCTCGCATCAGGTGTTGCCTGCGAACATGCGGCTGAGGGTGCGTCGCCTTCTTCCTGTGGTGCCGAGTCTTCCGACCCCATTGCGGCCGGTGTCGCGCGTGTTGCGGCGCGGTATCAGCTGTCGCCACGCGAGGCCGAGGTGTGCGAGTACCTGGCGCGCGGCCGTTCGCAAACATACATTCGCGAGGCGCTGTTCCTGTCCAAGAACACGGTGGCCACCCATGTGCGGCGCATCTACACCAAGCTCGACGTTCATTCCAAGCAGGAGCTTATCGACCTGGTAGAAGGCCATAAAGAGTAAGGAGGCCGCCCGTTTCTGGACGACCTCCTAGGAATTGCGGCGCATGTTGCGTTGCGCCGTTCGCGCCCGACCTCGCGCTGGCTCTACGCAAGGTCGGGAGCTCGTGCTGGCGCTGAGCCTGGCCTTGCGGCCACACTCTAGAGCGCTCTGGACGCTTGCCTTACGCGAGGTCGGCAGCAATCTGGTCGGCGACGAACCAGCCCGAGCCCATGGCGTTGCCCACCGAGGAGCCGGGGTTGGTGAAGTAGGGCACCGTGTACATGGAGCCGGCGTCGACGCCAGCCACGTACAGGCCGGGGATGGCGTTGTTCTCGGTGTCCACGGCATGCAGGCCGCTGTCCACCTTGACGCCGCCGTTGGTGCCCCAGGCGCTCGGCACGTACTCGAAGGCGTAGAACGGAGCGGTGGCAACGGGCTTCATGAAGCAAGCGGGCTTGTAGAACTCGGTGTCCTCGCCGGCCTCGCACATGGCGTTGTAGCTCTCGACCGTCGAGACGAGGTTCGTGAGGCCGAACTTCTCGGCGACCTCCTCGAGGGTGTCAGCCTTGATGCCCCAGCCCTCCTCGATGGCCTGCTGCAGGTGATCCTCGGCGTTTTCGGGCGTGGGGTTGTAGTAGCCCGCCTCGGCGCCTGAGACCCATTCGGCAGGCTCGCCCAGGTAGGCGTAGATGCCCTCGTTCTGGCAGGCGTTGTAGTAGTCAGCGTCCATGATCACCCAGGCGTGGCCGGCGCGTGCAAGCGCCTCGCCGCCCTTGGCGAGCGGCAGTGCGGCCACGTCGCCCTCGTTCACGAAACGGCTGCCCGTTCCGTCCACGTACAGGCCGCCGAACAGCCAGTAGCCGTAGTGCTCGTTGAGGTTCTTCCACTCGGGCGAGAAGGGCCAGCTGTCCGTGGCCGGAGACACCGCGCCGCACTCGTTGCCCAGGATTGCGAAGGGGCGATCGAGCGCGCCGCCGGCGTCGAGGACCATCTGGATGCCGGTGCCGTCGGACACGGTGTTGCCCAGCGGGAAGATGGGCGTGTTGAAGTGCTCCTGCTGCATCTGGGTGTTGCCCAGGAAGCCGCCCGTGGCGATGACGGTCGCCTTGGCGCGGTAGTCCACGACCTTGCCGTCGACCTCGGCCTGCACGCCCACGGCCTTGCCGTCCTCCATGAGGATGGCGTAGACGGCAGCGCCGAAGGTCACCGTGCCGCCGTTGGCCTCGATGTCGGCGACGATGGGGTCGGTGCGGTCGGAGGGGCTGGCGTCAATGTAGTGGCGGCCGCGGAAGCCCACGCCGTAGGCGTCCTCCCACAGGTGCATGGGGATGCCCAGCTCGCACATGCGGTCGATGGAGGGGCCGGTACCAGCCAGGACGTTCTTGAGCAGCTTGGCGTTGACGGAGCCGTTGGAGAAGCCGTACATGTACTTGAACATGTCGTCGAGGGAAACCCAGGCGTCCTCGTCCTTCTGGATCTGCGTCTCGCAGGCGTTGGGGCCGCCGCACTGGGCCCAGTCGGACACGACGGCGCTGACGCCCTTCTCAAGCAGGCACACCTTGAAGCCCTGCTCGACGAGGTGGTCGGCGGCCATGAGGCCGGCGATGCCGGCGCCCGCGATGACGACGTCGCACTCGACGGTCTCGTCGGCCGTCTCCTGGGCGGCGCGGGCCGAGGTGCCGTTGCGGTCGTCGGCGACGGGTACGGCCTCGTCGGCGAGAGCGGCGCTGGCGAGTGCGGCGGTGCCGGCTGCGACAGCGGCTGCGCCGGCAACGAACGCGCGACGGTCGAGCGCCGCGAAGGCGGCAGGTGCCTGATGGTTGGTGTGCATGATGGTCCTCCTTGGAAGTATGCCTTCACTCGAGCGGGGCTGCGCGCCTCGCTCGCTGAAGAAGACCATAGCCGAGCCCCAATCACGCCGTGTCGCATCAAACGCAGGCTCTTTGCCATAACCAGGCATGTCACGTAAAAGAGGTGACAAGGGTTTTGGCTGGTGATAGGCGTTTTGGCTTACCGTTTCGCTTGAGAGACAATGAACAAGTAGCCCCAGCCGCAATTCCTCCCGCGCCGACGTTAAAACCGGTCTGAGGGTCGTCGGGGGACTTGTCCGTCGTTTCTTTGGGGCTGCGCTGGCAGAAAATCGGGTTTCGGAGTAGTCCTGGGGTCCCCGATGGCAGCCAAACGAGTTTCGGAGTAATGATTTCTGAACAAGGGAGCCGTCCAGCCTTGTGAAGCGTGAAATTCTGTTGTTAAAGCAACAAAATGAGCGACGAGCGTCCCTTTTGGGACCCCATGTTCCCCTCGAAAAGGGCCACAGGGCGCGTAGAGGGCGTTTCGACTACTCCGAAACTCGTTTGCTTGCCAACGCACTCGGGAAAACTACTCCGAAACTCGTTTTGCTGCCAAAAAGGCTTCTGAACCGACCTCGTGTCGTGCCTTGCGCTGTTCGGTAAGGTGGGCGTTGTCCTGGGTGACCGGCGTCGGAAGCGGCCGCCGATGGCGATCAATCGCAGCCGGCCTCGTCGAACGCGCTCTCTACTAGGGCTGTCGCTATGGCAATGACTACCGCTCTTTCGCCTGAGGTATTCGATGTTTTCCGCGCGATGCTCGACGCTTCCATGCCCGAGGCGGCGCAAGGCCTTTTCGCTCGGAAGCCGGTGTGGGAATGAGCGGTTTCACTCGTCCGGTTCAACTGCCAGTTGGGGTGGGAATAGAAGGTTTTACCTGCCGCGATGAAATTGTTGACAATTGGGCAGCCCCTCGCTGTCCCCCGCTACTTCTCGTCAGGCAGTTCCATGAACTCGTGCTGGGAGTGCACGCCGTACTTGGTGTAGATGCTGCGGGCGTGGGTATTGCCGGTGATACGTGGATTACCCTATTTTCTTCCTTCTGCCAGGTCGATGAGCTCGGCCTTGCTGTGGATGTCGAGCTTGCGATAGATACCTTTGGCGTAGTATCGAGCGGTGTTTAAGGACACGCCAAGGCGCTCACCAACTTGGGGCAAGGTGTATCCGCGTAGCAACAGGTTGACGACTTGTTGCTCGCGAGCTGAAAGATCGTAGGGTCCAAGCCATGAAAGCTCGCTATCAGTGCCACTGGCTGTCACACCGCCGCTTCCGCAGTTCACGAGCTCTGTTGACATGTCGGCTGAAGTCGCATCCTCGCCAGTGTCCTTACTGCTGGACTTCACACCCCAAATCTTCCTGCCCAAAAGCATGACTGTGTACACAATGAGTACGGCCGCCATGGTGAAACTGAGTGCGACCGCTACGGCGTCATCGGCTTTGTCAAGATGGATTCCGAGAAGAGTCAGAATGTTTGAAATAATGTCGGTTCGCATGTACAGCGTTGTTCCCACGCCAAAGGCGATAAGACGCGGCAGATGCTGTCGATAACAGGTGCCTGCCACGAAAACCCAGGCAAACAGCATGATGCAGTCTTGAGTTGCCTGCATGAAGCTCAACGATGCGATGGGGTTTACAAAGGAAAACGACGAGAAGCCAAGCAAGCCAAAGAAAACCGTGCATGAGTAAAGCGGCCAGAGTTGGTCGGGGTCATCTCGGCGAAGAGCGAATACCCATGTGCAGAAAACGCAGGCAAGGACGAGAAACGCGAGTACTCGGAAGGCGTTGACGGTGTAGGCAGACGTGCCGCCGCTCATCGGAGCAACAAGAAGGTCGCTTATGGAGCAGACAATGCAGCAGGCGAGCAGCATTATTGCTGGGCCCCAATCGATGTTGCGAAGGGCGCCCTTTTGCCTGCATGCGCGCGGTATGGTGCTTTCGGCGTTTATGTCGGTATGCGCACCTGAAGCATCTGCGGGTCGGGGTGCGACGCAGAGCAGCAGCCCTGCCAGGAGCGGTGAGCTGATGGCAACGAGGCCGCTCAGAGCCGCCCCCGACCCCTGCAGGCCAAAAGAGACAGCGCCGTATAACACAAAAGCAAGAGACACGTAAACAGCAGTCTTGCGAGGTTCGAGGTCGCATGTGTAAGCGCCCCATCCCATTATGAGCACGGCAGAGCATGCACCATGAAAGAGACGGGCTCCAGTAAAAAGCGCGGAGGTTGGATCGGCGCACGCCAAGCACATTGCTGCCCCGGCAGTCATTCCAAGAGTTGCGCAGACAATACCTGCCAGTTGTGCTTTGCGCGAGATTGCCCAACGCGTGGAAACAAGCATTATGGTAAGAATGCCAAGGAGCTGTGCCAGGCGCGAGATGGAAAAGGCCTCGGGCGTGTAGTCGATGTAGGAGCTGCCGAATACCGACCATGCTGAGACGCGGAACGCGCAGATTCCCAGTATCGGCATTATGGAAAAGCTGCCTAACATGCCGGTGCTCTGTGTGCTTGCCTGCCGTTTCACTTCCCGTCCCCCTTTGTCAGAACGCCATGGTAGCACAGGCCAGGAAATGAGGAGGCGACTGTATTTCTCAGCTATTCCCCATTTGATGTGGGGGGCACCAAAACCTAATCGGACAAGTGACTACATCGAAGATGTGGGCATGTTCACAGACCTTGAATTAGGCTGCAAGCCAGTTGCAGGTTGGCGGGCAGCTTATTGGGGACTGCCCTGCGCCTGCTGGAGAAGGAGGCATTATATGAATGCACGTGTGACGAGGCGCGGCTTTGTTGCGGGCGGCGCTGCGGTCGCTGGTGGACTGGTAGCACTTTCCAGCGTAGCGGGCACCACGAATGCGCCTGTGCAGGCCAGGGCCGAGGAGGCTGCTGAGGGCCTCATTGCTCCGGCGCAGATGAACGCTCAAGAGTACGCTGCAGCGGGAGAGGGATGGCGTTCCAACACTACCGATTTCGCTACGCTGTTTTCTCCTTGGCAGTTTGGCGGTCTCGAGATTAAGAACCGTATCGTGAAGTCGGCCGCAGGCTCCGATACGGGCAAGAACAACGAAGAATGCGTGGCCTACTATCGCGCCTTTGCCCACGGCGGGGTGGATATGGTGTGGGTCGAGGACTTTGTGGACAAGTATGAGCACTTCCCCATGACGCGCGGTGTGCCCATGGATGCTGCCCCGCTCAAGGAACTTGCCGATGCGATTCACGAAGAGGGAGGTCACATCGGTTACCAAATCTCTTGCATGGGTATTCCGTTTAGCGGCACGCAGCAGACAGCTTCGGGTTCGTTTGCCTCGGCCGTGGCTGGCGATATGACGATCGATGAGATTCATACCCTCCAGCAAGATGCAGCCAACTTTGCCAAGCAGCTTCAAGACCTTGGTTGGGATGCTGTTGAGATTAACGCTGCGGGCAACAACATTGGCCAGTCGTTCTTCTCGCGCATGCGCAACAAGCGCGATGACGAGTATGGTCCCCAGAGCTTTGAGAACCGCGCCCGCTTTGTATGCGAGATGATTCAGGGCATCAAGGAGGCCTGCGGGCAGGATTTCCCCGTGCAGGTGCTTATCAACGGTATCGAGGAGAACGACACCAACCTGGGCGACTCCACGCTCATGACCACGGTGGAGGAGAACCTCGAAATTGCTAAGTGCCTCGAGGCTGCCGGTGCCAACTCCCTGCATGTGCGCCTGGGGCCGCTCGGCATGCATGTGTGCCAGTTTGCTAGCGACCTTTATTTCACGGGGTACGGCATTGACGGCACTACGGCCTATGGCACGCAGTTTGACTTCAAGCGTCACTGGCAGGGCAAACTGCTCGCTGAGCATGGCGGTGCTGGCATGATGCTCGGCATTGCCCACGAGTTTAAAACGGCCGTCTCTATTCCTGTGGGTGCCGTCACGTACATGGATCCGGCTCATGCGCCTGATTACTTCGAGGGTGCGCTCGCAGAGGGCATGGCTGACTTCTATCTCATGACGCGTCCTCTTACTGTTGACCCAGACTACGTCAACAAGCTGCACGATGGAAAGATCGACGAGATTGCGCCGTGCACGCGCTGCATGCACTGCCATTTTGATTACGACACCGAGGGCAACATTTACGAGCATTGCCGCGTAAACGCTTGCACGCAGCGTGCTTACCGCGATGCCATGCCCGAGGGCTTTGACCTGCCCGAGCTCGCAGCCGGTCCCAAGAACGTGCTCGTCGTGGGCGGTGGCCCTGCCGGCATGGAGGCTGCGCGCGTGGCGGCTCTGCGCGGGCACAACGTCACGCTGGCCGAAAGGTCTGGCATGCTCGGTGGTCTGTTGACGTTTGCTTCTGCGGTTAAGGGTCCGCACGAGAATCTCGACGACCTCAACGCCTACCTGCAGAAGCAGCTTGAGCTCGCCGGTGTGACGGTGGAGCTCAACTGCGAGGTCACGGCCGATGTCGTGGCGCAGAAGGCTCCTGATGCACTTGTCGTGGCTGCCGGCGGTTTGCGCGATAAGCTTGCCGTGGAGGGTAGCGACTCCACGCCTGTTGTCGCGCTCGACCAGTTTATGTTTGCTGGTCTAGAGGGCAAGAACGTCACCATCGTAGGCAGCAATGCCCAGGCTGTTGATGCTGCGCTTTGGCTCCAGGCTCATGGCACCAATGTCACCATGGTAACGCCCGATCCGCTGGCCGCTGTGGACAAGGGCCAATCCAACTGGGTCAAGACGTTCGTTATGCCCATGCTGTATGCTCGCGGCATGCGTGTGTGGCCCAACGCCGCGGTGACTGCTATCGGAGATGGCACTGTGACCATTGCGGGCGACGCGGGATGCGACATCACCATCGCCTGCGATGCTGTCGTCGAGGGTATGGACATGCTGCCCAACGCCAGTCTGGCCGATGAGACGAGCGTGGACGAAACGTATGTGATTGGCGATGCGGATAAGCCCTTCAATATCGCCGAAGCTATTACTGCCGGCAACCTGTGCGGTCGCAAGCTTTAGGCTGAATACCTGCTCCTCGTTTCGAGCTGATGCGAGACAGCGGTGAATAGCTGAGCGGTGTTTGACGGCTCGTCTGGGTTTTAAAACTGGGCGAGCCGTCTTTTTTGTTGCTTTGTTCCGCTACGGCGGCGCCCTCCTTTCTTGCATAGTACGGACTTATTCCGTACACTAGTCTCAACATGGTAACGAGCGAGCCGCTTTGGGATTGGGGCAGACATGCCGGTTGTTGCGGAGAAAAAAGAAAAGCAGTATCGGATGGACATCCGGCTCACGCAGTCTCAGCGCTTGAGTTATGAGCGGGCCGCGTCGCTGCGGGGCCAGACGCTTACCCAATGGGCGACGGCGCATCTTGATGAGAGCGCGCGACGCGACATCGACGAGGCGATGACCACCGCCCTGTCGCCTGAGGCCTTCGACGCTTTCTGCGCAATGCTCGACGCTCCCATGCCCGAGGCGGCGCAAAACCTTCTCGCTCGCAAGCCGGTGTGGGAATGAGTGGGTTCACCCGCCCGGTCCAACTGCCAGTTGGGGTAGGAATAGAGGGTTTTACCTGCAGCGATGAAATCGTCGACAATTGGGCGGCCCATCACTCGGCATCGGCGCGAAGGCGCGGCTCCGCCGTTGTCTACGCAACCTATTGCGGTGATGTCGTCGCTGGCTTCTACACGCTGAGCGCCCATTCCGTGACCAGGGCATCAGTGAGTGGGGGATGGTTTGCGCGCAATGCCCCCGAGCAGATCCCCGCCGTTCTTTTGGGCATGCTTGGCGTGGACGAGAGGTTCAAGGGCCTTGGCTTGGGTGCATCGTTGCTCCGCGACGCCATTCAGAACGCGATGAAGGTTGCGAGCCTCGCGGGTGCCCGTGCACTCGTTGTGGACCCAACGGGCCCCGATGCGGTGGCCTTCTATGAGCATTTCGGCTTCACAAAGCTCCCAGGAACATCACGCATGGCGCTTAAGCTGGGATAATTCACCCGAATGCTGTGCCTGATGTATTTTTAGCCGCCCCGGACCTGCCCCGTTGGTGTTTGGAGGAAAGGGAAACAGCCCACGACCTCGCCAGGACTGCCTCGGTTCGGTGAGGCCCGCAGGCTTCTTTGTTTGACGCATGCCACAGCTCGCTTACTGCGCCAATACAGCCTCGGTGATGCCGGCCTCTTTGAGCTGCTGCTGCATGGGGGCGGCGAAGGCATGATCGACGTTGCGCACGCGTTCGGGCTGCTCGAAGAGCGCACGGCAATACGTGTCAGCCTAGTTCAGGGGACCATCGTCCTCTCCCAGCACATGCGAGATAAAGGAGACAAGAGGGCCGAAGTCCACGTCGACACCGACGCTGCGATTGCGATAGTTTGCGCGCACGAGAGCGTTCCTGAAGAAGGACGCATGCGCCTCGAAAGGCCCGTTGTCCAGGTCGAAGCCGAGACGGTTGAGGTAGAGCTCGCAAAACACGGTGACCGTCCTCGTGTTTCCCTCCCAGAAGGGATGCGTGAACCACACATCGGAGACGAACCCGGCAAAATGGGAGAGGTCGGCATAGCACATTCCCGCCCCGCCGTCTGAGTACGTCGCATAACGATAGTCGCGCTCTTTGGCGAAGAGAATTTCCAATGACCGCTCGATAAGGCTGGGAGCGCCGTACAGCAAGGTGTCGCCATTGAGCGCGGGCTCAAGCTTGACAAGGGATTCGGTGCGATAGGCCCCGGGATGATAGACTGCCGGGTCAAGGTCTTGGAACAGATGGCGATGGATGTGTGCGAGCAGCTCGTGGTCGAGGGCGAACTCTCTTGCGCCCAGCAGCTCCACGATGCGCGCGCTGACCTTGTCAGCCTCCTCGGTGCGGCGGGGCTGCTGCGAGGGTACCGACCCACGTGCGTAATAGCTGTTGAGTTCCTTCGTTACCTCGGCAATTGAGATGTCGCCCCGCGTATGGGAATCGGCGAGCTCATGCACGTATTCGGATGGAGCGAGCCCATCGATTGCCTGAAGGCCGAAGGCGGTCTTCCAGTACCTTGCCTTTGCCTGCGACGAGGGGCCCGGCTGAGCAATGTAGCCGCCTGAAAACTCGTCTGCCCTGTCAAAAGGGGTCATCCTCATCGTCTCCTTCGCGCTGCCTGTGCACTGTCCCTGCAGTATAGCCGACGATGCGGAGCGCTGGCAGGGGTGGTTGGCGTGTCCAGCTGATCTCAAAAAACGAAGGGCCCGAATTTCTGCCAGAGGTTGGCTTCGAAATCTGGGCCCCATGAGCCTAGAAGATGTTTAGCGCGGATGCGGCTGCCTCTTTATGCTCCAAGCAGCTCGATGACCTTCTCTGCTGCGATGTATCCAGAGGTCACGGAGTGACCCTGTGATACGCCGGCGCAGTGCTGCGAAGCATAGTACACGTTGCCCCACATGCCGCCTGCGTCCAGACCTCCCAGGAAGAGGCCGGGGATGGGCCTGAGGTTCTCGTTGAGAGCCTGGAAGTACTGGTTTGCGCGAACACCGTTGAGCGTGCCGTCGATGGCCATGCAGAAACGCACGGCATAGAAGGGGCCCTCAGAAAGCGGGCGAAGCATTTCGGGACGCTTATGGAACTGGGCGTCTTCGCCGGCTTCGATGGCAGCCAGGTAATCGTCGATGGTATTGGCCCAGACCTCGGAATCAAACCCAATCTTCTCGCCAAGTTCCTCTAGGGTGTCGGCGCTCCAACCCTCGCCGGCTTCGATGGCAGCCTGCATTTCGTCGGCCAGCGTGTAGAAGGGCACGCAAGCGCGGGAGCGGTAGATGCGTAGCGTCTCGCGGACCTCCTCGCTCAAAAGGCCCGGGCAGCCTTCAGCCACCATGGCATCAAGGTCTGCCTGGCAGAAGATGGCGTATGCGTGGTCAATGGCATACAAGGCTGATGTTCCGACGCCGAGGGGTTCGGTCGCGCCGAGTTCCTCGTTGTAGAAGCGCTGTCCCTCGGGGTTCACTTGAAGCAGACCGGCATAGTTGATGAACTTCATGTAGCCAGCATAGAAGTCAACCTTGAGGTTGGAGCAGAACTCAGCAGGAAGGGGGTTGATTTCGGTAGTCAGACGACCGCCGGCGGCCAGGGCCATCTGGAGCCCGTCTCCCGTATTGGAGGAAACTCCGTATAGATAGAGGTTGTCGGTGCGCAGATACTCGCGCATGAGGTCGCGATTGCCACCGAAACCGCCGCAGGCCACGAGCGTGTAAGGAGCCTTCACGGTCACCTCGGTACCGTCTTGCTTCCTTGCCTTGACACCTGTGACGGTACCGTCCTCGTTCTGGATGAGTTCATAGGCGCGGGTCTCGAGAAGAAGCTTTGCTCCACCGGGGAGGATGTAGTCGTCATAAAGGACATCGAACTTTGTTGTGCCCTTGCCCCAGTCCATGGAACAGCCGTTGATGGAGGGAACGAAGCCGTCAAAACGTGCTTCCTTGGCAGCCGAGCGGTCGAAGTGATCGGCCAAGTAGTCGGCTACGGGCCCCATGTGATTCACGACGTTGTACAACACATTGGTGTCACAGCGATACTTGGCGTACTCGCTCAGCTCGGTGAACATGTAGCTTGCATCTGGCACCTCTACGCCGTCGTCTGCATGGACCTTGTTAAGCCACTCTGCGCCAGGGGCCAGGATGCCGGTGGAACAGACGCTTTCGCCGCCGACCTTGCCGCACTTCTCTATGATGACAACGCTGAGCCCGGCCTCAACTGCGCGCATTGCCGCGACGGTTCCTGCGCCGCCGGCTGACACAATGGCAAAGTCGCACTCGTACTCCTCGGATGCCTCGACACGTGCGGGGGCGGAGCGGAAGCCAGACAAATCCGCGCCAGCTTCGGTGAGGGCCTGTTCTACTCCGGCAATGATGGCCTGAGAAGTCATGGTGGCACCGGTGACGCAGTCGACGTTCACTGACTGGGCGTCAACAATGGCGGCGGGGATACGCTCAATGCAGGGTTCGATGAAGCCCGGCGTATCCGAACACGATTCGACAGTCACAGAGAGGATCTTTGTATCATCGACCTCGACAGCGACGCGCGTCGGCTCGATGATATGGGGGCTGCCGAAACGCTCACCCTCGATGGTGCCTTTTTTCCATTTGCCAAATTCTTCGCCGTAGTACACGCCGGGAGTCATTGCCTGTACGACGGGGGAGGTTTCAACGGCCTGAAGCGTTACGCCGCTTTGGGCAAGTGCGTCAGCCGCGGCCTGAAGGATGGCATTTGAGGTAACGGTTGCGCCGGAGACCCCGTCTACCTCGATGGAATTCTTGGAGAGCATGTCGGACGGCATGATTTCAAGAGCGCGAGTGCCAATGCCCTGAGTTTCATCGGGGCCCTCTGCGGCGACGGCGGTGAGAGCGCCGTTTTCAATGGTTAGCGTTACAGTGACGTCGCCGCCCAGTCCTTTGGCGGTTGCGCTGTAGGTGCCGTCGCCGCCTATGGCTTCTGGGGCTGCATCGGGAGCTGGCTCAGCATGCGCGATATTTCCGCTGGCAAACGCTGTGCTGGCGATAATCCCTGCGGTTCCCGCTGCTGCGCCGGTGAGAAAACTCCTACGAGAGACTTCCATGTCGCCCTCCTTGTGCGGCTTCCCCTGGTCGGCCGCTTCGTTGTTGCCTGGGCCCGTGCTGCCCGGGATGTCTCAATGTTTGACGAGACAATCGCGTTGCCGATGCGTTTTTCTGTGGTTCCATTTGTGAGATTTGAGCCTTTGGTGCATGTGAACATCTGGGTTAATTTCACAGTTGACATTCACATATGGCACCAAGCTGGAGTTTTGCCGGCAACCATGCCCCTACGTGAAGTGCGGGCGAGTATTATGGATATCGATTGGCGTTAGATGGGGGGTATTGATGGTTGGGGAGACCGATTCGCCTGTGCAGGGCTTTTTCGGGCGAAACACTATGTTTGTAACGCTTGGACTTGCTTTCATGTGGCAACTGTTTCGTCACGCCTGCGTCTTGGTGGCGATTCCGTTTCCCCAAGCCGGGATGTCTGTTGGGCCTGAGGTATGGATGGCTCTGTACTACGCACTTATCTGCCTTATATGTGCAATCGCCCTTGGGCTTGAGCGTGCTAGCCACCGAGGTTGCACATGGCCGTTTCTGTTTGCTGCTTGCGGTCTCGCTTCATGCGGAATTTGCGCGGGTTTTCTTTTCCCAATGGGCTTCCAGGGTGTTGCAACGATCTTCTGCCAATGCTTAGTCGCCTTGTGTACGGCGGCTTCTACGGTGGCGTTAGCAAGGCGGGCTCTTTACATCTTGGCCCTTCAGGCGAATGCCAATCCGATGCTCGTGGCAATTTGTGCGTTCTCGTCGGCGTTTCTAAGCATTGTTATCACCTTTGTGCTGGGAGATGTGCTTGCGGTAGATAGGATTACTGCGGCGATTTCACCTGTGCTTTCGGCTGTCTGTTTTTGGTTTGCCGGTAATCCTGCGCCGGCTAAGCCGAGTTGTATTGCCGACTGGTTTGAGCTGACTTTCATCCGGGGTCGTATGGTTGCCGTTGTTGCTCTGCTCGTCGTGGCAACGTTGGCAAAATCCTTTTTTGACAGTGGCGTGGGCCCTGTTGGTGAGCAGGGTCGTATGGTCAAGCATATCGTTGGAATTGTTGAAGTCGCAGGGGTCATGCTGCTTTCTTTTGCAAGCACCGATGCGCGACATTTTACGGTGTCTGTTCTTTACCTCCTGGTCTTCTCACTTGTTCTAGGAATAGGCGTTGTCGCCTCTTGTTCAGGCAGCCTTTTGTTTACCGGTGTTGCCACGGTTGTTTCGGCGAGGGTGCTGGCGGAGTCCACAGCGCTGGTGTTCTGCGCCATCTATTGTGCACAGACCCATGCGAGCCCGATTGCTGTTTGCTCTTTGGCACTCCTTATTCCTGAAATGCTGACATGCTTTGTGGGATATGGTGCGACGTCACTCTTGCCAGTGTTCGACATCGATCCTACGAGTTTGCTTGTGCCTGTGTCGGTTGCCTTGATAATGGCGGTGTCGCTCTCAGTTTGCGGCGTTTCGTTTAAGCGCGAACTCCGTTATTTCGAGGCGCGTGACAGCTCGGCGTTGCGGACAAGCGCTTGCGCTGGGGGTTCTGCTGGAGGCGCGCCGCTTTTGAATGGCGCACTCGAGGCTCTGGCCGCCCAATTCTCTCTCACTCCACGCGAGATCGATGTCGCCCGACATCTTTATGAGGGCCACAGCGCCAAACGTATATCGCAGGTCGAATACCTCTCTATCAATACCGTCCAGACCCATAGTCGTACGCTCTATCGCAAACTTGGGATTCACTCTCGCCAGGAGCTTGATGAACTGATTGATAAGATGGAAAACTAGGGGTTTGACAAAGAGGCCTGGTTGCCGCGCTCTGGATAGCTTTGCTTTGTGGACGCTACTTTCGAGTCCGGGTATGTTTGCAATCGCTGAACGGTCGCCGATATTTAATGGCTGTGGGTTGCTGTTGTATGAAGTAGATGCGGCTGTAGCAAAAGCGGGGCAGGCCCGGCGGTACCAAACCGCCCCGGGCCTGCCCCCGCTGGTGTTTACTTCCGGTCTCTAAAACGAGATCTTCTTATGCCAGGGCATACTCCGCTACGATGGGACCGGCGGCGTAGCCGGAGACCATAGCGAAGCCGATGCCGTCGCCGGTGCCGTAGTAATTGCGGTTCCAGCAGGTGCCGTACGCGTCAGAACCGACCGAGTACAAGCCAGGAATGGCCTTGCGGTCTTCAGTTAGAGCCTGGAACTGGTCGTTGACGTTGATGCCGCCGACGGTGCCCAGCTGGTTGTAAGTAATGGCGACCAGATAGAAGGGTGCGGTTTTCAAGGCTACGAGGTGCTCGGGGGCCTTGCCGAAGAATGTGTCTTGTCCGGCGTCGCAGTAACCGTTGTATGTCTCAACCGTGGCGGCCAGCACCGCGGGTGTCATGCCTGCAGCCTCCGCGAGCTCCTCGACCGTGCCACCCGCGAACGCCCAGCCGTTGGCTACACAGTCATCGAGGACCTGCTGGAAGCCGTCCCACGGCGTGTCGATGTCGAACTGAGGCTTGTACTCGGGAGGCATGCCGGGCGACTCGGCAAAGCCGATAGCGGCAGTACCGCCGGTCATGAGCGCATCCACCATAGCTTGGTCGAGCATGGCATAGGTGGTGCCGCCAGCAAATGCGCCTCCGCTTGCAGTGGCGACGGCGGTGTTCACCCAGTCCTCGTTGCGCAGACGCACGCCGGCGGTTGTTACGTCAAGCACGCTGGGGACATATCCAAGAATCATGGGCATCTGCTGCTGGAAGAATTCGTATCCGCGCAGCTTGGCACAGGCAAGGGTCTGATGCAGCATCATACCGCCCAGGTTCTTGGGCTTTGCGGCTCCCACGTCCCATGCCATCTTCATGCCTTCGCCCACGTCCTGGGTGAGGCAGCCGCATACGACGTCATAGCCCGAGAGTTCCTTGAGCCACGCGGTGTCGCCTCCCAGGCCACCCGTCGCGATAACGGTTGCCTTGGCATTGATGGTGAGCTTGGAGCCGTCTTTGCGCCCGCAGACAGCGCCGATGACCGTGCCCGTGTTGTTTTCAAAGAGCAGCATCTCGGCTGTGGTCTCGGTGCGTACATCAACTCCGGCACCGGCGAGCATGGAGTTGTAAATTCCAGGGCGGTCCGTATAAGGGGCCAACATGGTGGGCAGCCAGGCATTGGGGTCGCCGTAATAGGGGAAGAGAGCGTTGTCGGTGACCTCGAGCGCGTAGTCAAAAGCAGGCCTGGAATTCTCAAGATACTTATGGATGAGGGCGGGGTCCACGGCGTACATCTGCTCGGAGATCCAGCTCACCATTTTCTCGTTGACCTGCTCGGGCTCGTACAATGCGTCGCTGAACGACATGTCCGAGCAGCCGCCGACAAGACGCACTTTTTCGACAAGCACGACTTTCGCTCCGGCTTGTGCCGCGCGCGTGGCGCAGAAGATGCCTGACATGCCGCCGCCGATGACGAGAACGTCGGCATCTACCTCTTCATCTGGCCCCTGCTCGTAGGTGCTGGGCTTGTTGAAAGCCTCGACATCGCCTCCCGCTTCCTCCACGGCGGTGCGGACGCACGTGAGAATGGCGGCGCTAGTCCAGGTGGCGCCAGAGATTCCATCGATGCCGAATGACTGCGCTTCTACGATGTTGTCGCACAGCTGAGGAATCGCGTCGGCGGTATACACCTCGGTTTCCTGATGATCGGTGACTTGGACGGAGGTAATTGCTCCGTCTTTGAAAGTCACATCGACGGTAACCAGGCCGTTGCGGCCCTCAGCCGATTCGGTATAGGTGCCGTCGGCTGGTTCGGCAAAAGCTAAGGCAACATTGCCTGTGGCAGCAACTGCTACCGCTGCTCCTGTTCCTGCTACGAAAGTACGACGAGTGCAAGTGCTCATCACATACCCCTTTCGTCAACATCCGGGCAAACCCCTTATTTGCCTTCGGATGCACGAAAGTATACGCGCCCGGTTAGCTAGCGAGAACATGAGCTACTCGTCTTAGGGGAGCGGGAGGCAATGGGTTCTGGGCACCCAATTGCCCCAGCGCGAATTTTCCCCGAGTTGTTTCCGCAAAAGTGGGGTTCTCCAGCCGCTTGATGAGAGCTGGCGCTGCTGAAAGCGGGCTATTGGCCGGCTGCTTGGGTTTAGAGAAAACCCATGCGAAAGGAAACGCCTGCTAGAAGGCTTGGCGAAATTGTCGTCTCGATGCCGCGGACCTTCTTCAGTCATCTGCCTTGGTTAAGCGCGGCTGGAGAACCCCGAAAACGCGGAAGCATCTGTCTTTCTAAGATGCGCAGCATGCCCGAGGGTCTACCACAGCTCGCGCGCCGATGCTCGAGCTCGTTCCTCGCCAGACGGCCGATAAATCTTGCGTCGCCGCCTCTTCTTCGAGACGCCCCCTCGTCGTCCTCTACTCCTCTTTCGCCTCCACCAGGTCGAGCATTTGCTGGCGGTCGTGGACGTCGAGCTTTTTGTAGATGTGGGCGAGGTGCGTGTTGACGGTACCGGTGGAAAGACCCAATTCTTCGCGGATACGCTGGGTGGTGCGTCCCTTTGCGGCGAGCGTGAACACCTCGGTTTCCTTGGGCGTGAGACCGTACTCCTGCGCCACCTGCTGCACGCGCAGCATGAAGCGGCGCGGTGCCTGGGGACGGTCGTCGTCGGCGTCGATGAGGCGGGCGAACACCTGCTCATCGGCGATGAAGAGCAGCGCCGCAAGGATGGCGCCGGCGCATAGAAGCGCGATGAAGCTGAGGATGCGGTAGCTCGGCTCGCAGAACGACACGAGCACGCCGCCGAAGAACGTGCCCGCAAGGCATCCCAGGTATGACGCGCCCAGGCCCAGGCCGAACAGCTCGATGACCGAGACGGGGTAGGCGCGCGCGGTGAGCGTGAGGTAGAGCCAGGCAAGCATACTGAACATGCAGTAGCACACGAGCGTGGTGAGGTCCGCCGCCAGCCCCAGGTCGCTGACGATGGGCGTGAGCAGCGTGAGGAACACCAGCACGCACATGCTCGTGCGGCAGGTGATGCGCACGGCGGCCGACTTGGTGGCCTTGCTCGCGGCCAGGGCGAGCGTTGCCGCAGAGAGCACGGTGGCCAGCAGGAAGAGCCAGCGGTAGGCCACGGGGCTCGAGGCGGGGTCCACCGTGAGGAAGAGCGCCCGCATGAAGCTCTCTACCAGGCCGAGCAGGCCGATGCAGATGAACGTGCGAATAAGCGCACCCCACGATGTGCCTCCAGCTTCGGAGCAATGCGCCGTCAGGGGTGCCTGGGCGGATTGGGTCAAGGGGCACTCATCGTGATTCGGCTTGCGGCATGCCACCCGGAAAAGCGCCGCGCTCAAAGGCGGCAAAAGCGCGCACACGGTGATGGCGGCCGCGGTGGGGAGATAGAGCACGGCGACAAACACGACCGCGCCAAAGACAAATGAGCTCGTCAGGCAGCCCACGGCAAGCGAGGCTTTGCGGAAGCACAACAGCCCCCAGGCCCAGGCGAGCAGCAGTATCGCCACCGCGCAGCCCGACAGGGTGGAGGTGATGGAGCACCAAGGCTGCGTGAACACGCGACGCTCCACCATGGTGAGCACCACGGTCGCGACGCACAGCACGGCGGCGGCAACCGGTGGCAGGCGCAAGATCCAGCGCGCGCGGCAGCGGCCCGGATCCGTGGGATGCGGCATGCGTCGCGAGCACAGGCCCACGATGGTTGCGCAGACGAGCAGCGTGGCCACGATGCCGCAGCACGCAAAGGTATATGTGCTGTTGAGGTGCGCGATGTCGTTGCGCGTGGAGTAATGCACAAGCCTGCTGAAAAAGACGATATACGTCCATGCAAGGATGCATCCCAGTCCCGCGGTCGTCGCGACGAGCGACCCGAGCCGGGCTTCCCTGTTGTTCGCCAAAGCCATCTCTCCCAATTCCCGTTATCCGAACGGAGCCATTATCCACCCTTTGTCTCTCTTGCGCCACCATTGGCCGATGTTGCACATGCAACATTTTCAGCTTTCTTTGGCTCGTCAAGCATTGTCATTTTACCAGGTAAACACCGTATCATAAAAAGTATTTGACCCCGGTAGCCAAATCATCCGACGTGACACCTCAGGCTCTTCAGACTATGGTAAGGCCAAGCGTGGCGGAACTGTGCTCTGTCGCGCGCTTGTTTTGTACGTATGGGTTAATGGGTGAAGGAGGAAACGTATGGAACGCACCCCCAACATTTCGAGGCGCAGCTTCGTTGCCGCCGGTGCGGCGCTCGCCGGTATGGCGGCGGCCAGCGCCGGTCTGGGGACCCCGCTGCTCTCCCAGGCTGAGGAAGCCGCCTCTGGCGAGGGTATGCAGAGCGAGTACGAGGGCCTGGAGGTCCGTCACGCGTTCTGCCAGATGTGTGGCCCCGCCCGCACACACTGCTCCACGCTGTGCTACCTCAAGGACGGCCGCTGGACCAACGTCGAGGGCAATCCTCAGGCCGGCAACAACTGGGGCCGCGGTAGCCGCACGCTGTGCGCCAAGGGCAACTCTGCCATGCAGGTCATGTACTCTCCCACGCGTCTCGAGTACCCGATGAAGCGCACGGGTGAGAAGGGCGAGGGCAAGTTCGAGCGCATCACGTGGGAGCAGGCAATCGAGGAGATTTCTGCCAAGCTGCTCGAGCAGAAGGAGAAGTACGGCCCCGAGTCCTACGGTGTCCTGTCTCCTCAGTACTACGCCGTTCTCGGTTCGCTGGGTCGCCGTTTCCTCAACGTTCACGGCTCGCCCAACTACATGCACTCCGCCATCTGCAACTCGCAGCGCATGTTCTCCAACCTGGTCACGCTCGGCGGCCCTGCGCACGCCCAGTGCAACAAGACTATGCCCGGCCAGCTCGGCAAGGCCAAGCTCATCGTCAACTGGGGCTACAACTCTGAGAACTCCGGCATTAACCAGGGCAACCCCAACGGCCGTCTCAACGCCGTGGAGAAGGGCGCCCAGACCATCGACATCCGCCCGATGCGCGACGCCCTGGCAACGCACTCCGACATCTGGGTGCCCGTGCGCCCCGGCACTGACTGCGCCCTTGCCATGTCGGTCCTGAACTACATCATCTCCAACGACCTCTACGACCACGACTTCGTGGACAACTGGTGCGACGGCTTCGACGAGCTGGCCGCATCCGTGGCCGACTGCAGCCTCGAGTGGGCTGAGGAGATCACCGGCGTCGCCGCCGCGCAGATTGAGCAGATTTCCGAGCTCATGGGCACCGTCAAGCCCATGGCCATCTTCTGCGGCAACGGCATCGGCGACCAGCAGAACGACGGCCACTGGGCCCAGGCCTGCATCGACCTCATCGAGGCCATCACCGGCAACATCGCCATCGAGGGCGGCTCCGGCGCCGCTGCGCCCGGTGCTCCTTCGCTCATCAAGACCAACCCGGTCGACATCCTGACCGACCGCCTGCCCGCCTCCGAGGAGGACGAGGCCAACGGCTGGATGCCTGGCGTCGCCAAGCTCGTCGCCCCCGAGACCCCGCGTTGGTTCCAGACCATGGTCACGCAGGAGTCCGGCCCCACGACCGCTTACTACAAGGGCCTGCTCTCCATCCTTACCGAGGAGCCTTACCCGCTGCGTTGCGTCTTCACGCAGTCGTCCAACCCGCTGACCGCCACCCGCCAGCCCAAGACCATCATCGAGGCTCTCAAGAAGCTCGAGCTCTACGTCGTGATGGACACCGAGTGGAACAGCTCCTGCGACTACGCCGACTACGTGCTCCCCGCATGCGTCAACTATGAGTCCGACGAGCAGTTCGCCACGAAGAACAGCAAGGACGGCACCTGGATCGGTATCAACCAGAAGATCCAGGAGCCCCTGGGCGAGTCCATGAGCGACTGGGACTTCTACTGCAAGCTGGCCGACGCCATGGGTTACGGCGACGACTTCTGGCACGGCGACTTCGACGAGTGCCTGCGCGAGCAGCTCGACGGTTCGGGCATCACGCTCGAGGAGCTGCGCGAGAAGGGCCAGATCTTCGTCGAGCGCACCGAGGAGTTCACCCCCGGCGAGGCCAAGACGCAGAACTACGAGGAGCTTTTCGCCAACCTGCCCAACGGCAAGGTCCAGTGCTACAACAGCTGGATTGGCGGCAAGCCCAACAACCTCGACACCGGCGAGCTCAGCGGCGTGCCCGTGTACAACGGCCCCGCTGAGTCCATTGCCGGCACGCCCGACATCGCTGCTGAGTACCCGCTCGTGTTCTCCGACGTCCACGCGTACCGTCTGTGCAACCACAGCTACTACGTCAACGTGCCTTACCTGCGCGAGCTGCAGCCTGAGCCCTGGTTCAAGATCAACCCCGCCACGGCTCAGAAGTACGGCATCGAGGACGGCGACTGGTGCCGCGTCGAGAGCCCGCACGGCTGGGTGAAGCTCGTTGCCCGTTACTTCGACTGCATCGCCCCCGACGTGCTCATGGCTCGCCGCGGCTGGTGGGAGGACTGCCAGGAGCTCGGCCTTCCCGGCTACGGCTGCGAGGACGGCGGCAGCGAGGTCAACGTCCTGTACGACGACGACCCCAACAACTACGATCCGTTCCACTCCGGCATGTCCAAGCAGACCCTCGTCAAGATCGAGAAGCTTGACGAGTCCGAGATCCCGACGGCTCCCGTCCAGGCGTAAAGGAGAGCGAAAATGAGCAACCAGTACGGCTTTTACGTTGACACGAGCCGCTGCATCAAGTGCTGGGCATGCCAGGTGTCCTGCAAGCAGTGGAACGAGATTCCCGCCGGCACCACGCGTCGCCGCTGGCTGGTAGAGGAAGACGAGGGCGTGTTCCCCGACGTCAACCGCAGGTTCTTCTCCACGAGCTGCAACCACTGCGAGAACCCCGCCTGCGTTGAGGTTTGCCCCACCGGCGCCCTCACCAAACGCGAGGAGGACGGCCTCGTGGTCGTCGACCGCGAGGTGTGCATTGGCTGCCAGGCCTGTGCGGGCGCATGCCCCTTCGGCGTGCCCACCTATCGTGTTGACGGCGACGGCACCATGGACAAGTGCGACGGCTGCGCGACCTGCGGCAAGACTCCCGAGGACGAGCCCCACTGCGTGGCTTCCTGCCCCACCAAGGCCCTGCACTTCGGCCCCATCGAGGAGATGGAGAAGCTTGCAGCCGAGAAGGGCGGCGCCCGTATGGAAGGCGAGACGAACCCGAGCACGTTCATCTCGTAGGTTTGCGCACTTTGTTCCACGCGTGATCGTCTTGGTATGATGTAAGCGGGCGGCCGGGCCGGGTGCTCCGCCGCCCGTTTTTATATGGATGGACGGGCACGGGCAGCAGCGGCTGCCGTGCCGATGGATGGTGAGCGTCTCTTTTGACGCGTGCTATAAGAGTAGAGGGCGAGAAAGGGAGCTCCCATGGTTGACGAGAAGACAAACGGGCAGTTCACGGGCGAGGGCTCGCAGGTAGACGCTGACGAGCTGAGGGCGCGTGCCGGCACTTTCGCGTTCTTGGCTCGTGCGCTGTCCGACGAGGAGCTTCCCGTCGAGTTCCTGGGTGCTCTTGCGGCCGGCGGCCTTGAGACGGGCACCGCGCTCGACGGCTATATGGCAGGTCTGGCGGACCTTTCCGCCGAGCAGCTCGAAGAGCGCCGCCGCGACCTCGCGGCCGATCATTCGACCTGCTTGCTGGGTATGTCCGCTCGCCCCGTGAGCCCCTTCGAGTCGGTGTACACCACCGACGAGCACCTCATGCGCAGGGACTCTTGCGTGAAGGCCCGCCAGGCCTACGCCGCGAGCGGCTTTGCGCCCGCCGATGTTCTGCGTGTGCCCGAGGACCACATCGCCGTTGAGCTGCAGTTTTGCGCGATGCTGCTCAACCGTGCGGCCGACTTCGTCGCGGCTAACGAGCCCGAGGCCGCCGAGTGCGACATGGCTGCCCAGGCAACCTTTGTGCGCGAGCACCTCGTTGGCTGGACCCCGCACTTCTGCGACCTCCTCGAGGGCCGCGCCTCTACCGACTTCTACCGCGGCATCGCCCAGATGCTGCGCCGCCTCGTAGCCGAGGAGTCCGCCGAACTGGGCGAGTAGCGGCCTGCGGCACGCATCCGGCACCATCTCGCGAGCGACGGGTTGAAATATCTCACGCTTTGTCGGCCACTTCGGCCCAAAACCGTTGGATTTCTCAACCTGTCGCTCGCACGTTTATTGGTGGCCCCGATATGTTTGCCCCTGAGCTCCTCTACCGTTTGAGCCCTGCCGTCGCTTCGATGAACTCGGCGCGGGTGTGCACGCCGCATTTGGCGTAGATGCTGCGGATGTGGCTCTTGGCCGTGTTGTCCGAGATGACGAGCTTTTCGGCGATGGACTTCGAGCCGCGCCCCTGCAGCATGAGGGGGAACACCTCGCGTTCCCTGCGGGTGAAGTTGCGGTCGTCGGCGTATTCGTCGACGGTGAGGACGCGCTCCTCGGCCGGCACGGGCGTCTCGGCTTGTGCCGCATCGAGAACGTCGGCCTCGTAGTCGGCCGGGTCGGGGCGCTTCTCGTTTTCAGACGCCAGCCAGCCGGCGTTGGTGATCTCGACGATGTCCTTCTCGCGGAAGATGACCAGCACGCACGCTACCAGCACGGCTGCGAAGCCAATGCCCAGGAACTGGGTTGCATGGGCACCGACCTGGCCCAGTCCCAGCCAGGTGATTGCAATGAGGCCGGCGAGCGATCCGAGCGCGAAGGCGGCTCGGCCGAAGCCGAACACCTCTATCGGGTCCCAGTAGTCGCTGTGGGCAGCATACGAAAGCATTCCCCAGTTGAACAGAGACGTGAGCGAGTAGATGCATACCACCATGACGAGCGGCCACTTGCCCATGCCCTGCGCGGTGAAAAGCACCAGGCAGGCGACGCCGAGCAACAGCACAATGGGGTAGTACAGCCACGTAAACGAAAACGACCTGCTAAAGGCGCAAATCAAGGCGATTCCGAAGCTCAAGAACACTACGAGGCTGATGCCGATCGCGTTAATGCGGGTGGTCTGGCCGGTGTTCTCGGTGAGGAACATACCCCGCGTGCAGTAGGCGATGAACGTGATGAGAAACACGACCACCAAGAAGCGCGCAAGTGCCGCAACGGGCCGCGATGCCTGCGCCTCGGTCGCACTCCTCTCACGCGCCTCGATGTCCACCTTGCCCAGGCAGGACATGAGCGATGCCATAAAAGGCAGGACTGCGACGACGGCGAGCGAAATCACCGGCTCGTTGATGGCGACAAAGAAGTAGATGAGTCCCGAGGCAACTTCCGAAAGCGCAGTGTTCGAGACGGCGACGGTGGGCCTTGTGTGGGCGTAAATCTGTCCCGCCCTGATGCTGATGGGAGCCGTGCAGACTCCGGTGAGGATGGCGCCAACCGCAAACACTGCGCCCGGTCCCTCGCCGATCACGCCCAGGTCGACATACTCGAGAAGCACGCCGACGGTGCTTGCGACGCCCAGGGCGAGCATGGGCGCCCTGCGGTTGAGCATGCCTGCAACCCTGCGGTATCCCACGGCGCACAGGATGCAGACGACGATGTAGGCGGGCGTGGAGAAGAGGTACATGCTCAGGAAGGCAGAACTCGCCACCTCGCCCGCCGCAAAGATGCTCCAGATGGGAGCGGTATACACCGACAGGATCCAGCTGCGCCAGAAGGCGTAGGTCAGATACTTCGCCGCCGGCCACTGCGAGTCGTGCATGGATCCCCGCCTCCGCTCTCGGCGCCGTCGCGACGCCGAAGAATATCGATTCCCCCCATGGGGCAAGTGTAAAGCAAACCAAGACCAAACTCCCAGATACCAGCCGAGTTTAATCCTTTTTGGCGGCAAGTTTACACCAGGGGGACACCCCAGTTTACCTCTCATGGGCGTGGCGGGCGCCTGTCCCGCAGCGCGACACTGCTCACTGCCGGGCGACCGAGCTTCCGCAAACACGCGGCCCCTCATGCCCGCTCGTCCCGGTCACACCATGCACGTACCGAAGAGAGGAAGGAAGAGAAATGACCCAAGCGACTGTGTCGAGGCGCGACTTCTTGAAGTCCGTCGCTGCGACGGCAGTTCTCGCGGGTGTCGGTTCCGGTCTGACCGCCGGAACCTTCCGCGAGGCCAGCGCAGAGGAGGTTGAGCCCCAGGAGAAGAAGGTGTACACGAGCTGTCAGGCATGCATCTGCTCGTGCGCCGTCATCGCGACGGTGCGCGACGGCCGCGTCGTGCGCATCGAGGGCAACCCCGAGAGCCCCATCAGCCGCGGCGGCGTGTGCCCCAAGGGCCTGTCGGCCATTCAGGCGCTGTACAACCCCTGCCGCAACAAGTACCCCATGCGTCGCGTGGGCGAGCGCGGCACCAACAGCTTCGAGCGCATCACCTGGGACGAGGCCATCGAGGAGATCAGCGACAAGCTGATGCAGGACTACAACAAGTTCGGCGGCGAGTCCCTCGTCACCTCCACGGGCGGCGGCGGCAACCCGCACTTCTCCTCGCCGTGCCGCTTCACCCAGGCCATGGGTTCGCCCAACATTTTCGAGCCCGGCTGTGCGCAGTGCTTCCTTCCCCGTATGGCCACGTTCTCGCTCATGTACGGCGGCAGCAAGTCGGGCACCACGTCCATCGCCGACTCCAAGTACGGCGGATGCGCCTCGCTCTACTTCCCCGAGGACAACCCCATCCAGTCCATCGTCATGTGGGGCACCTGCACGAGCTACCATGCTCCCTCAGGTTCGGGCCGCGCCATCGCCGAGCTGCGCAAGCGCCCCCAGGGCCTCAACCTGGTCGTCGTCGACCCGCGCTTTACGCCCGACGCCGCCATGGCCAAGGTGTGGCTGCCCATTCGCCCTGGTACCGACGTCGCCCTCCAGATGTCGTGGATCCGCTACATCATCGAGAACGACCTCTATGACCACGAGTTCGTGACGAAGTGGACCAACCTGCCCTACCTCATCGACACGGACACCAAGCTGATGCTGCGTGCCCACGAGGTCGGCCTGGGCGACCCCGAAGCTGAGGACGCCGACAAGACCTTCGTTGTCTGGGACAAGAAGACCAACTCCGCCAAGGCCATGCCCTGGCCGTTCGACGAGGCTCTCGACCCCGAGCTCTTCGGCACCTACGAGATCGACGGCACCGAGTACCCCACCGCCTTCACGCTGCTGCGCGAGCGCGTCGACGAGTTCACCCTCGAGAAGGCCGGCGAGATCTGCTGCCTGGATCCCGAGCAGATCGAGAAGGCCATCCGCGTCTACACCGACGAGGGTCCCTCGGGCCTCATCCTCGGCGTGGCAACGGACATGGGCGCCCAGTCCGCCCAGGGCGCCGAGGGTGCCTGCATCCTCGAGTTCCTCATGGGCAACGTCGAGAGGCCCGGCGCGCTGCTGCAGCGCTTCCCCGATCCTCCCAACAAGGTGGACCTCGGCACGCTCAACTCCATCGTGAGCCCCGAGATGATCGAGAAGCGCCTGGGTTACCGCGAGCACAAGGGCCTGGGCATTTGGTCGCACTCGCACATCCCCTCGGTGTTCGAGACCATCAAGACCGGCGAGCCCTACGTCATTCGCAACTGGATGGAGCGTTCCGGCAACAAGCACGCCATGATCGGCAACGCGGGGCAGCTGCCCGAGATCATCTCCAAGATGGAAATGATCTGCCACCTCTACATGTATCCCACCGCGTTCTCCGTGGAAGCGGCCGACTACGTGCTGCCCACCCAGGAATGGCTTGAGAGCTACTTCACGATCGCCCATGCCAACAAGATCATCATTCGCCAGCCTGTCGTGCATCTGTACGAGACAGTCAACGAGGGCGTCATTTGGTCGCAGATTGTGCGCCGCTGCGCCGAGATGGGTCATCCCAACTGCCAGAAGGCCATCGACGCCGACTACCTCGCCAGCGTCGGCAACGACCTGGTCTACTGGGACGGCCAGCAGTCGATGATGGACATGCACATGGGCACTCTGCCCATGAGTTGGGACGAGCTTGCCGAGATGGGCACGTACGAGTGGATCGACAAGGAGGATTACCTCCATTACTACACCTACCTCGACGACGACGGCACCGGCAAACCCAAGGGTTGGAGCACGCCTTCCAAGAAGGTCGAGCCCTACTCCGAGGGCACGCTCCTTCTGGGCCGCACCGGCGCTCCCTGGGCCAAGGCCGACGGCAAGACCTACGTCATGCAGCCTGCCGACGAGGATTACGATCCGCTGATCTACTACATGGAGCCTGAGGAGACCAACCTGGGCAACGACGAGTACCCCGTCATGCTCACCGAGGGCCGCGTTCCCTTCTATCACCACGGCACGCTGCGCAACATTCCCTACCTGCGCGAGCTCTATCCCGTGCCGCTCGTGTCCATGCATCCTGAGACTGCCGAGAAGTACGGCATTGTCGATGGCGAGTGGGTCTGGGTCGAGAACTCTCGCGGCAAGGTGCGCGGCAAGGCATTCGTCACGCTCGGCATGGCCAAGGACGCCATTCATATGGAGCGCTTCTGGAACCCCGAGTACCTCGACACGGACGACCCCAGCCGTGCATGGACCGAGATGAACGTGAACATCCTCACCAAGACCGACGGCAAGTTCAACCCCGAGCACGGCACCTATGTCCTGCGCGGCCTTGCCGTCAAGGTCTATCCCGCTCCCGAGGGCGCACCCGAGGGCGCGTGGATTAACCCGACCGATTTCGAACCGTGGATGCCTGAGTACAGCGAATCCACTGAGGTGGTGTTTAAGTAATGGCGCGCTATGGAATGGTGGTCGACCTCGACCGTTGCATCGGTTGCCACGGCTGCGAGGTTGCTTGCAAGAACGAGAACGCCGTTGACCTGGGCGTGTACTGGAACAAGCTCATCGACTGCGGCCCTTACGGCGAGTACCCGAACCTGCAGATGTACTTCCTGCCGGTCATGTGCCAGCAGTGCGAGAACGCCCCCTGCGAGCAGGTGTGCCCCACCGGCGCCACCTACCGCGACGAGAAGGGCCGCGTCCTCGTCGACACGGATGCCTGCATCGGCTGCCGCGCCTGCATGACGGCCTGCCCCTATGGCGCGCGTTCCTTCAACGCGAAGACCGCCGTGGTGGAGAAGTGCACGCTGTGCAGCCATCTTGCCGAGAAGGACGGCCTCAAGCCCATGTGCGTGAGGACTTGCTCGGCCGGCGCGCGCTTCTGGGGTGACTTCGACGACCCTGAGAGCGACGTGAACAAGGTCCTCGCCCAGTACAGCGAGGAAGACGTCCACTTCTTGCCCGACACGGGCAACGCGCCCCTCGTGCGCTACATCCTGCCGGCGTCTCGCGCCGAGTGGCACGACGACATCGACACCACGCTGCAGCCTGAGTAAGAGCTGAGGCAAGCGGGGGCGGCGCAGTTTTGACCGCCGCCCCCTGGTTGCAGGGCGGGCGACGCAGTTTTGACCGCCGCCCTCCGGTTGCAGGGCAGGCGCTCTGGGAGGGATGCCTGCCCGCCCGCCGGGCGGGGCGGACGACGGGTAAGCGATGTGCCGAGCGTCGTTGACGTGAACTTCCACCAGCTAGGGATCGACTTTTTGGAGAGATGTTCGCCCGTTGGGCGTCGTGCGGGCGGGGTTGAGCGCGAATGCGAGCCGGACCCCGTGGGACCCGAGCAAGTGTGAGTGCGAGCCGCTTCGGGCGAGTGCGAGGGAGGGCGTGCGGTTGGCATGACATTCGCGGGGCTCGTGCTGGATGAGTCGGCCTCTGTGCGAGTGCGGCTGTTTTTCGCTTTGTCTGCGGGTGAGGGACTTGAGGGTTACCGCCAAGGGAGAGCCGGGATGCGTCCCGTCTGCTCCTTGGCGATATGGGACATGCAAGGAGAGGAACGAAGATGGACAACGTCGATGTGTCGGAGCGCCTGCACAGCGTCGCGCGTGTGGCAGACGCATTCGAAGCCGTGCCGGGCAACCAGCGCGTTTTGATGGCCGTGCTGCAGGCCTGCCGGGAGCCGCAGCTCTGCGAGGAACTGGATGCCATCATGGCCCCCATCCTCGAGAACAATCGCTCCGTGCACTCTGCGGTCGAGCTGCGCAAAGTCCTGGAAGACCATGGTGCCATCCGCTACGTGAAGAGCGACGAGGAAGAGCTTGCCGAGGCAAAGATGCGCGATGCCGAGGAGAACGGCGAGGTTGAGGTCCCCGAGATCGACGACGAGGGGTTCTACGTGGTGAGCACGCCTGCCCCTGGTACCTGGCAGCTCACCGAGGCAGGCCAGGCATACCTGGACAGCGACCCGGTTGGTGCCTATGCAAGCGACTTGCTCGAGACGCGCGAGCCGCATTACGCGCCGGTGTATCGCGAGCTGCTTGAGCTGTTGAGCGAAGGCCCCGCCACCAAGCAGGAGGTCGACAAGGTTGCCGAGAGCAATCCTCTCACGGCTGAGCCGCGCATGTATGGCGGGCATTTCGTGGGCGAGCTCGAAAAGGCCGGCGCCGCCGAGTGGGACGGCGCATGGGCCATCACCGAGTACGGTCGCACACTGCTGGCCGAGCTTGCGGCAACGGGAAGGGAGTAGGGGAGATGGAGAACGAGGCAATGGCAGCAAGCGTGCAGTCGCAGGGCGTGGCCGGCGAGGCCGAGGTGTGCATGGAGACGCCGGATTTTGCTAGCGAGGCCGAGCAGGGTCTGACGGAAGAGGGCATGGCGTGCGCGAAGTCGCAGGGCATGGTCAGCGGGGATGAGCCATGCGATGAGGCGCGGGACCTGACCGATGGGTGTGCTATGTGTGCGGAGGCGCAGGCACCGGCCGGCGAGGCTGTGATGTCCGAGGAGGGCTTGCCTTCGAACACTGTGGAAGACGCCGACTCCGATGAGTTCTACGCTCACGAGGAACTTGTCTCCCTGCTTGCCCAGCAAGCTGCCGGATACGAGCTTCTCGGCAGGTTGTTCCAGTGCGAGGTTGATGTCGAGCTGCTTCAGTCTCTCTGCGAGGGCCGCTATCCTGCCCGCACGGGCAACGACCACCTCGACGAAGGTTACCGTGGCCTCGTTGTCTTCCTCAACCACAGGGGCGAGCGCACGGGAACCGAGCTCAACGTCGATTACCTGCATGTTTTTATCGGCAACACCCAGGATACCTCCCACGTCGCCTATCCGTACGAGAGCGTGTACACCTCTCCGGACCGACTGCTCATGCAGGATGCCCGCGACGCGGTGCTTGCCGCGTACCGCTCCGAGATGGTCACGCTTGTGAACGAGCACAATGAGCCTGAAGACCACATGGGCTTTGAGCTGGCATTTTGCGCAGTCTTGCTGAGCCGCGCCGCTGAGGCCCTTACGGCCGGGGATATCGCCAGGGCTGCCGAGCTCGTCGAGAAGGAAAGGTCTTTCGTACGGGACCACCTGGGCGTATGGGCACCCGAGTTTGCCGCCGACGTCAAGCGAATCGCGCGAACGGGCTTCTACCGCGCCCTGGCCGACATCCTTCTGGGTTACCTCGAGGTTGACTCGACCACTATGGAGTCGCTGTCTGCCGAGCTGGGGGAGTAGCGGCCCGCGTCGCGCCCCCAACACCATCTTGCGAGCGACAGGTTGAGGCATCTCACGCTTTGCCGGCCGCATCGGCCCGAAGCCGTCGGATTTCTCAACCTGTCGCTCGCGTGTTGCGAGTCGCAAATGACGAAAAGGGACGGGTGTGATTCGTTGTTCCGTAGGCAGGTTCTTTCTTCTTACGAGAAGTGGTGGACTGCACCTGCTGTGTGGCGCCATAGGACACCCGTGGCGGCGCAGCTCCTTGCCCTTCATCTGTGCCCCCTTGCTGAAATCGGGCAAAAGTCTGCGTTATAAATCTCTGAGGGGAGATAGGGTTCAAAGGCACAGGCAATCTACCTGGTGCTTCTCGGCCGGCAATTGCCTGTTCGGCAGAGCTTAGGAGTTATAACGCAGACTTTTGCCAGTTTTGGGCCTGATTCAGCGTATGCGGCCCCAAAATCCCTCGATGAGAGCGTTGACCTCGTCGGGTTTGTCGGTGTTGGAGTTGTGGCCGGCGTCGGCAATCCAGTGCAGGTCGAGGTTCTCGGCGGCGGCCCAGCGCTTGTTGTAGTCGCGCGCCGAGCCTGCGGCGTCCTTTTCCCCGCAAACAAGCAGGCTCGGGCAGTCGATGACATACGGGCGATCCTCGGCGGCCGCGTCGGCCAGGGCGCGATAGCCATGCGCTGCAAGGTCGCAATACTCGCGCTTGCCGTAGCCGGCCATCATCTCGCGCATGAGGGCCTGGCCCTGCGGTGTGGTCGCGCATCCTGTGGAGCCCAGGCGTACGAGCGTTTTCCAAGGGATGCTCAGGTACATGAGACGGGTGTGACGCAGCGCCCAAATCTCCCACCCGTGAAAATACCGGCGCTTGAGCGGTGCCGAGTCAATTGAGATGAAACCAGCGGCCTGACCTGGGAAAAGGTCGAGAAACGCCTGGGCCGTGTAGCCTCCCATGGACTGGCCCACGAGTATGGGGCGCTCGATTCCTTCTTGCTCCAGAATGCCATGCAGCCAGCGTGCGAGGTCGTCGAGCGTCCATGTAAGCTCGAAGGGGCGCGACGCTCCGTGCGAGGGCGCATCCCACACAAGAAGGTTCGCCTTGCCTTCGAACGCGGCAATCTGGGGTTCGAAGAGCCGGTAATCAGCCGTGAGGCCAGGCAAAAAGATGAGCCATGGCCTGTCCGGGCGGCCTTTGCGCGAAACCCAGTATGCAATGTCTCCCTGCGGCGTGCGAAACATGCGTCTCTTCACGGTAAGTCCCCTCGGCACGATGGTTTTCGGGTCAGCATATCATTTTCAGGGCTGTGAGACGCTCTTTCAGGTAGCGATTGGCCCTGCGGCGACAACTTGCTTTTCCCGGCGGCGAGCGCTTCCCAAGCGGCTAGGTAAACAGGGATCGAGTGCGGTGCATCATCAAGTGTGTTTTCTACCTGCTCTGTTGCAATGGAGACATGTCGAGAGACCTGCTCGCTCATCGTTTTTTCTGGACGCCTTCTGGGCGGTGCCTCGTTTCCAGGGCGATATCCCACTCCATTGGGTGACACGCTGCTTTTCCGGCTGGCGTGCCATCTCTGGGCCGGTGGGCTTTTCCCTGGTTGACATGCTGTCAGTTTGGTCTCCGGGCTGCAGTCGCCCAACATCAGATTGTTGCATATGCAACCGCGTATCGGCTCGGGATATGCCATGGTGACACACGTGCGCCATGTCGTAGGGGGGCAAGGCATGCGCGGCATGGCACCGCGCGATGCCGTCTGCATGCCTGTCTTCCACGTGATATACGGCGGGGATGAGAGGAGCTGCCTCCTCAGCGGGATGCGTCCGCGCGTTGCTTGCTATCTTTACCGGGGATCGAAGGGGGACACATGCTTGCCTTGATTCGTGAGCTTGAGGATAGGCCGCCGACAAAAGACGAGGCCTTGACGCTGTTTTCCGCATGCGAGAGGGACCGGGCCGCGCTCGACGCCCTGTGTGGCGTGGCGGCATCGGTGCGCGACCGCCTTATGGCGGGCAGGGACGAGCGCGAGGCTGCCTTCAACAGCGTGACCCCGTGTCATCTGCGCCCACTGTGCCTCTATTGCCCCTACTGGCACGATGGTCACAGCGAGCCCATGACGCCTGATGAGGCCGTGGGCTTCGTGCGCCAGCTTCACGACGAGAGCGACATCAGGCAGTTCCACCTGAGCGGCGGCTGCAGCGCGAGCTCGGGCGAGGGCCGCGTGCTCCCCATCGTACGCGCCATTCGTGAGGCCGGCTTCGATGACATGCGCATCGTTGTGAACTGCGGGCCGTCGTTTGACGACAAGGGTCTCGAGGAACTGGCGCGCTTGGGCGTGCTGCGCGTGTTCTCGGTGTTCGAGACAACAAATCCCGAGGTATTCAAGCAGGTCAAGCCAGGCGATAACCTCGATGAGAAGCTGAAGTTTGCCGAGCGTATCGCCCGTCATGGCATCGGTGTGGGCACCGGTCTTATGGCGGGACTGGGCCCGCACGAGACGCGCTGGGAGGATTACGCCAAGTCTCTCTTTGACGTTCGCGGCCTCGTCGGTCTTGAGGTACTCTATATCTCTAAGTTTCGCCATGCGCCCGGCATTGAGATGAACGACCATCCCGAGTGCGACCTCGACGAAGCCCGGGCGCTGCTCGCCATGGCGCGCCTGGTTTTGCGCGACGTGCATGTGCGCGCAGCCGCCGGTTGGGGTCGCGACGAGCGTCTTGTGGCGAAAGCGGCAGGCGAGGGGAGCATCTCCGTCGAGCGCAGCTTCCAGAAGGTCGAGGGCGCTTGCTGGGGCTGAGGGGATGCGGACGTAGGAGGACACCATGCTCTTTTGCTTCTCTGCAACGGGAAATACCCTGCACGTGGCACGTGGCATCGCGCATGAGGGCGAACGCCTGGTCTCCATGGAGGATGCTCTGCGCACGGGGGAGTTGAGCTGGCATGTTGATGACGGCCGCCTGGGAATTCTCTCGCCCACGTACTGCTGGACGCTGCCCAGCCTGGTGCGCGAGTTCCTTGAGCGCGCAGAGTTTTCGTTCGCGTCGGGGTCCGAATCGGCGGCGGGGTCTGCTGCGGACAAGCCCTACGTGTTTCTCATTGCCACGTTCGGAATCACGCCGGGCGGGATGGTGGCGCATGCCGATGCGATCCTGTGCGAGAAGGGTCTGCTTCTCGATGCGGCTTTCGGTGTGAGCATGCCCGACACCTGGACGCCGATATTCGACCTGTCCGACAAGGAGAAGGTCGCGGCCCACAACGCCCGGGCAGACAAGCGCATCAAAGACGTGCGCGCCATGCTGGACGAGCGCGTCCGCGGGCGACATCTCCAGTTCAACATGCCGGGTTTCACGGGCTCCATCGGCAAGGCAATCTACGACAACAGCATGCGCCTGACCAGCAAGTTTGCGGTTGAGGACACTTGCACCGGCTGCGGCTTGTGCGCGAAAAGCTGCCCGATCGGCGCCATTGAGATGCGCGACGGCCGTCCTGTGTGGGTGCAGGACCGCTGCGCCATGTGCCTGCGCTGCCTGCATCGTTGCCCCAAGTTTGCCATCCAGCGCAGCTCCAGCACCAAGCGCCACGGCCAGTACACGCACAAGTAAACCGGAGCGCGGTTCCCCACCGACCCGCTGCATGAATGCCGGCGGGCGATGGCGTTTCCGCTCGGTGGCCAACACGAATCCGACGGGGCCGCGCTTTCATCTCCGGCGAGCGGGGTATAGCACTGGGGCAAGCCGATGAACGGACGTTTGGGCCCGAATACCTGGGGCGTCTCGCGTGGGTGTTGCCGCGCTCGTCCGGGACCCGCTGCCCCTACGCCTCGCCGGGCTTCTCTCGCTCGCTTAGATGTCGTGCTGCGCCGTCAATCACAGTGCGCGCCAGCTCATCGTCCCGACGACAGGCGGCGTACATTTCATACGCAAAGTCATCGAGTGGCAAAATAACCTTGCCGATGCGCCTTGCTGCCTCGTCGTCAATTTGTTCGGCCATAAACAAGACGACGCAGCCTGGCAGGTTCCAACCGTTGTATGGGCGCGCATCGAAGCTTGTCGTGTAGGACAGGGGCGAAAAGCCGCGTTCGAGGCAGCGGCTGCGGAGTTCCTCCCATCGCAGGTCTGAGCCTTCAAGCTCGCCGGAAGGCCGTGCGATGCGAACGGAGCGCAGGTCGTCCAGGGTGATACTGCTATGGTGGGCGAGATGGCTATCGGGCTCCACCGCAGCAACGCACGGAGCATCGAAAAGTTTGCGGCAAAAGAGCTGCTCGAGCAAGGGTTCGCGATGTAAGCCGGCCCCCATGGTAATCACGATATCGGTCTGTGCGCCGGTGAGGGCCTGTGCGAGGTTGCCCGAGCAGTTGTCCGCGCGATAGAGCGGCATCCCCACGGGGCGGCCCGCTTTTGCCACATCGGCGCAAGCCTGCCTCACGGCTTCGAGGACGGGCCCGAGCAGGGCAAAGCCGCTGATGTATAGCTGGCGTTGCTCGTTGCCGCATCGCAAGCTTGCGAAATGTCGCTCGATTTCCTCGCCGATGCTGCAGATGTCAAGTGCCATGCCTAGCAGGTAACGTCCTTCTGCAGTGGGCGTAATGCCCTGCGCCGTGCGCGTGACAAGCGCGGCTCCCAGTTGCGTTTCAAGGGCGGAGAGGTGACGGCCGAGGGCTGGTTGGGACACGCCGAGCTCGCGGGATGCTTTCGAAAGGCTTCCGGTGCGAGCTATGGCGGTGAACTCGTTGAGGTAGTCGTACAGCATGGTGCCTCCCGGCTAGGCCATTCATATTTGAATAGCAAGTATACATACTGTACTGAGCCCCATACAAGAAGGGCGAACTTGGTGAATGCCCCTGCTCCTACAATAGGCTCAAGGCGGAGCGGCCGCACCGTTGAGTCGGAACAGTCATTCACAATTGCAATAAGGGGTTTGCTATGGATGCAACGATGACACGCAGGGCGTTCGCGGTCTTGTCTGGCACGGCAGGGGCCGCTTCTCTTGCTCAGGTCGCTTTTGGCCAAAGCTCCGCCTCGGCCGCCGAGCTGGCCGAAGAAGATGCCGGCGATATTTCCCCGATTGAGCCGCTCGAGGCTCCTCAGGCATGGGACGAAGAGTTCGATGTCGTCGTGGTTGGCACCGGCGGCGGTCTGGTGGGAGCGGTGCGTGCCGCCGAGCTGGGTGCAAGCGTCTTGCTGGTAGATAAGATGCCCGATATCGGCGGCGCGAGCAAGGAGGCAAGCGTCTGGGTGGTCAGCGGCTCTCAGCCGCAGATTGCCCTGGGCATGCCCGATGTGACCGACATGCTGCTTGAGCCTGCGCTGGAGGCAAATCCGTTCGGCGCCCGATATGCGGCCTATACGCGCGGCACTGTCGCCTCGGCCCTTGCCATGGTCAATTGGATGGCGGACGAGGGCTTTGCCTGGCAGCCCACTACGGTTACGGGCGGCCCTGGACCCGTGGGCCTCGTTCCGGCGGGCTCCGAGGAGGGCGGCATGACGGCCCGTGCCGTCAAGTACATCTACGACTTCCTCGCCGAGCGTTTCCAGGAAGACGGCGGCGACCTGCGTCTTCAGACGGCGCTTGAGGGATTGGTCGTGGAGGACGGCGCCGTTACCGGCGTCAGGATTATGAACGCCGACGACGAGCAAGTCTATATCCGCGCGAAGAAGGGCGTCTTGCTTGCGACGGGCGGCATGGGTGCGAATCGCACCATGCTGCAAACGTATGTGCCCACGGCCTATGAGTGCTGCAAAATTAGCTGTTGCGGCGTACATGACACGGGTGAAGGCATTCGCATGGGGCTCGGCGCCGGCGGTGTCATGGATGGCTTCGACCAGTTCATGGAGTTCGACGGCGGTATTGAGTACCCCGACTGGAATGTCTACCTCTACAATTCCGCCGTGCAGATCGCCCGCCAGCCTTGGCTTGGCATTACGCGTCATGGCGAGCGCTATCCGTATATTTCCGGCGGCGGTTCCTCGGCATACACGAAGGCTGCCGCCCAACTCGATTCGTTTCCTGGACACGAGGGCTTCGTTTTTTTCGATGACAAGTTTGAGGAGTACGGCCCGACGTTTCAGCAGGGGATGTGCCGTCGTCTCATCGACGCCGACACGATGCCCGATGAGGGCCGCGTGCCCGAGGCTCTTGCCAATCCGCGCTGGTATGAGGGCGTGCGCGAGGCGATTGCCAGCGGGTTGATTGCCAGCGCGGACACGGTGGAGGAACTTGCCGAAAAGCTGGGACTTGATTCCGCCAAGGTGACGCGTGCTGTCGATGAGTGGAATGCGCTGTGCGAGCAGGGGACTGACCCTGAAGGCAAGATGCCCGATGAGTTCCTGTATCCGATTGCGCAACCGCCGTTTTACGGCATGGCGCTCGGTTCGCTTGTGTTTGCCACGCACGCCGGTTTGGCCGTTGGCGAGTCGGGCGAGGTGCTCGATGCCGATGGCGACGCAATCCCCGGTCTGTACGCAAGCGGATGCACGGCAGGCCACCCGGGCACGGGGGCAAACGGCGACTGCTGCTACGCCGCCGCCACAGCTTGGCTGGCAGCCGAGGCCATGATGGGCGTTCGCGCCGAATAAGCAACTCAGCAACCGAGGGGCGCGCGGGGGGCGCAAGCGAAAGGGAATTCGTTTGCGCCCCTTTGCTGTCGCGCGAAGCGCAGCGGCGACGGGACGATCGCGGCGGGAAGACAGCAGCAACGCGCCTGCGATGATACAGTGACAACAACAGCGCGAGAGTGACGGCACATTTGTGCCCACCCCCCAACATTCACTCTACCAGGCATTTCCATTGCAACCACCCCTTTTGCGCACATGGCTTTTCGGCAAAACCGCCCCTTGTAGGTGGCTCCCCACGTGCAGAACCACCCCCTGCCCCCTCTATCAGTTTCTGTGGGTATCAAAAAAATTTCTCGCCCGGGTGAAACAATTCGGGGGTGGATTTCATATATATCGGCGAAGGGCGCCCTTCACATGTGCGGCACGCCCGCTCCGTGAGCCTGCGGCGCGGCGACACCTATGCCTTATCGAGGAAGGACTTTGTCTGTGCGAGACAAGGAGCAGTTCACGAGGTTGGTGAGCATGTACAAAGGAAGCGTGTTTCGGCTGGCGCTGGGCTACCTGCGCAACAAGGCCGACGCCGACGACGTGGTGCAGGAGGTGTTCCTCAAGCTGTACCGTTATGACGGCGCGTTTGAGAGCGACGACCACGCGAGGAACTGGCTGCTGCGCGTGACGGTCAACGAGTGCACAGCGCTGTGGCGACTGCTGCGCCGCAGGCCCGAGAACATCGACGACTACCTCGAGACGCTCTCAGTGCCAGCCCCGCAGGACGCCGAGCTCATACGGCAGGTGATGGCGCTGCCCAAGAGGTATCGCACGGTGCTCTATCTGCGCTACTTTGAAGGCTATGCAACCGGTGACATTGCCGGGCTGCTTGGGGTGCCCTCGGCTACGGTGCGCACACGGCTGGCCAGGGGACGGGCGAGGCTCAAGGACATATTGACTGAGGAGGGTGCACGATGACGCGCGCAGGCAAAGGGGGAGTCTCCGAGCGCTTCGGGCAAAGCGCCAGGCAGGAGGAGCTCGACACCGAGAGGTTCCGCCGAGCGTTTTCGGCCGTGGACGCCTCCGACGAGACGGTTGAGAGGATTATGGCGATGACCGAGAAGATTGATTCCGAACAGAGGGCACAGGCCCGAGGCAACGCGGCGACGGCGAGCTCCGCCGGCCATGCCCAGCGGGCGGGCGCCAGGCAGCCCGGCAAGAGGTTCACCGTGCGGGCGGCGGTGGCGACGGCTGCGGTCACGGCGCTCGTCGCCTCGGGGGCATATGCGGCTGTGAGCAGCAATTTCTTCCAGTCGGCGTTTGGCACCAAGGGCCAGCAAGACGTCGAGGCGCACACGGTTGTGGAGGAGGACCACATCAGCCCGGTGACGGGTGAGCCCGTGTCGTGGACGGCGCCCTCGCGCACCTGGGAGGACGTCGATGAGCAGGTGGCCCAGCGCCTGTTCGATGGCTACGTGTTCGACGTAAACCGCACGTGCGAGCTGCACGGCTACACGCTCACGGTGGGCCAATGCGTAATGGATGAGAACGGAAACGGCGTGGCGACTATCACAATCGAGAATCCCGATGGCGTGGACACGTCCGACGCGAGCTACGGTGAGGTGTATCTGTCGAACGACGCTCCTGTCGCCTTCGCTATCGATTCTGTTGATAGTGCAGTTCCATTTTGGGATGAGCGTGTAATACTGGATGCCGAGGCCAGTACAGATACCAAGCTTGTAGGTGTCGCGTACTTTGGTCCGTTTACCGGCAGGATCGACGGTGGACTTGAGTGGGTGTTGGTGGACCGTGAGCCAGGCGGGACGTCCGATGTGGCAGCGCAGGATGCCGATGGCGCGTCCGTCTATAAACCGCAGGCCACGCTGACCACCAAGGAGTTCCGGGCTGATGACGGCTCGACTGTCGAGGTGTCCCCAATCGCGCTAACGCAGTTCCTCGCCAACTCCGATAGTTCGGCAAACGAAGCCGTGATTCGTTACACGGGCGGCGCGGAATATGTGGTGTACCGCTGGGGAGGTGATGAGCCGGTTTCAAACAGCCTGGTGGACTATGCGTATAGCGACGAGGCGGAAAAGCTGGGTGCCGCACACCTCTTTAACCGCCTGGTAGACGTCGATGCAATCGAGTTCATCACCCTGCGCGGCCACACCTACGTCGAGTCTGCCGATGGAGAGCCCGGCCAGCAGGACTTTGAGCTTGTATTCCGCGCTTCCTAGAATGTGCTGCCAGGGGGGACGACTCCGTTCGAGGAAGCATGCGATATCCTGTGGGAAGTCGTGCTTAACCAGCGGGACACTGGCATCGTTGCGCCAGGGGGGGATGCGCGTTCTAAGACGTAACATACAGACAGGCTTATGGGCGGGCGAGACTCCAACTGGGGCCTCGCCCGCTTTTGGGTGTTGGCGAGAAACGCTGCCGCCCTATCCCAGCCTCACCTTGAGCAGCAGCGAGACTGCCCTGGTCGAGAGGTCCACGAGCTCGTCGCGTTCGGCGGGGGAGAGGCTGGAGAGAGGTTTCTCGAGCCGTTCGATAGAGGCCAGGCGGATGGCGGTTACGGCTTCCTCGCCCTTTTCGGTGAGCACGGCCTCCACGATGCGCCGGTTTTCGGTGTTGCGGCGCTTCGTCACAAGCCTCTGCTCCTCAAGGCCCGCCACGGCGCGGGTCACGTGCTCTTTCGAGACGCCCAGGCCGCTGGCGAGCTCGGTCATGCTCGCGGGGCCGAAAAGGGCGATGCGCATGACGGCGTCGGCCTGCGTCTTGCTGAGCTGGTCAAAATTGCTGGCCGTGACGTAGCGCGCCAAGCTGTCGAAGGCGCATGCCGCATCAAGCAGCACCTCCTGAGGAGCCAGCGTCGGCACGCGATGCATTTCAGGCGAGGGGGCCGCGACGCCACCCTCGCCTGCGCTGCCGTCTTTGTCCCGCGGCCCTGCGAGTTGCTGCCACACGTTGTGATCGGCCGGATACGAGTCCATACAAGCGTCCTTCGCGACTACAGCCTCACCGCAAGCCAGCGGAGAGGCACTTACCCGATGCAATAAACCACCCATCTCCCGATTCGAAAATTCTGTGCCATTAATTGATAAAGGTCAACTGTTGAAGTAAACTGCTCGCTTGTTTTCTACACTTGCGGTTTATCAACTGTCTGCACCTTACGCGAGGGCATGAAGCCTGAGCGGGGGCGGGTGTCGAGAAAGGAGACCCATGGGTTTAGGACTTGCAAAAAACCAGCTACAGATGATAGTGGTGCTGCTTGCAGGCGCGTTTGTCGCGGTGCTTAATGCCACGCTGCTCACGCCGGCATTGCCCACAATCATGGCAGATATGGGAATCGCCTCCACAACCGTGCAGTGGCTGACTTCCGGCTACGCCCTTACCGAGGCCGTCATCATCCCGCTTGCGGCATATCTCATGGGCCGTTTCTCCACGCGCAGGCTCTTCATCGGCGGCATGACGCTCTTTGCGGCTGGCAGCCTTGTCTCGGCTGTTGCCCCGGTGTTCCCGCTGCTGCTTTTGGGCCGCGTGATGCAGGCGTGCGCCACGGGCTTCGTGATGCCCATGGTGTTCAGCGTCATCCTGCTTGTCATCCCGCGCGAGCGCCGTGGCAGCGCCATGGGCACCATCGGACTCGTCATCGGCTTCGCGCCCACCATCGGCCCCTCCCTGTCGGGTGTGCTCGTCGACACGGTGGGCTGGCGTGCGATTTTCGTCATTGTCGCCGTCGTCGCGGCAATTATCGTTGCCTGCGCCGCGAAGATGCTCAAGCCCTACGGCGAGTTCAGGCGTTCTAGGTTCGACCTGCTCTCCGTCGTGCTTTCCACCTGCGGCCTCATCTGCCTGCTCTATGGCCTGTCGTCGGTTAGCTCTTCCACCAACCTCGGCCTCACGGTCGGCCTCATCGTCGCAGGTATCGCCCTCGTTGGCCTCTACGCATATCGCCAGCTCAACCTTGCCGAGCCCATGCTGCGCGTCGACATTCTCAAAACGGCCAACTACCGCACCGTCGTTATCGTCATCGCCCTCTTCCAGGCTGCCCTCATCGGCATGGAGACCGTCATGCCGCTCTACATCCAGGGCGTGCTCGGCCAGAGCGCCACGGTAAGCGGACTCACCCTCTTGCCTGGTGCTCTCATCGGCGCGTTTACGGGCATGCTGGCGGGACGTCTGTTCGACAAGTTCGGCGTCCGCGTGCCCGTGCTCATCGGTGCCGCTGTCATCCTGTGTGGCGTGCTGGGCTTTACCCAGTTCCGCGCCGATTCGCCCATCGTTCTGGTCTCGGTGATGTATGCGGTGCTCGCCATCGGCATCCAGTTCACGATGACGCCGGTCAACACCTGGGGCGTGAACTCGCTCCCCAACGAGGCTATTCAGCACGCCCAGTCCACCTCCAACACGATCAACCAGGTGGCGGCCTCCTTCGGCACGGCTCTGCTCGTGTCGGTTTCCGCGACTGTGTCGGGCGCTGCCTCCGACCTTGCAGGTGTGGAGCGCACGTTTGCCGGCTACCATGCGTCGTTCTGCACCACGGCCCTTCTCGCCGCTTGTGCCATCGCGCTGATCCTGGTGTTCGTGCGCGATAAGAAGAAGGCGGTCGTGCCGAGCGGGGCGTCCATGGCCAATCCGAAGGTGGTCATGCCCGCAGCTGACGGTGCGCTCCAGGCCAAGATGTCTGATGTCGCGCGAGCGGGTGCCCCTATGACTGGCGCGCGCCAGGCGACTGCCGGTGGCGTCTCCCCGGCGCTTGGCACCGACCTCGGTACAGGCGGGAGTCTCGTCGGCCAGGTTGCCTGCGCTGACGGCTCGTCTCTCGGCGGTGCCCCCTCCGACGCATTTGCCCGCGCGGCTGACAAGGCGCTCTCCGGCTTCACGCTTGCCCAGGTCATGAACCCCAATGCGGCCACGGTTTCCAACTCCGCCTGCATGCGCGAGGTCATCGCCATCCTGGCGGCCACGAACACCTCGGGCGTGTCGGTCGTCGACCCCACCGGCAAGCTCGTGGGCTATGTGACCGACGGCGACATCATGCGCTACCTGGCCCGCAATGACTTCAACATGTCGAGCCCCTCGGCCGGCGTGAGCCTGTCGTTGCAGGACGACGAGGACATGGAAGGCCGCCTTGCGGCTCTCGCCAACCTCAACGTGATGGAGCTTGCCACCAAGCGCGTCATCTCGGTCGACATCGACACGCCGCTCGACGTGGCATGCGCGACTCTCGCCAAGCGCCGCATCAAGAAGATGCCCGTCACCAGTAACGGCGTGCTCGTCGGCGCCCTCTCCCGCCGCAACGTGCTCCACGCGATGATGGAGCAGATCGATTAGACGATGATTAAGCGCAATCGGCCTCATCGAACGCGCGTTCTGCCTGTGGTGTCGCAATGGTGAAGCGCTGCACACCCGCCTGTGCATCGTCTAGGCAATAGCGGGCTAGATTGAGTGGGGGCTTCTCGCCCCCCGACTCCGCAAAGTCTCAAAAGGCAGCCTCCGTACGCATGGGGGCTGCCTTTCGTGCGTTTGGGCCCTGCCCGCCTGCGCCTCGTCCGATTCGTTCGAGCCATACGCCGCAACCAGGGTCTGCCCCACAATCAGGCACGACATCCATGCGCTATGATTCCCCCAGGCTACTCCCGGGAGGTCTTCGCATGCCGCACGCCATCCTCATGCCGCTTGTCAACAGCCCCTTTGCCCTGGGTGAAGCCCAGGGGTGCGCTGAGTCGTTCGCCGACGCCGACGAGCGCGCCATTGCGATGGCGGAGCTTGCGTACTTTCAGGGCCGGCCCGAAGATGCCGCCGCTCTGTCCCGCCCTTACCTCGAGGCTCCCGACGTGGCCCTGCGCAGCTCCGCATGCTTCATCTTCGCGTACGCCAGTTTGCCGCTTGGCCAGGTCGCACAGACCCGCTATGCCCTTGACGTGCTGGAACGTCAGGCTCAGGCCGCGAGCGAAAAGGACCGCCCCGCCGCCATCTTTGCCCGCGATGCCGCGTTCTCGCTGCTCCATCTCGACGTGCCCGACCCCTTGGTCGCGAGCGACCCGTCCCTTCAATCGCTGATGCCCCGACTTGGCGAAGGAGTCAGGCTGTTTCTCTCCTATGTTCGCGCGCATCAGGCATATCTTGCCGGCGACTACGCCTACTCGTTGGGCATCGCCGAGGGAGCGCTGGGCATGGCGACTGCGCTGCGGCCGATTCCTGCCCTCTACCTGCACCTTGTGTGCTGCATGGACGCCATGTCTCTCAAAAAGGTGGCCTACGCCAAGGAGCTGTTCCATCGCGCGTGGTCGCTTGCCGCCCCCGACGGGCTTATCCAGGGCCTGGCCGAGCACCACGGTCTGCTTGGCGGTCTCATCGAGACGTGCATCAAACCGGTCGACCCCGTGCTGTATCGGCGCATCATCGACATCACGTATCGCTTCAGCGCTGGCTGGCGGCGTGTGCACAACCCGCGTACCGGCGAGGATGTGGCCGACAACCTCAGCACCACAGAGTTCTCCATCGCCATGCTCGTCAACCGCGGCTGGTCTGTTCGCGAGGTGGCGGAGTTCCTCGACATCTCGCAAAACACGGTGAAGACGCACTTGAAGGGCGTCTACCAAAAGCTTGGCATCACAAGCCGCAAAGGGCTCTCCGGATTCATGCTGCGCTGAGGGGCGCTCCGGCGATTGCCCCGTTGGCCCGCTCTTCCCGGACGCCTCGCTTCCCCATCCTCCCGAGTCACCCATTTTTTCCTCGATTGGTGTGAGGGATCCCGTTTTTCTGCTTGGTATCCTTGCATTCATGCAGGTAAACGGGATGCGAGCCGCGGTCGGCCCCCGCCGTTGCGTACGTTGGCTCGCTGACCCATGCCTTGGCCGCCTTCGAGGAAAGGGGACGCACGATGACGAACGAGACCAGCACGCGCAGGAATTTCGTCGCCACGGCCGGAACTCTTGCGCTGACCGCCGCCGCGCATGTGACCCGCGCATTTGCCGATGAGGACGTCGAGCTTGTCGAGGAACCCGCTGAGCCAGCCGAGGACCTCGAGCCGGTTGAGGACGAGGAATGGTTCCCACCCGCCGACGAGGACGTATGGCTGTCCCCCGAGGAGGCCGCAAACCTCGACGTGGTCTGGGAGGACGGGGACTACCTCGAAGACCCTCTGGAGTATTTCCCGCCCATCGAGCTGGAAGAAGACTCCCCCTATCTCGATTTGGACGAGGACGAGGCCGCGATTGTGGGCGCCGACGTCATGTTCAACTACGTTCCCGACGTCGATGGCCTGAACGCGGTTCTTGAGGACATCGTCTTCAACGCCCTGAAGTCTCTGGGCAAAACGGCCTGGAACACGGCCATGAATTACGGCAAGAGCCAGTTCATGGACATCGTGTTCGGCTCGGACGACTCCTCGGCACAAATCATCTCCAAGCTCGACGAGATTCAAAACAAGCTTGACTCCATGGATGCAACGTTGCGCGCCGTCTACGAGCTTCTGGAAACAGACAAGTTCAAGGGGCAAATCGACGATTTCATGAACAAGTACGCGGGCCCCACCAACCGTTACACCGACCTTATCGGCGGCGAGCTCGACCAGATGGACAAGGACTATGCGGGCAATGAGACCGGCCTGCGCGCGGCTCGCCTGAAATTTGCCGAGAACGTCTTGTTTCCCGGATCCGGCAAAGACAACTACAAGGTCGGTGGCACGCAAACGCTTTTGGCCTTTGTGGGCGAAATGGCCGGAGCGCTGCTCGACACGCAGCAAAGGACGGGAACGAACGTGGTCGGGGCGTTCGACGAGCTGTGCATACGTGAGTATCGCTGGGAGCACCAGGCCTACGACGCGCGCCAGCAGTTCCGCGACTACGCATGCTCGCGGTTCGTCATGATGGGGTCGTACCTGCTCGTGTGCCTGCGCGACTATCTTGAGTCCCATGCCGATCAGCGGGCGAGCGGCGCTTCCGGCGAGGAGGATTATCGGCAGGCATATGTTGCGCTGGGCGACATGTTTGGTACAAACGCCCAGGCAGCGGTGGACGCGGCTACCGGCGGCAACATGATTGTCGAGAACGGGGCCATGACGCCCGAAGGCAAGTACGGCACCATCTTGCAGATGTTCGAGGACGGTCAAGTGGTTCGTCGCGAGGGGATCAGGCGCTTCCAGGTTCCGGGGTGCGAGTTCGAGCTCAATCCCACGGCCTGCACCGTGCGCTCCTGCGAGCAGGGCGGCACGAAGCAGAAGCAGTTCATACAGGACGCGACCGGCAAGTCCGTGATGAGTGCAGACGTCGTGGCGCGTCTCGTGCGTGGCTACGGCGGGGACATCTCGCTGAAGTACGCCCTGTTCGACAGCGAGGAGGGCAACGTGGCCAGCCCCAGCGGCATGGACTCCATCGACCTCTTTGCCCTCAACGAGCCGATACGCACGCGGAAGACGAAGCGAAGCGACGGGTACAACACCGTGGTGTACGGCTACTACTACCTCAAAGTGGCAAAAGACTCGGGCGCCGGTGCCGAGGCCGAGTTTGCCGAATCCACCACGCAAGGCAACAAGACAAAGTGGATCTGGCGCGAGGTCGACGCCATCGCGGTGTACATGGCTTAGCGCTTTCGGCAGTCCTCGCGGCTAACGGTTGGACGCCGGCGACCCTGACGTGGACGTGCCGGCGCCGAAAGCAGCAAAATGCCCTAACAATCGGTCCTCCCGTCCGCGAGATGGGAGGGCCGATTGCCTATTGTGGCGGGAGAGATCCTGGACCGAGGGGCACGGCCATCCCAAGGCCGGGGCGAGAGACTCCCGCGCAATCAACTCTGCGGCATGTTGTCTGGAGTGACATATGCCCATGGTTCATAAGCTGGCATTTCTTGCCCCATCGTCCTGTTGCTGGACAGGCGGTGGGGCTTGTCGTGTGATGGGCGCTGTGGCGGCGACACGGCCAGCCACCGGCGTTGCGAGGCACTGCCGCATGGCTGGCCGATCCCGTGTCGCACGTGGAGTGCCGACTTTGCGAGCCGCCGCACTTTGGTTGCGCGTCTCCGTGCGCGTGGCGGCGGCGCCTCAAGGCGTTACCGCTTGGCCACATACTCCCGCACACGGGCCGACAGCTCGGCAAGCTCTTCGGGGGTCTTTTCCTCCAGGTGTTCGAGGCTGTCGATGAAGTTTGCCAAAGTGTCTTTCTGCCGAGCTTTGATGAGGTTGGAGCAATAGTTGACCACCACGCCAGTGATGAGCGCGATGTAGAAGATGCTGAAGATGCTCAGCACAACGGTTGCCGCGCGTGCAATCGGCCCCGCCGCCTCGATGTCGCCGAAGCCGATGGTGGACGCCGCCTCGAAGCTGAACCACATACCGTCACCAAAGGTGAGGCATCCTGGATCGGCAAGCCACACCATGAGCGAGCAGAAGAGGAAGAGCACGCCGAATATGGCCGTGATGTGCGCAAACCCCGTGTGCCGCAAGATGTTGCCGAGCATGCGCGCGTTACGCAAAATGGGGTGCCGAGGCTTGTCCATGGGCATACGGTTGGGCGCCTGGTTGGATGCACGCCTGGGAATGTGTTTGGACCTGCGCCTGGGTTCGCGCTCGGACATGCAGTCGGGTTCGCACTCGGGTATGTGATTGGACATGCGGCCAGATTCACGCTTGGGCATGGGATTGGGTCCGTGCACGGACGCGTGCTCGAGCGTGCAATTGGAGACGCGGTTGGGTTCGCGCTCGGACATGTGATCGTGCATGTACCTGGGAATACGGTTGGCCGATGGGACGTTCCTGGTTTGGGCGGTCGGGGAGCCAGATTCAGCCACGGGCTCTGCCGAGCCTGCCGCCTCGTGCGCCATGGGCTGCTGCTCGTTAGTCATTGTCGTCATCCCTCGGCGCACTCTCGTTTGCTTCCTTTGCCCGCAGCGCCTTCGGCAGCGGAATCGCAGCACCGATTGCGGCGGCCGCGAGCAGCACCACGACGCCCTTGAGCGGGAAGCACAGGATGAGCAACAGGCCCGCCATCACGGGCTGGCGCATGACGGCGCCCATGGTGGCGGCGGTGCAGGCGGCCACACAGAACACCGGGTCGGCCCCGAGCAGCGCTGCACACCCATAGCCCAGGCTGATGCCTGCGAAGATGACGGGGAAGAAGTGACCGCCGCGCCACCCAAGGTTGATGCACAGGGGAGTGACGGCGGCTTTTACCAGGCCTGTCGCCACGAGGATCCAGGCCGGTATGGACACCCAAGCTTCCTGCAGCATGGTCGCCTGCGTCTCTCCGGCAAACATCGTGAAGGGCAGCGCCATGCCGCAGAGTGCCAGCACAAGACCCGCTAGGACGGACTTGGCCACGGTGTGCTCGCCCATTCGTGCCGAAAGGGCGCCGGTCGCGCGTTGCGACGCGTGGTATATCCAGCCCCCCACTGTACCTACCAGGGCAAGCGGAATAAGCAGCGCGATCTCGCGCATACCCGCCTGCGAACCCGAGAAGCGGGGCATGCCCATGCCGCCCCCAAACAAATCGCCGAGCAGGGTAAACGCGCCAAGCGCCCCTGCGATGGCGAAGAGGTACACGAACGTCTTCTGGGCGCGGGGCAGCACGAGCTCAGTCTCGCGACCCTGTTCGTCGAGTCCGTCGGCCGAGCCTGAAAGCGGGGCGACGAAGCCGTAGAGCGGCGCGGTGAAGAGCGCGGTCAGCGCGGCCTGCACGCCCACCGTGGTGAGTGCGCGGAAGTCGGCCCCAAAGCGGCGTAGACGGTCGCCCACCCAGGTGCACAGACCTGCGATGACGCCCGTGAGACCCGCCTCGGGACCGATGCTGCCTCCAAAGAGAAGCGGCAGCAGCGCTGCGAGCGAGAGGCGCCCCAGCTTGTCGTAGGGGTAGCGACCCTCCTGCTTCACCTGCGCCATGACGCGCGTGAGCTCCTCGGGATGCACATGCGTGGCCTTCTCGTACAGCCCAATGACCAGACCGCCCGCCACGCATACAACCAGTGGGTACAGCGCGCACCCAAAGGGCCCGCTCGCCATCCAGGGCGCCACGCCTGCCAACGCGCCTCCGAGCATCTCTGGCAACGTGCCCCACACAAACGAAATGCCATGCTCCATAAGCAGGAAGAACAACCACACAAACGCGCCGGCTATCGCGCCTGTGAGCGCAACGCAGACGAGGAACATCAAGCGGTTGAGCGGCTTTGTGAGTTTCGACGCTGACATGAAGGCCTCCAAGTGCGGGACGGAGGGACAAAATAATTGCATGCGCCGCCTTGCCAGTAACCTCCCGGCAAGTAGCGCACGCGACACGTACCACGAACTTGCCGCGTATTGTACGGCCTGCATGCACATGCGTACGGCTATTTTGTCTGCTCGGTCATTGACTCTTTGCGAAGATGCGGCAATAATCTCGAAACAATGTCGGCAAATGGCCGATGTTTACAAAGCAACCCTTGGGAGGGGTTCCATATGATTGAGAAGACCGACCTTACCCGTCGTTCCTTCCTGCATGCCGTGGCTGCGCTGGGTGTTTGCGCATGCGGCCTCGGTCTTGCCGGCACGGCATTCGCCGAGGACAAGAAGGAGCTCGACGGCCATGAGCTCAACATTTATTGCGGCGCCGGCATGACCGACCCCTTCACGAAGATCGCCGAGGCCTTCCAGGGGAAGACCGGCTGCACCATGAACGTGACCTTCGCCAACGCCGCTCAGATCCAGACCCAGATCACCACCACCGAAGAGGGCGACTTTTTCATCGCTGGTTCCGTCGAGGAGCTCGAGCCTGTCGCCGACTGCGTGCACGACAAGCTTGAGCTGGTCAAGCACATTCCCGTCCTCGTCGTTCCCAAGGACAACCCCAAGGATATCCACAGCCTCGCCGACCTCGAGAAGTGCGACGTCGTTCTCGTTGGCGACCCCGAGTCCACGCCCATCGGCAAGATTGCCAAGAAGGTTCTCGCCAAGGCCGAGCTGTGGGACAAGCTCTTTGACGCCGGTGTCATTGTGACTACCACCACGGCTCCCCAGATTTCGGCCGCCATCGCCCAGGGCGAGGGCGACGCCGGCATCGTCTGGAAGGAGAACGTGAAGGCGGAGGGCGCCGTCATCACCGACGCTCCCGAGCTCGACAAGGCCGTCAAGGTCATTCCCGCCGCCACGCTCACCTGCTGCGCCGACACCGAGGCCGCTGAGGCGTTCCTCGAGTTCCTTCAGACCGACGTCGTTTGGGATGTTTGGGCTGAATTCGGCTACGAGAAGGCCGAGAAGAAGCCCGAGGAGAAGACCGATGACAAGAAGGCCGAGGATGGCAAGGCCGAGGGCGACAAACCCGCTGACAAGCCTACCGACCAGGCCAAGGAGAAGCCCACGAAGTAATGAGGTCCGCCCATGGCTAACCACGCTGCACACGAGCGCGACCTCTTCACCATCATTTGCGCGGTGGTCTGCCTCGTCTCGCTCCTGTTTATCGGGAGCGCTGTAGCAGCGATTGTCTTAGGCGGTTTTGAGCACCTTGGCGAGGCCCTGACCTCTGCCGAGGTACTCTTCTCGCTGCGCATGAGCCTTGTGACCTCGACCATCTCGAGCACGATTTGCCTGCTCCTGGCGTTGCCCACCGCCTATACGCTCTCGCACACGAATTTCCCCGGCAAGCGAGCAGCCGAGATTCTCATGGAACTCACGCTGTCCTTGCCCTATATCTTGCTGGGCTTTGCGCTGCTGCTCATCTTTTCGTCTCCGATGGGCAAGGCGCTCAAGGCGGCGGGCTTCGCCGTGGTCTTCCAGCCCACGGGCATCGTGTTCGCGCAGCTTCTCGTGAACCTGCCGTTCGCCATCCGCATGGCTCGCACGGCGCTTGAAGACGTGAACCCGCGGATGGAGTTTGTGGCGCGCACGCTGGGCGCAAGCAGGTGGGAGGTCTTCCGCACCGTCATCTTGCCGCTGTGCCGCAACTCGCTCATCAGCACCTTTGTGCTCACCTGGGCGCGCGGCATGGGCGAGTTCGGCGCCACGCTCATGCTCGTGGGCGTGACGCGCATGAAGACCGAGACGCTGCCGGGAAGCATCTACCTCAGCATCTCGACAGGCAATTACGACACGGCCATGGCCACCGCCATCATCATGCTGGTGGTTTCCGCATGCACTTTGGCTATTGCAAACATCCTGAGCCGACCTTCGGCCCAGTCGCGTTCGATCAGGTAGGAGGGCATTATGGCGACAAGCGTCAGCATCGACAACCTTCATGTGGAGCGCGGCTCGTTCTGTCTGGAGGTCGAGCATCTCGAGATTCAACCCGGCGAGACGTTCGCAATCCTGGGTAGGACCGGATCGGGCAAGACCGTGCTGCTTGAGTCGATTGCAGGCGCCTTCCCGCTGCACGGGCGCATCAACCACGGCACCGTCAAGGTTGGCAACAAGAACATCGAATGCGTCCCGCTGCATGAGCGCGGCATGGGCGTCGTCTATCAGGAGCACGCGCTCTTCCCCCATATGACGGTGGGGGAGAACATCGCCTACGGCCTCAAGATGCACCGCGTCCCCAAGCGGGAGATTGTCGACAAGGTCGATGCGATGACTGATCTTCTGGGAATCTCGCACATTGCCAACCGCCGCCCCGGCATCATCAGCGGTGGCGAGGCGCAGCGCTGCGCCCTGGCGAGGGCTCTCGTCCTCAGCCCGGAGATTCTCTTGCTCGATGAGCCGTTCAGCGCTCTTGACCCTACGACGAAGACGCTCATGTACAAGACCATGGACGACATCCGCCGGCGATTTGGCATGACGATCGTGTTCGTAACTCACGATTTCGTGGAGGCGCAGCGGCTGGCTGACCGCGTAGGTATCGTCCTCGACGGCCGGCTAAGGTGCGTCGTGGCCGCTTGCGACCTTCTTGATGAGAACGCTTCCCATATGGCCGAGCCCGACATCCGGAAGTTCCTGGGGCTGTAACGCGAGCGTGGCGCTAGGAAGATTCTCGCGCCGAAGTTTGAGAAACAAGAAAACGGTCAGCACCTCGGTCTCTTGGCTGGGGGGTGGGTGCCCGTGGTCGAGGCGGCGCCGGCTCGTTGCGCGAATGAGCTCGCTCCTTGGCCTGAAGCGAACGCCATGGCCTTGGGTTCCCCTCGTTTTTTCTCGGCTGATCAAAAATATTTAAAATCACGTGCAAGGAAATGCCGCCCTGGCTCGTATTGATAATGAAGGGGACAAAAGCCCCGCGCAATACGAGACGCCTGCCCGGGCAGGTGGAGAGGGGTGCGAGATGAAACGAAGGCACGAGAATCGCCATGCGCACATGGCGGCAATCGCCCTGGTAGCTGCAATGACCCTTGGACCCGCAGTTGCGATGGCTGCACCCTGTACCGTGTCCGCCGGTCAGGGAGTGTGCGCGGGAGCCTGCGCCGCAACGGCCGTCTCGGCCGCGCGTCTGTATGCGCAGGGATGCCCTGCAGATAATGCCCAGACAGATTGCCCGCGGGCTGGCGCGCGTGCCGCATGGCTGGAAGGTACATGCAATGCGCTGCGCTGCCGTTCCGCACGAGCCGCGCAGGCTGCCGGTGACTGGGCCGCCCAGCGCCGCGGTGCGTTTGTGGATGAAGACGGCGATGGCGTGTGCGACAATGCCCAAAACTGTGCACGGATCAATGGCGATTGCCCCGGGCTCGGACTCGGGGCCGGCAATGGCGCCGGGGCTGGTAACGCCAGCGGCGCTGGTTACGGTAGCAGCACCGGCCAGGGCTATGGGGCCGGCTGCGAGCACGGCGCCCCCAACGGCGCTGGTCAGGGCGCACATCTGGGTTGGTGCGGCGGACGCAGGTAGCGCCCGCGGCAAAAGGGAGACGCCGATAGCATGCGAGACGACGCGAGCATAGAGCGTGCCATTGCAGAGCATGGCGATGCCGTATGGCGGGTCTGCCTCATGCGCCTGGGGGCCCGCGCCGATGCGCAGGATGCCTTCCAAGAGACGTTCCTCAAATATGCGACTCACCACGACGTCGCATTCCAGAGTTCCGAACACGAGCGGGCCTGGCTTCTGCGCGTGGCGTCCAACCATTGCGTGGATGTGCTCCGCTCTCGCTCCCATACGGTGGAAAGCCTCGATGAGCTCGACGAACGTCCGGCTCCCCTCGAACTCGCCCAGGACCCCCAGGCTTCTCTGTGGGAGGTGGGGGAGGCCCTGGGCCGTTTGCCCGGCGAGCAGCGTCAGGCCTTGTATCTCACAGTGTGCGAAGGATATCGTGCCGGTGAGGTCGCGAAGATGATGGGCGTGCCTGTGAACACGGTGTATTCGTGGGTGGCGCGCGGCAAGAAGCAGCTGAGAAAGGCCCTGGGATGACCATGCATGACTCCCGAGAAGAACAAGCCATAAACGAGCTGCTTTCCGAGGAGCGCATGCCCGCGGGCCTTGCCCAGGCAACCATGGGCCGCATCCAACAGGCACGTGCCGCTCAGACGGGGTCGCCCGACGTCCCGGTACCCGGCGAGTCCGCGAGCCAAGCGGCCCCGGTCGAGCAGGGCTGGCGCGTGCTGGATGGCGAAGGCTCGGCCTCGCGTCCCGGCAAGGCGTCCGCCCGACCCACCCGTCGCCACTTCGTCCAGCTCATGGCCGCTTGCCTGGCTGTTGGGTGTGCGGGCGCGGCCACGCTCGCTTTCGCCCATGAGACGGCGAGCGTCGAGCTCGGCGAGCTTGCGCGGGTGCGGTTGGGCCTGAACCGCTGGGGCACCGTTGTGCGCGTGTCGTGCGCCGATGCCGACATGCAGCGCACCGTGCAGGACCTGGGCCTCTTCGGCCTCAACTATGAGGAGGCGCTCGCGCGTCTCATGGCGGACGAGTCTGTCCTCGCCGAGTTGTCCGGAGCGGAAGGCCTGCTTGTTGTGGTGGAAAGCCCCAATCAATCCCAGGAGCAAGACGTGCTAGGCGGATGTCGCCGGGCTGCCGAGGGCGCATCGTGCGCGGCCATGTGCCGCTCGGCTGGTCAGGGCGCCGGTTCGGGCCATGGACGAGGAGCGGGTTTGGGCAACGGCCGGGGACAGGGGCATGGCGACGGCGCCGGACATGGACAGGGCCGCGGACACAGCCAGGAAAACTCCTCTGATTAGCGGGCGCTGTGGCGTTGTGGCCGGTATCCGCAGGGAACTGCGGCCGTCAGCTCCCTGCGGCAAGTTCGCGAACGTTCTCGTTCGGCCTTAACACCGCATCTCGTTTCGCGCATGAAAAAGGCCCGGAAAGCCGTTGGACACGACGTCCTCTGGCTTTCCGGGCCTTGCGGTTAACCGCCGCCTGGCTTTCGTCGGGCGGTTGCGGTTACCGTTACTTCGCTGCCTGGGTCAGGCAGTCCTCAACGGCGGTGAAAATGGCGCTCGAGGTGACAGAGGCGCCGGCCACGGTGTCGACACCCTCGGTGCCGTTGGCGGCCACGATCTTCTCGGGGAGCTGGTCGATGGCCTTGGTGCCGATGCCGTCGGTCTCCGAGTTGTCGCCGACCTCGACGGAGGCGATCTTGCCGCCCTCAATCGTCACAGTCACGGGCACGTTGCCGCCAATGCCCTTGCCGGTGCCCTCATAGGTGCCGTCGGCCAGCGTGGCGCTTTCGGCGGAGACGCCGGTGCTCTCGGCGGAGGCGTCCTGGTAGACCTTTGCCTTGTAGTTGGCCGCGTCGCCGGAGGCCGCGACGTTGCCGGCGACGTTGCCGTAGTACACGGCCATGGCGTGGGATGCGCCGGCGAGCTTGAAGGGGTACTTCACGGCAAAGCGGTCGCCCTGGATGTTGCCGCAGGCGTACAGGCCGGGGATGACCTGGTAGTCGGGTGTGAGAACGTGCGCGTACTCGTCAGAGTTCAGGCCGCCCATGGTGGTCAGCATGAGGCCGATGCCCATGCGCTGGGCGTAGAAGGGACCGTCGACGACGGGGAAGAGGTATTTCTCCTGCTTGCCGAAGTCCTCGTCGTAACCGGCCTCGCACAGCTCGTTGTAGTGCTCAACGGAAGCAATGGCGTTGTCGGCCTCGAAGTCGTCGTCATAGGCCTTGATGGCGGCAAAGAGCTCCTCAAGCGTGTCGGCCTTGAAGACGGTCTCGTTGTCGACCTTGGCATCCCACTCGTCCATGGTGTAGCTGAACTCGGTGACGCAGTTGACAATCTGCTCGCCGAAGTGGGAGTCGAAGATGAGGAATGCCTTCTTCTTGGGCTGACGGTCGAAGGCCAGCTCGCAGTCGGAGACGTTGGTGTCCTCGTTCATGAAGCGCTGGCCGTTGTAGTTGAGGCGCAGGTGCTGGGAGGTGCAACCCGAGGAGGTCTCCATGTTGGCGACGTCGTTGGGGCCGCCCATGACGTGGGTCATGGCGCACATGTTCTGGCTGAAGCCGGCGCCTGCCCAGTAGCCCATCCTGTAACCGTCACCGGTGTTCGTGGGGTTGCCCTCAACGTCGAAGCTCGTCCAGGTGGGCAGGTTGTTGTTCTCGGCCGCGATGGGGTAGAGCGCCTTGACCATATCGGCGTTGTTGCCACAGCCACCGCATGCCATGATGACACCCATGGCGGCGTTGATCTTCTTGTACTTGCCGGTCTCGGCGTTGCGGGCATACACGCCCACGCAGCGGCCCTCGTCCATGATGAGCTGCTCGGCAAAGTGGCCGAAGTAGGTGGTGCCTCCAGCCTCCTGGCCGCGCTCGAGGTTTGCGTTCACCGTGCCAGCGTGGTTGCCGAAGGAGATGCGCGTGGGGTAGGAAGCCTGCGACTCGGCGTTGTAGTCTACCGAGAGGTCGACGCCGCCGTTCACCGTGTGAGGGGCGTTGGGGTCGCCGAAGCTGAACGGCACGGGCTCCTCGGGGATGTAGCAGTCCGGGTCGCCGTCGATCCACCAGTCGATGACCTCGGACTCGTGGCGCACGAAGTTGCGGATGACGGCGTAGTTGGCAAACTGGCACGACTCGTTCCACTCGGCCTTGATGACCTCGTCTTCGTCGACGTTGGCAAGGCCGAGGGCCTCGGTGCGCGTGCCGTTGATGTAGCAATACTGCGAGGAGCGAACGCTAGGCTCGGCCGCCTTTTCCACGGCGACGACCGTCACGCCCTGCTCGCTTGCGGCACGGAAGGCGGCCACACCTGCCACGCCGAGGCCGACGACTGCAATGTCGGCGTCAATCTCTTCCTCGACGTCGGCGTCGGCAATGGCGGTGGGCTCTTCTGTCCAGGGGTAGGTGGCGCCCCAGTTGCGCGAAGCCTTTGCGGAGCCGGACAGCTCGGTGGTTGCCGTGGTGTCTGCAGCCTGATCCGCCAGCGCGATTGCCGCGCTGCCAACGGTTGCGGCCCCAGCGGCGATGGCGCCTGCCCCGGCTACAAAACCGCGACGTGTGACCGTGTTGTTCGTTGCGCTCATGATGTGCCTCCCGATGAATTCGGTAGATGTCCTGTGCCGGCTCTTCTGCCGGTGCAATTGCGACAATAGGTCTCGGCATTGGATTCTGAGTATCGGCCAGGTGTGGTAAATGCATCGTCCGTTTGTGGTAGACGATGTCGTTTGGGCAGGTAAAGCTCATTTTTTCTACTGTGGGCCACGGGGGCGGAAAGTCGAGTAGAATCACTTCCGGATATATGCGCCGTGGATGGGGGTAGGTATGGAGAAAGAGGAGCGCCTGGCGTTTCGGCCGCAATTGCTGCTGCTGGCTCCATTTTTGGCGACCCTGGACGTGTTCGTCGCCAATCTCCGCGTTGTTCGCGACATCACCGATGCGCCCGAGTCATTCGGTACCGTGGCGGTCTTCATGCTCGTCGCCTGTGCGCTTGCGGGTCTCGTGTTCATCCTTGTTCCCGGTGTCCGTGGCGTGGTCTGTCATCTCACGCGCCGCCGCGCCCTGGCCGCCGCTGTAATCTACTCCATGGCCCAGGTGGGGTTTTGGAGGCTCGCCGTTGCGGCCCAGGAGGTTTCCACCGGCGTGCTGGGGGCGTTGGGTGCAGTCATGGGATGCTGCCTCATCCCACTCTTCATGGCATGGTTGGCCTGTTACAACATAGGCTTTCGCTCGATTCTGTTTCATGGCGGCTTGGCTGCCATCGGGTCGGCCCTTATCGCTCTTGTCGTTCTTTTGCTCGACCCGGTTGTGGCTGCGGTCTGCTGGTGCCTCTGCACACTTGTGGGGTCGTGCGCCCCTGCGTTCATCGGGTCTTTCGATGCGACTGAGAGCGGTGCGCTGGTAACGGCATCTGAGGGCGCGGCCCCCAAGGAGTGTGCCGATGCTCCCGCCGAGTGGGCATCATCCACCTTTTCGGGACTGTGGCTGCCTTTAATCGGCCTGCTTGTCTGCATGCTGTGCAGCACAATCGCCGAGGTGCAGGTGGACGGCCGTATCATGCGCGGTGAGTTCTCGGCCCTCATCGTTTCATCTCTTGTGGCGGTGGTACTGAGTTGCGTGCAGTCCAAGGCGCCCCTTACACTCATTGTGGACAAGCTCGCGGCCCCGGCCGTCGTCGCGGTCGCGATTATTGTCGGCAGTCTCTCCGACTCCGTATTGGGCACGATGTTCGGCGCCAGCCTCAGCCTCGTCCCGGTGATGTTCATGTCGTTGTATGCCTTGGCTTCGCTTGCGTCCGTGCAAGGCAGGGGGCGCGCCCTCATGGCGAGCGCCGTGCTGTGCGCGTGCTGTTTGGTGATGCTTTTGGGCAGCGCTCTCAACGGGCCTCTGGCGGAAATCGAGTTCAACGGCCCGGTGGTGCGAGTGCTGACGTATGCCTACTATGCGCTCGTCCTTGTCGATTTAGGCTATGTTGCCTGGGAACTCCTGGTAGATAAGGCCGATTCGGTCTCTGGTCAGGTTGTTGTCCTTGATGATGCGGCCTTTGAGGAGGCCCAGGACGAGCGGGTTGCGTGCCTTGCCGAGGAGTGCGGCCTCACCAACCGAGAGCGAGAGGTCCTCGAGCAGCTTGCTCTTGGCCACAACTCTCGCTATATCGCCGGAGCGCTCCTGATTTCGGAAAGCACGGTGCGCACCCACATGCGCAGCATCTATCGCAAGCTGGGCGTTTCCACCCAAAGCGAGCTCGTTCTCCTTGCTGCAAAAGGTGGGCTTGAGCAGGGTGCCATGAGACAGTAAATGCCTGCGGCTTTGCAGTCGGCGGGGCGGTTTTGCGCAAGCGGTGCGCCTGCGCCGTGCCCTGGAGATGGCTGACTTTGCATTGAGGTTGTCGAGTGCCACGTCGAAGTGCTTTACTAGTGTGGATACTCGGCAAAAGATGTCCACGAGAGGGGTTTGGCTATGGCTGCTTCACGCTATGCGCTGGTAAACGGGTATGTGCTCGATGGCTCTGCGGACATGAAGCCGCGCGAGGGCCTGGTCGTGGTGGTGTCCGACGGCAAGTTCGAAGCCGTGGCGCCCGAGCGTGAGCTCGATCTTTCAGGCTGCGTTCGCATCGACCTGGCGGGCGGTTACATCATGCCTGGCCTGGTCAACATGCATGTGCACCTGGCAAGCGAAGGCAAGGCTCCCAAGCCCAATGCCAAGCCCGTGGACTACAAGGGCCTTATGGACAAGCTGGGCAAGTATCGCCTGGTCAAGCACCTCTTTTATAAGATGGCGAAGAAGTATGCCGCCACCGAGCTCAAGAGCGGCGTCACCACGCTGCGCGCCGTGGGTGGCCTGTTTGACATCGACGGTCGCGTGCGCGACGCGGTAGAGGCTGGCAAGGTTGCTGGACCGCGCATCATCGCAGCTAATACGGGCGTTTCGGTGCCGGGCGGCCACTTCGCCGGGTCTCTTGCGACTGAGGCGACGACCCCCGAGGAGGCCGCGGCCGACGTGCGCCGTGCCGTCGAATCGGGTGCCGACATCATCAAGCTCATGATTACGGGAGGCGTGATGGACGCCACGGCCGAAGGTGAGCCAGGTGCTCTTCGCATGCCCCCTGAGCTGGTCAAGGCCGCTTGCGATGAGGCGCATAGCCTGGGCAAGATCGTTGCCGCCCACGTTGAGAGCACCGAGGGCGTGCGCGTGGCCCTCGAGAACGGCGTGGACACCATTGAGCACGGCGCTGTCCCCACGCCTGAGATCCTGCGGCTCTTCCATGAGCGCGGAGCCGCTCTTATCTGCACGCTTTCGCCCGCCATTCCCTATGCCCTTTTCCCGCTCGAGGTGAGCCATTGCGGCGAGCTGGGACGCAAGAACGGCCGCATTGTGTTTGACGGCGTGCGCGAGTGCGCCCGCGCTTGCCTGGCCGACGGCATCCCCGTGGGCCTGGGCACCGACACGGGCTGCCCCTTCATCACGCATTACAACATGTGGCGCGAGGTACGCTACTTCGCTCACTTCTGCGAGGTCTCCAATGCGTTTGCCCTGCATACGGCCACGTTGGGCAACGCTCGCATCGCTGGTATCGCCGACCAGGTGGGCTCCATCGAGCCCGGCAAGCAGGCCGATTTCATCGTGACCGAGCGCAACCCTCTCGACGACCTGGCCAACCTGCGCCATCTCGCGATGGTCGCCCGCGACGGCAATATCATGCGCAAGCCTCAGATCAAACCCCTGCCCGGTGTCGATGAGGCCCTCGATGCCTGCGACAAGGAGATTTTGGCGCAATAGTAATCCAAAATAAGGGGGAGTCAGATGGGCCTGCCGAGTGTGAAAAAGGCAGGCCCGTCTGCTCTTTTGCTTGTTGACGCACCTCGCCAAGGGGCGATAATCTCGTGTGAGCACGCTCTTTACGATGTCGTCCGAGACGGGGTGGCACAATGGTGAAACCTGCTGATTTTTCTGGTCGTTGGCGTGGGGCATGTGTGGCAGCGGGCCTACTCTTAGGTATGACCGCAGCGTCGCCCGCCTGGGCCGAGGCTGCTGCTGTGAGCGACAATTCCGCAGGTGAGACGCCTGTTGTATCGGTCGGCCTTGCTGCAGCTGAGGATGGTCTCGGAAACACCCAGACCGGGCAAGGGCCGGCGGTCGGTGCCGATTCCGCGGCACCTGGCAGTGGTGACGCCGCGCCTGTTTACGGTAATCTCGCTTCGAGCGATGCAGTTATTTCGCCTGTTAACGGCATGGTTCCTGGCGATATGCCCGTCGGCGGCAATGCAAACGCAACGTCCACTGGCGATGGCGGCTCTTCTGATTCTTCCGCAGTGTCTGTTGATGGTGACAATGCCACCGGTGCCGTCCCCACTGGCGCCGACGCTGCTGCCGCACCCGCCGACGGTGACGCCGCCGTTGTCCCGCCCGCTGGCGATGGCGCTGCCTCTGGCGATGCCAACCCTGCGCCTTCCGGTGGCGGTGCTGCTTCGGGAGATTCTGCTGCAATCGAAGGAGACATTGCTACCGATGACTCCGACGATTCCGACAACGAGCAGGTCGGAAACCCTGTCGTGCCTGCTCACGAGGCTGTTCTGACTCAAAATTCCTATGGCATGTTTGATGTGTCCCTCTCGTTCAAGGCTGAGTATTCTTCCCGCACTGTTTTCGGCAAGACCACGACCGATTACACAAAGGGCGGAAAAATTACCTGTAAGTTGAGCAAGTGGGTGCAGGGCTCGGGCTTGTATGGTGAGCCTGCTGACTTTAAATACACCAAGACCGACGCATCAGGTCAGACTGTTGCCTTCGATGACGCTCCTGCGGCCGTGGTCTCCGAGGATGGCACGCTTGTTTGGACCGTAGGCGGTCTTGATCCGCGTGACGCCGCTGCGTTGGAAGCGGGAACCACGTACACGATTACCTTCAGGGTATTCGCACGCGACCTGGCCTATTCTGATTTCGCCGCCGCCGATTCCGAGGTCCCCGACCACAACTACCCCGTGTTTTCCACGGCGACGCTCGAGTACCTGCAGATGCAGGAGAAGACTGGCACGGTTGGCATAGGCTTCGACGGCCTGACCGACTATAACCAGGTCGCCCTGCCCGTGACCCGCGGGCCTCAGGCCCCCAGCGTGGGCGGCGACTCCGATGGTTCGGAGCCTGGTCAAACCCCTGATGAGGCCAACAAGCCCGAGATACCTGGTACCTCAGAGGGCGAGACCCCCGCTCCGACTCCCGAAACGGTGAAGCCTGCCCCCTCTGCTCCGACTTCCGCGATTCCTAAGACTGCCGATGATTCAATGCCTGTGGTCGTGCTCGTCCAAGCCCTGCTTGCAGGTGCTGCGCTCTTGGTTTCCGGGGCCGCGCTTCTCCTGGCTCGCCGTCGCGCCCGGTAATGCATTATGTTCTGGGGCAGAGCGTCGTGCCCCAATTGGATGGCCTGCGTTGATGCGCGGGTTTGAGCGCATGAAATATATATGTAAGACATTGACGGCCTGTCTTCCATAAAGGGTGGCGGGCCGCTTGCGTTATGAGCAAGGCGGGGGGCAGCACCAGATGCTCGAGGCCGGCATGGGCCGAGCTGCCCACGCCGTGACCGTGCCGCCGTCGCATACACGAGGGGCCACGCGGCTGCGGGGCGTCAGGGGTGGGTACGGCCGCTCCGCTATGCACACGCCCTTCCCCGGCCGAAGAGCATGCATAAATAAACAGTATCCCCCAATTTGTGTACGTCTCATGTAACGACGCCCCCACGCTTGCCACCGCCCTGCAGGCGCGTGTATAGTTCTCCCTCGCGCCGCACCCCAGTGAGTGCGGCCGCGCGAACCCC
>CABQHM010000003.1 GCA_902464015.1 uncultured Coriobacteriales bacterium | reverse complement strand
TCGTTGCCGTCGAAGAAGACACCGCCGTTGGCGACGTAGAGGACGTCGATGCTGATGGCCTGCTCGACCTTGGTCCACTGGGCGAACAGCGTGGCATGGCCGGAACCAGCGACAAGGGGGGCGTCGAAGTTCACGGGGTCGGTGCCGGCGGAGTCATACGTCCAGCCAGCGAACTCGTAGCCCTCGCGGGTGGGGGCGAGGGGCTGGCGGGCGACGCCCTCGGAGTCGGTCACGCCCTGGAGCGTGTCGTTGCCGTCGAAGAAGACACCGCCGTTGGCGACGTAAAGAACCTCAGTCTCCTGAATCTCGGGCTCATCGGCCTTCCACTGGGCGAACATCGTCACATGGCCGGAGCCGGCGACGAGGGGCTGCTTGAAGTCGACGGGGTCGGAGCCATCGGACTGGAAGGACCAGCCCACGAAGGTGTAGCCCTCGCGAGTGGGCTGCAGCGGGATGCGGGCGTAGCCGTCGGAGTCAGAGACACCCTGAAGGGTCTCGTTGCCGTCGAAGAAGACACCGCCGTTGGCGACGTAGAGGACGTCGATGCTGACGCCCTGCTCGACCTTGGTCCACTGTGCATAGAAGGTGGCATGGTCGCCGCCGCCAAGAACAGCCTTGTCGAAGTCGACCGGATCGGTGCCCTCGGAGTCATAGGTCCAGCCGGCGAACTCGTAGCCCTCGCGGGTGGGGGCGAGGGGCTGGCGAGCGATGCCATTGGCGTCGGTCACGCCCTGCATGGTCTCGTTGCCGTCGGCGAAGACACCACCGTTGGCGACATAAAGGATGTCGATGGAGGCGTTGACAGTCCAGCCAGCGAACAGGGTGGCGTGGCCGGAACCAGCGACGATGGGAGCGTCGAAGTTCACGGGATCGGTGCAGGCGGAGTCATAGAACCAGCCAGCAAAGTCATAGCCCTCGCGGGTGGGAGCGAGGGGCTGACGGGCGTAGCCGTCGGCGTCGGTCACGCCCTGCATAGTGCCGTTGCCGTCAGCGAAGACACCGCCGTTGGCGACGTAGAGAATCTCAGTCTCCTGAGCGGGGGCCTGAACCTCTGCCCAGCCGGCGAACAGCGTGGCGTGGCCGGAGCCAGCGACGATGGGAGCGTCGAAGTTCACAGCGTCGGTGCAGGCGGAGTCATAGTACCAGCCGGTGAACTCGTAGCCCCCGCGGGTGGGAGCGAGGGGCTGACGAGCGTAACCGTCAGCGTCGGCAACGCCGAACTGAACGTCGCCGCCGTCGGCGAAGACGCCGCCGTTGGCAGAGTAGACAATCTCGGTCTCCTGAGCGGGAGCCTGGACCTCGGCCCAGCCTGCGAACAGGGTGGCATGGCCGGAGCCGGCAGCGATGGGGGCGCTGAAGTCGACGGCATCGGTGCAGGCGACGTCATAGTACCAGCCAGTGAACTCGAAACCCTCCTGCGTGGGGGCAAGGGGCTGGCGAGCGATGCCATTGGCATCGGTCACGCCGAACTGGGTGTCGCTGCCGTCGGCGAAGACGCCGCCGTTGGCAACGTAGAGAATGTTGATCTCCTGGGCGGCGGCATTGACCTCGCCAGAGTTGAGGTCAGTGTCGGCGTTGTCGGCCAGGGCGGCAACAGCCGAGCCGCTGAGGGCCAGGGCGCCAGCCAGGCCTGCGGTCGCCACCGCGCGACGAACGTTGAACTTGGGCATACAACTACTCTTTCTCTTGCAGCGAACCTAATTGAGGCCCGCCATTCCAATGGAACACCGAACGATGAAGAACACGTCCCGCACTAAGGCGGGCAAAACGCAAGAACGACCCACTCAACTCGCGTCAAGTACGGTCGTCGAAATCCCCCGAGCTATAGCCTCGGCAACACGGCTATGTTCACGGGGCCCTTTGATAGATGAACCGTAACGTGCGACTGTCATCAGAGAAGACGCTGGACAGCAAAACGAAACGTGGCACAGCACGATAGCCAAGGCACCCCACATCGCTCTTGCTACCCAATGTTTTACGTGCCATGTGCTCACCCCCGTTTCCCCTCGCTGCCTTACTCCTCGCGTGATAACCGTCTCATCGCCTGCCGACAAGCCGTGATTCAGGTCACCATAATATCCCAATTTGGGGTGACAGTGGCGTGACAGATGTCACAAATCTGTAAGCGTTCACAGCAATGTAGGATTTCTGTGCGCCGCGGCAACAAAAAACACCGTACCCCTTGTCTCTTCAAGGAATACGGTGTCGAGAGCGCATATATGTGAGCTGCTAGCTAGTTGAACTTCACCGCCGTGCCGTAGGCGATCATCTCAATGGTGCCGGGCTGGATGGAGCCGCTGTCAAAGCGCATGGCGAGAATGGCGTCGGCACCCAGGCGCTGGGCCTGCTCAATCATGCGGTCCTCCGCCACCTGGCGCGCCTCGTCGGTCATCTCGGTGTACGACTTAATCTCGCCGCCGACGACGCTCTTCACGCTGGCCATCATGTCGCGGCCGATGTTCTTGGAGGTGACGATGTTGCCGCGCACCAGGCCCAGGATCTCGAAGCTCTTGCCAGGGACATTGTCTGCAGTGGAAACAATCATGGGGAACCCCTCTCTCTTGTGTGCATGGCGTTGTTCTAGATTATACTAGCCCTAGCTGCGCAATCTTTTGTCACACGGAGGTGCGCCCTATGATGTGGAAGTACATCGCACTTGCAGATGACACCCAGATTGCCTATTCGGAGACGCAGAAGGACGGGACGGTCATCGTCACCGCAGAGCGTCCCGTCGATATGGGCTTTGACTTTGCCCGCTGTCTTCTTCCGTCATACCAATGGTCGGACGCGACTGGCTTCAGCGCCGACGAGATGCGCGAACTCGACGCCATCGTGCACGATAACGCGCCCCTTATCTTTGAGCTTGCCGACCAGCGCGCCGACGAGAAGACCAAGGCCGTCTGATGCTGGCCAAGGCCGTCAGGCTCAACCACCGCTACATCTGCAAGATCTTGAGAGCTCCCATGCTTTTACCCCAGTCTCTCCACGGCGCAGTCGTGCACTTTGTTTTTCGGGTCCCAGACGATGGCGACGGCCAGAGGGGGTTGAGGAGAGACGGTACCGAGCAAGCCGTCCCTAAAACGCGCGGCATAGCCGCGGGCCTTGATTTGCCCCAAAGCCTCCTCCACCGTTCCTCCCGCCTTAAGCTCGACAATGAAGGGCGGCGTTGTAGGGTCGACGGAATCGCGAGGAACAAACGCCACATCGGCGATTCCACGACCACACGGCTCTTCGCGACGCACGTCGTAACGATCTCGCGCGGCAAGATACACCAGGTTCACGAGCGCGGCCAGGTCGCTCTCGTTGGCATAACGCAAAAGCGGGACCTCCTGGTCGTGCGCGGCCTGGATGATCTCGCACATGACCGGCGTGTCCCCATGCAACGTCGCCGCAAGCATCTCCTCGCTTCGCTGCGCAAGCCGAGCGACGTAGCCCATCTTCTCCTTGCCGAGGACCCGCTCGAACTGCAGCATGAGCTCATGGTTGGGAATCGACACGTAGCCATCGTGATAGGTAAGGAAACCGTACACAACCATGGCTGAGAATATCTCGTCTTTTGTCGTGAGGCTCATTGCCGATGCGGCATAGCCCACAAGCCTCACCGGCACCTTCTCGCCTGCGACAAGGCGCACCACATCATCGCGCACCGCCGCCACGTCATGCTCGATGTAATAGTAAATCTCATCATAAGGGCCGGAGTCGGTCCAGTACGACTTGAGGGCATCGTCGGCAAGCGCAAGCACCACCGACCTGGGGTTGAACCTGCGCCCGCCGTCATCGTTGAGATAGCCGTCATACCAGAAGGCCAGGCCGTCATACGTCACGCGCGGGCTGGAAACCCGCTGCTCATGCACCTTGCACAGTCCTCGCACCTCGTCTTCAGTAAAACCGAAGAACCGTTCGAACTTGGGGTCGTCAGCGGCGCTGTATTCCACAAACATGTTGAGTTCCGAGCCCGTTGAGTGCTTGGCGATAGGCAAGATGCCTGTCATATAGGCAAGTTCCACATACGGTTTGCCTTTAAGCAGCTGTTTCAAGAACATGAGGAACGACTGCTGGTCGTCTTGGGTGAATTTGAGGTTGAAAAACATCGAATCCCACTCGTCAATGACAAAGACGAAAGATGTATCAAGCTGGATGTACAGCTCCTCGAACGCCTGCACCACCCCAATGCCCTCGGGCAGGCGGGCTTGCGGCCAAGTCATACGCAAGTCGTCAACGATACCTTGTGAGAAACTGCCGATGTAGTCGGCGTATGTTTCGCAAGAAGCGGGCATTTGGCTGAAATCCAGGTAGATAACATCGTGATTGCCAAGGTGCTGCATCGCCTGCGAATCATGGGAAACGATTGTCCCCTCAAAAAGGCCAGTCGCGTCAAGTCCACGCGCCAAAAAGCACGCGATGATATTGGCGTTCACGGTCTTGCCGAAACGCCGCGGCCGCGTGACGCACACAAAACGGTTTTCCACATTGATGAACGGTGCGAGCGTCGACAGGATACCTGTCTTATCCACCACGTACGGGGAGTTGAGCAGGAACTGAAAAGCCTGCTTGGGCTGTTTCGGGTTGAGATAGCGCATGACTTCTCCTGTCGATACGATACGTCGCTCACGATTGTAGCGGATAGGCAAGGATTGGCCGTGTTGAATCGAGGAAGAGCGGTGAGACGCAAGGCCAAGAAATAGCCTAGACTTGCACCGCCAAAACAACGGTTAGAGAAGGAGACCCCCATGCACCTGTTTCGCAACGACTACTCGGAGGGCGCTTGCCCCGAGGTGCTCGACGCGCTTGTAAGGACCAACGCCGAGCAGTGCGTGGGATACACCTGCGACGAGCACTGCGCCCGCGCCGCCAAGCTCATCCTGGAGGCCTGCGAGCTGGAGGAGGGCGAGGCGGACGTGCACTTTGTGGTGGGCGGCACGGCGGCCAACGTGATTTCCCTCTGCGGCCTGCTCGACCGACCCTACGACGCGGCAGTGTGCACGCCCGACGGCCACATCAACACGCATGAGACAGGCGCGCTCGAATCCTGCGGGCACAAGGTTCTGGCCAGCCGCGACACCGACGGGTTCCTCACGCCCGCCGAGGTGACTCGCATCGCGGCTGAGAACGCGGCCTTCGCCAATCACATGACCCGCCCTCGCGCCATCTATGTGAGCGACACCACGGAGCTTGGCGGCGTATACACGAAAGACCAGCTCAGCGCCCTGCGCGCATGCGCCGATGAGCTTGGCATGAAGCTCTTCGTGGACGGTGCGCGCCTGGGCAGTGCCCTCACCTCGAGCGCCAACGACCTCACGCTGCCCGAAATTGCCCACCTGGCCGACGCATTCTACATCGGCGGCACCAAGAACGGCCTGCTCTTTGGCGAAGCCGTGGCCATCCGCGACCCCCAGCTGCGCCAGGACTTCCCCTGGCTCATGAAGCAGCATCAAAACCTGCTCGCGAAGGGCCGCCTGCTCGGCGTGCAGTTTGAGGCGGCGTTTGAGAACGGCGGCCGCGTGTACTGGGACTGTGCGCGCAACGCCAACGCCCGCGCCACTCAGCTGCGCGAAGGGCTGCTCGCCCAGGGCTGGCTCGAGTGGCTGCCCAGCGCTTCCAACCAGCTCTTCTTTGAGGTGCCCTGCGCCACGGCCGCCCGCTTCGTGGACGTGCTGGGCTGCGAGGTCTTCTTCGACCACGGTCACACGCAGGTGGTGCGCTTTGTGACCTCGTGGGCCACGACTTCGGCCGATGTGGAGGAAGCGCTCGCGTTCGCGGCGGGTCTTGCGCGCTAAAATCTCACCTGCAGGGGGACAACTGCGAGAGAGGATTGCACGCCATGATGGGAATGCCGATGCCGCCGGAGATGCAGGCAAAAATTGACGAGCAGGTGCGTCAGCGCAAGGAGAAGGTCGCCGCCTCTCTGGGCAAGACGCTGGAGGAGTTCGACCAAGAGCAGCACTGCTGCGGACATGGCCATGAGCACGAGGCCGGCGAGCATGCCTGCGCCGCCGCAGGGCATAGCCACGACAACCACACCCAGGGCTCCAGCGAGACCGTGGGCCTCGCAAGCGACATCCCCGAGGTAGACGAGAAGGCCGTGCTCGACTTCATCCACTCGCGCCAGGCCGTCATCGAGGAGCAGCGCAGCCGCATCCGAGCACTCGAAGCCCAGGTACGGCACCTGGAGAGCCAGAAGGCCCTCGAGGAGAAGAAATGCGCCGCCCTGCGCGACGCACTTGCAAAAATGCGCGCCGAGGCAAAGGCGAACTAGACGACGATTAAGTCCAATCAGCCTCATCAAACGCGCCTTCTACCTGCGGTGCTGCAATGGTGAAGCACCGTAAGGCCCACTTGTTCATCGTCTAACCAACCAGCCAGCTAGCCCGCTCGCCAAACAATCAGGCAGGCAAAACAAAATGCGGCCCGCAGGATCCCTCCTCCGGGCCGCCTTTCATTGCGCGGTTTACTCCGCTTGGCGCGCGGGTTTCTCCGCTTGGCGCGCGGGTTTCTCCGCTTGGCGCGCGGGTTTCTCCGCCAGGTTCGCGGGCTTCTCCGCTTGGTGCGCGGTTTACTCCACCGGGTTCGCGGGTTGCTCCACGGGTCCCAGCTTGTCCTCCACAGCCTTGGCGAGCTTGTCGGCCAGCGACATACTCGGCAGAATGCCCTGAATGTCGAGGATGTCCACCTCCATGCCGTTCACAAGCTCATGCTTGTTGGAGCCGCAGGCAGGACAGTCATACGTCGCAGGCACGCCCACCGTGAACTCGTACTCGTGGCCGCAGGCAGCGCAGCGCATCTTGCCCACGGGACGCTCGATGTCGATGTGGGTGCCCTCGGCAATCGTGCCCTTGAAGTTTTTCACCAGCTCGCTTCGAAAGAGCATCTCGTCGAGCACGCGCAGGGCACCGATGGAAATCCTTGCGCTCACGACCTTGACGACGCCTGCCTGCGTGCCCGACTCAACGATGTCGAGCGCCAGGTCGTGCGCAATCTCCCTCTCCAGCATGGCCGTGCCTCCCTTTTCCCTCTTGCTTGTTTAAATCGTTATTGTACCTGGTCACACGCCACAAAGTGTCCCGGCGTCACCTCACGCAGCGCAGGCTCGACCTGCTTGCAGCCCTCGCAGGAGCACTGCGGGCAGCGGGTGTGGAAACGGCAGCCGCTCGGCACGTGCAAAGGACTCGGCAGCTCGCCTTCGAGCGCGATGCGACGCGTCTCGCGGGCAAGCTTGGGGTCGGGGATGGGCGCGGCGGAGAGCAGCGCACGCGTGTAGGGGTGCAGCGGGTTCTCGTAGAGCTCGTCGGCGGGTGCGACCTCCACAAGACGGCCCAGGTACATGACGCCGATACGCGTGGAAATATGGCGCACCATGGAGAGGTCGTGCGCGACGAAGAGGTACGTGAGGCCCATCTGCTGCTGCAGGTCCTCGAGCATGTTGACGACCTGCGCCTGAATGGAGACGTCGAGGGCCGAGATGGGCTCGTCGCACAGGATGAACTCGGGGCGCACCGAAAGCGCACGGGCGATGCCGACGCGCTGGCGCTGACCGCCCGAGAACTCGTAGGCGAACTTGTACATGTCGTCGGGGCGCATGCCCACGTTCACGAGCAGCTCGGCCACCCGGGCGTCGATCTCGTCGTCGGTGAGCTTGGCTCCCACACGCATGGGCTCGGCGATGATCTGGCGTACGTTCATGTGCGGATCGAGCGACATGTACGGGTCCTGGAAGATGATCTGCATCTTGCGGTGGATGTCCACAAGCTCGCGGCCATGCGCCGAGGTGATGTCGTGGCCGTCAAACACAATCTTGCCGCTCGTGGGCTCGTACATGCGGATGAGCGTGCGGCCCAGCGTGGACTTGCCACAGCCCGACTCGCCTACCAGGCCGAACGTCTCGCCTCGGCGAATGGCCAGGTCGATGCCATCGACCGCGCGCACGACCTGCTTGGTGCGGCCGAAGAAGTTGTGCACGGGGAAGTGCTTGCACAGCCCCGTGGCCTCAAGGATGACGTCCGACGAGGCGTCGGCCGCCTTGGCTCCGCAGCGAACCGCTTCCTCGGGCGTTACCTGCTGGTTCTGGTTGTCCATGCGTCCTTACGCCTCCTTCGCGCTCTCGTCGTCCTTGGCGTTGCCGGTCTTGGCACCGCAGCACACGCACGGCTCGCCGCCCTGCCCCACGCCAACAAGCCCAAGCGCGTCGGCATCGAAGGCACAGCGCGCAATCTGCCCCGTGGGATAGTTGCGCCACTCGGGCACCATGGTGCGGCACACGTCGGCCGCAAACTTGCAACGGTCGGCAAAGGGGCACGCGTCGGGCGGGTTCACGAGGGAAGGCGGCGTGCCGGGAATGGAGATGAGACGGCCGGAGCGACGCTCGTTGGGGTTGGGTACGGCACCGAGCAGGGCGCTCGTATAGGGGTGGCGCGGACGCTCGAAGACGTCGTCGACCAGGCCGCTCTCAAGCGCCATGCCGCCGTACATGACCTCCACGCGATCGCACAGGCTGGCAACAACGCCCAGGTCATGGCTGATGAGCACGACGCTCATGCCCTCCTCGTCACGCAGACGGCGCAGCAGGTCGAGAATCTGTGCCTGAATGGTGACGTCGAGGGCGGTAGTGGGCTCGTCGGCGATGAGCAGGCGCGGCTTGCAGCACAGGGCCATGGCGATGAGCACGCGCTGGCGCATGCCGCCGGAAAACTCGTGCGGGTAGCGGTCGAAGCGCTGGGCGGGCGAAGGGATGCCTACCTGGTCGAGGGCATGGATGGCCTCCTCGCGCGCGGCGGCGCCGGTGAGTCCGCGATGGCGCTTGAGCACCTCGAAGAGATGCTTGCCAATCGTCTTGACCGGGTCGAGCGAGGTCATGGGGTCCTGGAAGATCATGGCGATCTGGGAGCCGCACATGCCGCGGCGCTCCTTGGCGCTCATGGCAAGCATGTTCTTGCCGGCGAACTCGAGCTTGTCGGCCTTGACCTCGGCGTTCTTGGGCAGAAGGCCCATGATCGACTTCATGGCGACGCTCTTGCCCGAGCCGGACTCGCCCACGATGGCGAGGAACTCGCCGTCGAGGACCGTGAGGTCCATGCCTCGCACGGCCTTGATGAGGCGGCGGTGCGAGTGGAACGTGGTGCGCAGGTTGCGCACGCGCAGCAGCTCGCCGCGCGGCGAAGGCGTGCCCATGGCAGCGGCCTCGTTGTTCTCAGCAGCCATCGCTACCCCCTCTCCCCGCTCATGACCTGCGGGTCGGCAAAGACGCGCAGGACATTGCCCAGCTTGTTGAATGCGAAAATGACAATCACGATGAGCAGGCCCGGGATGAACGCCATGTAGATGTTGTTCTGCATGTAGCCCTGAGCAGCCTGCAGCAGGCTGCCCCACGAGCTCATGGGCTGCTGCACGCCAACGCCGAGGAACGACAGCGACGACTCGGTCATGATGGCGCTGGCAAGCGAGGTGGTGGCGGCGGTGATGATGGTGGGGAAAGCCGAGGGAATCACGTGGCGCACGATGACCGACAGGCGCGACACACCGCACAGCTCGGCGTACTGCACGAAGTCGTGGCCACGGATGGACTGGGTCTCCGCGCGCACGAGACGCGCGATCTCCATCCAGCTGAAAAGGCCAATGACCAGGATGATCGACGTGATGCCAGGCTTAAGCAGAATGGACACGACCGTGACGAGCACCATCCACGGGATGGACGACAGCACGTCGACGAAGCGCATGAGGATTGCGTCGACGATGCCGCCGAAGAGGCCGGCGATGGTGCCGACAAGGATGCCCACGACCATGCTCGTGAGCATGGCGAGCAGGCCCACCATGAGCGAGACGCGACCGCCGTAGATGACGCGTGCCAGGTAGTCGCGGCCGAGCTCGTCGGTGCCGAACCAGTGCTCGGCGCTGGGGGCGGCCAGGCGGTGCGCCACGTCGGTGGCGTTGGGGGACAGGGGCAGCAGCGGCGCGATGAGGCACACCACGACGATGATGAGCAGAAGCGACAGCGAGATGATGGCGCCCTTGTCGCGCTTGAAGGCGAGCCAGGCGGCCTCGCGGCGCGTCATGTGGTTCTTCTTGGCGGCCTTGGCTGCGGCCGCGGCGTCAAAAGCAGACTGGGCAGACACGGTGCCTTCGGGGGCGCTGCCTGCGGTTTCTTGAGCGAGCTTCATTATTTGCTGCCACCTCCCTGACGCATGCGGGGATCGACGATGCAGCACAGCACGTCAGCGAGCAGGTTGCCCAGGATGACGAGCGTGGAGGAAAGCACCAAGATCGACATGACGACGGGATAGTCCATCGCCTTGATCGCCGTGATGAAGTAGGGGCCCACACCCGGCCAAGAGAAGATGGTCTCGGTGATGATGGCGCCCGTCACGAGCAGGGGCATTGCCATGCCCAGGCGCGTGATGACCGGGATGAGCACGTTGCGGCAGATGTGCTTGAACATGACCTCGGCATCGGAGGCGCCAAAGGCACGCTGCACCATGACGTAGTCCTGCGTAGACTGCGTGATGGTGGAACTGCGGACATAGCGCAGGTTGTCGGGCAAAAACGCCACCGTGAGCGTCACAAACGGCATGATGTAGTGCCGCGCGATATCGAGCGCAGATCCGTCGCCGATGGTCTGCATGCCCAGAATGGGGAGCCATTTGAGCAGGTAGCCAAAGACGAAGATGAGCAGCATCGCAAACCAGAACGACGGCACGGCGATGCCGACAGAAGCGATGGCGTCGATGCAGCGGTCCAGGCGGCTGCCGCGATGCGCGCCGGCCACAAGACCGAGCACGATGGCGAGCACGTAGGCGAACAGGTACGCCGGCAACACGAGCATGATCGTGTTGGGGATGCGCGCCGCGAGCTGGTCGGCCACAGCAGCCTTCGTCGTGATGGAGTAGCCCCAGTTGCCTGTCACGAGGTTCTGCAGCCACTTGATGTACTGCATCCACAGCGGGTCGTTGTAACCCAGGGCGTCCTTCATCGCGGCCACGGTCTCCGCAGACATGCGGGGGTCGACCATGGCGTCGACGGCATCGTAAGGCGCAAGGCTCATGAGCATGAAGCACAGCATCGTGATGACCAGGACCATGGGTATGGCAATCAAAATGCGGCGCAGGATAAACTTGGCCACGGTGTCGTCCCCTCCTTCCTTCCAAATCCCAGTGCGGAAAAAGAGCCGGCCCCGCTTTCGCGAGGTCGGCTCCTGCAAAACTACGACCTGTAGCCCTACGCTAGTCAGTCATGGAGAGCTTCGACATATCCTCGAAGGTGTAGATGGGCACCAGGCCCGCTTCCTCCATGCCGGCAACGTTGGCGGTGGTCACGAGCAGGCGCATGTTGGAGTATACGGGATAGAACACCGCCATGTCCGCAATCTTTGCCTGAAGCTCGTTATAAATCTCTCGACGGGCGGCCTCGTCGGTCTGCTGGCGGCCCTGGGCGAACAGCTCGTCGACCTCGGGGGCGTCGTAGTGCATGTAGTTGTAGGCACCCGTGGTGAGGAAGAGCGGCGAATACTTGTCGGGGTCGATGCCCATGATGTAACCGCCGTAGTACAGGTCGTACTCGTTGTCGGGGTTCTTCATGGTCTGGGCCTCAGCCGTGGCGTCCATGCCGTAGAGCTCGACGTTGATGCCCGCCTCGGCAGCCTGCTCCTGGATCATAACGGCTGCAGTTGCCTGCAGGGAATCGTCGGCAGAGTAGGCGAACTTAAGGGTGGGGTTGGAGACGCCGGCCTCGGAAAGAAGCTGCTTGGCCTTCTCGACATCGCGATCATACTTCTCAACGTCTTCAGTGACCCAGGAGTTTGCCGGCGGCAGGAACGTGTAGGCCAGCGCGTAGTAGTCCTCGGAGAGCACGGCCGCGTCGGCGATAGCCTTCTTGTCAAGCGAGAAGAAGAAGGCCTTGCGCACCTTCTCGTCGGTGACGCGCTTGGCGTTCATGCAGAAGAAGGAGACGCGGTTCTCGCTGTAGGGCGTCACGGTGAGGTTGTTGGCCTCGGGGTTGAGCTGCTCGACCTGAGCAGGGGTGCCGATCCACGCGTTGACCTGGCCGGTCTGGATGGCGGTCATGCCGGTGTTCTCGTTGGTGACAATCTGGAACACGACATTGGGGATGTTGGGCTTGCCGCCGAAGTAGCTCTCGTTTGCGCTGAAGGAGAGGTACTGGCCGATCTGGTACTCGTTGAGCTTGTAGGGGCCCGTGCCAATGCCCAGACCATTGACGTCGTTGTTCTCGAAGTCGGTAACGCCCTCGTAGATGTGCTTGGGCATCATGAACTTCTCGCCCGACAGGGCCTCGACGCCGGCGGGGTTCAGGAACGGGAAGGTAAACGTGACCGTGTAGTCGTCGACCTTCTGGATATCGACCACGCCGTCATCGCCGTAGTTGAGGTCGGAATAGCCGTTGGCAACCTCGGTGTCGCGCATGGTCTCATAGGAGAACACGACATCGTCAGCCGTGAAGGGCTCGCCGTCGTTCCAGGTAACATCCTGGCGCAGGTGGGCGGTGTAGGTGAGGCCGTCTTCGGAAACCTCGTGAGACTCGGCGAGGAAGTACTTGACGCCGTCGTTGGTGATGTCCCACAGGGGCGAGTAGACGAGCTTGAGGGTCATGAGACCGAAACGGTCGGAGGTGGTAACGGGGTTGGGAGAGACACTCGGGTCGCCGGCGATGGCGTAGACGAACGTGTCGGAGGCGGCATGTGCAGCAGTGGGCATGCCGAACTGCGCCAAGATGGCGCTTGCGGAGATGGCTGCACCGGCGGCAACGAAGCTGCGACGGGAAAGGCCCTGGGAGAAGATCGAGGTGTCGGCCATGATATGCTCCAATCAATGGATGCGGCGCGCACTGTGCGGCTTGATTTGCCGAAGCGCTTGGCGTCGCGGGTTGGGCAAACTATGCAACGAAACCGGGGGCGATGTCAATTACCCTTTTACCTAGTATGTTTAAAGGGTAATTTCTCCATATAGCTGCAAGCGGGCACGAAATCGCGAGCATCATGCCTGGTAGCGGCGCTGCAGTGCACCAAAGTCATTGTGCCGCCACCAAGGCACTTCAGAGCCAGCAATCGTCAAGCGGGGCCGTCGGGCGGATGAGCGGACGGGAGGCGTATGCAGCTGGGGCGCGTCTTACCAACCGGCCAGCAGCACATGCAGCTGGGGCGTACCTGGTCAATCGATGGCACGCATGTAACTGGGGCGCGTCTTGCCGGTCAGTTGGCAACGCATGCAGCTGGGACGTTTGCGACCAGTCAGTTAGCAGCACATGCAGCTGGGGCGCGTCTTGCCGATCATGATGTTGAGGATCTCGACGTCGGTAGAGGCCATGCCCACGCGGCCCACGTAGCCCATCGAGGCGATGGAGGACTCCACGTCCTCGCCCACCAGGCCGTCGCCGGCGCAGAAGTCCTCGCCGAGCATCGCCATGGTATGGCCGAGCATGGCGGCGTCCACCGCGCTCGATATCTTGGCCGCGCAGCTCGCCTTGGCGCCGTCGCACATGATGCCGCCCACGTTGGCGATGGTGTTGACGACCGTGGAGCCCACCTGGGCGTCGGTGCCGCCGGCCAGGTAGGTCACCGCCGCGCCCGCACCGGCCGCCGCGCACACCACGCCGCAGAAAGCCGAGAGGCTGCCGATGTAGCGCTTGAGGTGAAGCGCCGTGAGGTTTGAGATGCACAGGGCGCGCAGGAGCTGCTCGTGGGTGGCGTGGACCGAGGCGGCGTACTCGATGACGGGAAGCGACACCGTCATGCCCTGGTTGCCCGAACCCGAGTTGATGACGACGGGCAGGGAGCAGCCGCCCATGCGCGCATCGGACCCCGCAGCCGCGCGGGCGCGCATGCGCGTCGTGACGTCGGCCGGGTGCATGGCGAGAATCGTGCGGCCGATCTCGCTTCCCCAGTGGCCGCGCAGGCCCTCTTCAGACACGGCGGTGTTGCAGTCGATTTGGCGCTCAAGCAGGGGCTTTACGCGCTCAAGATTGATCTCGCGGGCAAACGCGCAGATGTTGGCCATTGAAAGGCGGCGGTAGACTTCCTGGTTGGAGGCGTCGTCGCCCTCGTCGTGGGCGTCGCGCTGGATCGTCTCGCCGTCGCGAGTGACGTCGACGACGTTGGTGTGGCGGTCGCGCAGCGTGACCGAAGCGGTGTGGCCCGCGCCCGACACCTCCACGACGATGAAGAGGTTCGGCACGCCTTCGACAAGCTCGACCTCGCAGAAACCTTGCGCGATAAGGGCCTGGGCACGCTCGACGACCTCGGGCGTCACCGACTGGAGGACCTCGAGCTCGCGGTCGGCGTCACCGCCGAGAAGACCGAGCACGGCCGCGACCTCGACGCCCTTGAGGCCGCCCGAGTTAGGCACGACGACGCTCTTGACATTCTTGATGATATTGCCGCTGCAGCGCACGACCATGTGCTCGACGGGCTCGCCGAGCGTGCGACCGGCAAGCGCCGCACCATAGGCCAGGGCGATGGGCTCGGTGCAGCCCAGTGCGCACACGAGTTCTTTGCCGAGCAGCTCAACGAACAGGGACGTGGTCTTCTCATCGGGCGATGCGGCCATGCGGGTGCTCCCTCTATATTCAAACCATACCTCAGGGTTGAAGAAATCCCATCATCTACCTGGGTATTTGCTTGCAGACACCATACTATATAGCAAGAGAGGCACCCTGCGCTCACTAGTGGAGCAAATCGCCCCAGGATGTAATAATGACGCCCGCCTGCGCCTGGATTTCGTCCGTTGGCTGCGTGGCCTGGCCATTGACATGGCCCGCGCAGGCCATGTCCGCCGCCTGCGCCGTGCGGATGGCCGTGAGATGGTCTTCGAAAACGACGCACTCGTGCGGCTCGACGCCCAGACGGTGTGCGGCCTCCAGGAAGATGTCGGGGTGCTCCTTGGTGTGGTGCGCAACCTCGCAGCCGTGCACGCGTGTGTCGAACAGGCCCGCCATGGGCACGCGCGGCTCCATGGACGAGACGACCTGGGGGTCGTTGGTCGTGGCGATGGCCGTGAGGATGCCCTGCTGCTTGAGGGCGCGCACGTATTCGAGGGCGTCAGGGAACATCTGCACGTCGTGGGTGTAGTGCTCGCGGCCCATGCGGTTCCACTCGTCGCAGATCTCCTGCGGCGACTCTGCCAGGCCATATGCCTCGACGGTATAGCGCGCGCCGTCCTCAAAACCAAGCAGCGCGAGCGTCTCGGCATACTCCGGGCTGTAGGCAAGGCCGCGCGCCGCAAAGAAATCGCGATCCACCTGCGCCCACACGTCGCAAGAATCGGCCAGCGTGCCATCGAAGTCGAAGATGGCCGCGCGGAAGGCAAACGAGGAGGGGCGGAGCTGGTCGAGACAGACACGTTGAGCTGGCATGAGGTCGTGTTCGCTTTCGGTAGAGGCGGAAAGTGGCGAGGCCGGAGGGGCCCAGCGAGACAATATGGTAGCCGATGAGGGCCAAGGCAAGGCCAGGGCGCAAAGCTGTATGGCAGCCGATGGGAGCCTCAGGGCAGGACTGTATGGTAGCCGATGAAGGCGGAGAAGTGCATCGAGCAAGACGGATGCCCCAAAGAGCTACCCGCCTTGAAGGCGCGGCCCCTCCTGTGGCCAACGCCGCGCCAACGACCGCCTGGCTCATCCTCGTGCGAGGACGTAGTCCGTTCTCGCTCTCTCGCCCGCGTGCACAAGCAGCAAGCAAAAGGCCCGGCACCGCATGTCATCGGTACCGGGCCTGCAAAATCACGCAGCTCATAGGCCCCATCCCAAGATGAGCCCATGCGCTTCAATCTGCCGAATCCCCTACTCGAGAATCGTGTGGCAGCTCGTGCAGTCCTCGGGAGAGAGGTTGGCCGTAAGGTGGTTCTCGGGAAGACCCTCGAGCGATCCGGACTCAACGGCGTCCATGACGGCCTTCGGCAGGTCGGGGGCCTGGAACTCCATACCGTACGTCATGGCGTAATCCCCAGGGGTGCCGTCGACCACGCCCTCGAGGGGCTCGAGGTTCTGCGAGACGACAGCGCCCACGGCACCGCCCGCAATGCGCTCCTGCTGGAGCTTCTCCTCCTCGGAGCCCTCGATGGCCACACCGCCCGAGGCACCAGCCTCTGCAGCGGGGTCGTACACCGCGAGCTCGCCCTTCTCGGCCGTGTCGTTGTTGTCGAGCGTGTTGCCCAGGGCAGGCGCACCCTGCGCGTCGGCGCTCGAAACCCCCGTGGCAGTGCCAACATACCAGGCACATGCGCCAACGAGTGCAGCGGCAACCAGAACGCTACCGGCGACCAGCGCCTTCTTCTTGGTTTCAGCTACCATGGTCGTTCCTCCTTCTTCGGTCATCAATCACATATCAAAACATTCGCGGGGCCGGCCATACAGGCGCAGGCCCTCGCAACGCCGGGCCTTACGCGCGCAACACCGCCGCGATGCCGTCAAGCACCGCAGGGTCGAACCGGCAGACAGGCGCGGCATGGCGCACCTCCACGGGGGCCACCGTGGAATCGTCGAGCATGCCCTCGGGAAACTCGGCCGGCTCGGACCCGCCCGCAGCGGCAACCCCGTCAAGCGCGATCACCTGCACGGGGCGGCGGGAGCGCACCGCGTTGATGCGCTCGACAAAGGCGCTCACGTAGGCCGGGGTGGCCATTTCGCGCGGCATGAGCACCTCCACCGTGAGGGCGGGCGGCACCAGGCGCGACTTGTCGCGGTCGGCGACGAAGCTCACGGCGTCAACGCTTGTCAGCTCCCAGAGCAAAAGCACGCGGTGCGTCATGAGGTCTGTCGTGTTGCCGCCCGAAGAACTGTCACGGCGACGCTTGTTCTTGAACCCATAGAAGTCCAGCTCATGGGCCGCCTCGCTCTTCATCGCGAACACGCGGCCGTCGGCAGTCTCAAAGACAGTCTCGGGCAGGCGCAGCGTGGGAGAGGTGGCCTGGCTTGCGACCTCGACCCGTGCCGTGGGCACCGTATGGACCGACTTCATATCGACCGTGAACACCGCGTGGAACACGCGGGGCTCAAGACGGCTCACCACCCCGTAGTACGCCCACGCCTCATAGGCGTTGCGGTACAGCATTTCAACATGAGGCACGAGCACCCCCTGCGCCCGCGCTCGCAGGGCCCCGGCGTCCTGGCCCGTCTGCAGGGCATCGAGCACGCAGGCAAACAAGGGGCGCACGGCCTCGGCCGCAGGGTCGGCCATCAGGCTTTCGAGCATGGAGGCGAGCTTGAACTGGGAGAGGCCCGCCTGCGCGCACAGACCTTCACGCACCTGGGCGCACTTGGCGGCAGCCTCGGCCAAAGCGGAAAGATTGCAGGCAGCGACCGACCCGGCACACTCGCCCGCCGTCTCAGACCCACCGAGGATCTCCTCGGCCAGCTCGCGCTGGACACGCCCCACACGCGCATAGAAATCGGCGCGCACCTCACGGGGCACCGACAGGCTTGTGGCCGTCATGCGAATTTCCGCATGCTCCGCGACAAACGCGCGCAGCTCTTCCAGGCTCTGCTCGAAAGCCGTCATGACCCTACCCCGCAATCTCGAGAAGCGCGCGCTTCACAATCGTGCGCGTGATCTCGACCTTGTACTCGTTCTTGGGCAACGGCTTGGCGTCCTTGACGGCGGCGTCGCCGGCAGCGGCGGCGCTCTCCTCGGTCACGCCGGCCGCGACGGCTTCCTCGGCGGCAGCGCTGCGGATGGGCGAGGGATACACGCCACCGAGCGCGACCTTGACGCTACCGTCCTCGGTCTGAGCGACGGCGCAGTTCACCACAGGGAAGTCAATGGACTTACGCAGGGCGAACTTGCGGAAGGAGCTCTTGGCTACCTTGGGCACGACGATGTGCGTCAGCATCTCGTCCTCGTCGAGGACGCAGGAGCGCACGCCGTTGATGTGGAAGAAGTCCTCGGCAGACAGCTCGCGCTTCGTCGTGACCATAGTGGCGCCCAGGGCGATGAGGGCAGGGGCGCTGTCCTGCGAGCTGGCGGCAAAGCAGCCGCACTCGTCGCCGAAGATGGAGTGGTAGCGGTTGTCGCCGATGCGGGCGGGGCAGTAGTTGCCGCCCTTGCGCTTGCAGTGGAAGCGATCGTCGGGCACGCGGAAGTACCAGCAACGATGCATCTGGCAGATGTTGCCGCCGATGGTGCCCATATGGCGGATGGTGGGCGACGCGACGCGCGAGCACGCCTTGGCCAGCGCCGCGGCACCTTGCTGCACGACCTCGCTGGCAGCCACGTCGGCAAGCTTCACCAGGGCGCCGATGCGAATCTGGGAACCCTCGTCCTCGATCTGGTCAAGACCGGGAATGGTCTTGAGGTCAATCACAAGCTGCGGGTACGTGGGCAGCAGCTCGTCTTTGAGCGTGCCAAGCAAGTCGGTACCGCCGGCGATGAACATGGCGGAACCCTCGACGCCCGTAGACTGGAACGTCGCCGCAACGTTGCTCGCCGCCTCCTCAGCCGACCCCGCCTGCATATGAGAGAAATGCTTCATTGGAGAACCCTCCAGGTAGAGTATGAATTACGTCTTGTTTGTGCCCTTGATTTTGACCTTACGCGTGCCACAGTGCAACAGCTGCAAGGCGCTTTGAGGCGTGGTGTACTGAAGTACACGAGCCTCAAAGGAACGCAGCGGATGGCGTGCTGTGGTCAGGCGCCTACGCGCCTATGCGCCCCAGAGCACGGAGCACCTTATCGGGTGTATACGGCGGGCACTCGATGACCTCTCCGCCAATCGCGTTCTGAATCGCCAGGCCCACAAGACCGGGGTTGGCATGAGCGTGGGCCACGCCGGTCGAGCCATAGGCACCGCCGCCGCAGCGGGTCTCAACAGGAACGGGGACCGTCGGCGGCTCGTCGAGGGCCGTGGGCACCTTGTAGTCGTACATGTTGCCGTTGAGCAGCACGCCCGTGCCCTCGTCCCACACGATCTCCTCGCGCAGGGCGCGGCCGGAGTTCATGCACACAGCCGTCTCGATCTGGCCCAGGGCCGACGAAGGACGAATGACCTTGCCGAAGTCATGGGCGCACACATAGTCGAGAATCTCCACCATGCCCGTCTCGGGGTCGACTGCGACCTCGCAGAAGTCAGCGTTCATCGTGCGGATGACGTCGGTCTGGAAGGGGACGCTGGGCTTGCCGCAATAGCCCACGGCGAGCTGGCCGATACCGACCATGGAGACCTGCTTGGAAGGGTCGGCCTTAAGGCAGATCATGGAGTCGACGATGTCGCACTCATCCACGGAGGCACCCAGAAGCGCCGAGCCCGTGGCTAGGATCTGCTGCTTCAGCTGGTTGGCGGCTTCCTTGGCAGCCCAGGTGCACGTGGCGCCACGGTCGGCAGCGTCGCCCTCCTGCCAGTTGTTGTAGTTGGGCGCGTAGTACACGATGACGTCCTCGAGCTTCATGCCGAGCTCCTCGGCAATGACGAGCTGCACGGCGTCGGGCCAGTACGTGCCGATGAGAGCCTCGGCGTAGGGCATGTAGATCTTGCCGTCGATGCCCATGCGCAGGTTGATGTTGTAGCTGATCATGCCCCAGGTCTGCGAGGCGGCATAGCGCACGGCGACGCCGTGCATGCGCCCGTCCTCGAGCGTGCGCTGGCCTGCCAGGTGCCACTTCTCGTCCCAGCCGAAGGCCGCCTTGCCCGCGTCCATGCAGGCAGAAAGCGAGGGGTCGGTCACAGCGACGTTCTTCATGATGACGTCGCAGGGATCCATGCCCAGCGTGTCGGCGATCTTGTGGAACGCCAGGTTCACCGGCTCGTAGCCAGGCTGACCGGGGTCGGCCGTGGTGCAGGCGCCGTTGGTGACGTAGTAACCCATCTCCGAGTAGATGTTGGGGCAAGTCGTCTGCTTGAAGCTCTGGGCGTTGGGCGGAAGCACCAGGTGGCCGTGCGTCTTGTCGCCATAACCGCCGCGCGCACCCGTCTGATGGACGTTCTTGGACTGAACGGCGAGCAGGTTGCCCTCGTCGTCGAAGCCGATGCGCACCGTGAGGTAGGTCTGCGGCACGGCGGCGTCAAACGCCTCGCGGCGGCTCTGCACGTAACGAATGGGCACGCCACCCAGGCGCTTGGAGAGCACGGGGGCAAACTGGGCGCCGCGCTTCTCCACGAAGTCGCAGTAGCGCGAGGCCATGTAGGGCGTGAGGGCGCGGAACTTGTCGGCATAGGAGCCCTGACCCATGAACGCAGCCACGATTGGGCCGTTCGAAGGGAAGTGGGCGTGGTTGGTGACGTAGCACATCTTCTCGCCGTCGGGGTTGCCCCAGGGGTCGTCGGCCCAGTAGGAGAAGTACGCCGGCGGCATGGAACGGAACTGGCTCCACATGGGACGGCCGTAGTTGATGACCTCGACGTGGTCGGACTCCTTGAACCCCTCCTCGGCACAGCCGATCTCCCACTCAACGGCGGCACCGAACGTGTTGCCGGTCATGTTGGAGTCGGGGTTCATCTCGGGGCGCAGGATGGGGGCGCCGGGCTTGGCCGCCTCTCGTGCGTCGAGCACGAAGGGAAGAACCTCCCAGTCGACCTTGATGGCAGCAAGGGCGCGGCGGCAAACTTCCTCGTTGATGGCCACAACGACAGCGCCGACCTCGTCGCCCTCGAACTCGGCCTCGTCGCCCAGAAGCGGGCTTCCGCCGAACTGATAGTAGGAGGGACGGTACTTGGGCATGCTGGCAAGTTCCTCGTCCTCATAGGTGAGCACGAGCTTGACGCCCTCAATCTGCTCGGCCTCGGAGATGTCGAGCGACTTCACGCGCGCATGGCCATAGGGGCTGCGCAGCGCCATGGCGGTAAGAGTGCCGTCCATCCACAGGTCGGTGGGGTACTTGGCGGCGCCGGAGACCATGTCCCAGCTCTGACGGCCCTCGTGGCCCCAGGTACCGACGATCTTGAAATCCTCGCGGTCCTGGTTTACGCCCTCAAGCTCCCACGTAGAGGTTGCTCCCATGATTTATGCCTCCCTTGCAGTCGCGGCGTTGATGTTTGCCACAAACGTCTCGTCGTCGGTCTCAGGCAGGTGCTCCTGACCCTCGGCAATGGCGGCGGCAGCCTCCTGGATGGCAGCGACATGACGCGAGTAAGTGCCGCAGCGGCAGATGTTGCCCGACAGCTCCTCGCGAATCTGCTCAGCCGTGGGCTGGCCGTACTTCTCGATGATGTACTTGGCCACCGTGAACTGGCCGGGCGTGCAGTAACCGCACTGGGCGGCGTCGTACTTGGCATATGCCTCCACGAGCGGGCGCCACTTGGGCGTGGCGGCAATGCCCTCGGAGGTCTCGATCTGACGGCCCTGGACCTCAACGGCGAGCGTGGAGCAAGAGAGCGCAGGTACGCCGTCGATGAGCACGCTGCACGAGCCGCAGCCACCGCGGTCGCACATCTCCTTGGCGCAACCGGTGAGTCCCACGGCGCGCTGAAGCGTCTCGCGCAGGGTCCACTGGGGCTCTACCTGGACCTTCACTTCTGTGCCATTGATAGTGAGCGTCGCGCACTCAGGCACGGCGGCCTCGGGGTGATTTTCCTCGAAGTGGGCCTTGAGCGCCTCGTAGTCGGCGGTCTTCTGGCCGCAGACAGGACAGGTGTAGACAAAGTCCGTGACAGCGGCGACCTCGGCGTGAGCCTCCTCGGGCGCGCCGATGACCGAGTTGATTCCCAGGCTGGCTGCCAGGCCGGCAACACCGGCACCGCCAACCGCGAGGAAGTCGCGGCGTGTTACTTCTTGCGCCATGTGCATCTCTCCCCTACTAGATTGTTTGCATGGATGACCACGCTGAACAATCTAGTTGCGCAAGGCGGGGGACGACATTCCCCACGCGGGTAATCCCGTGGGGAATGCCACGGGCCTACAAGGTGGTGGCCATGGGGTTCTCAAGGCTGTTGAACAGGGAGAACATAGGTTGGGTTCCATGGCGGAAAGGGGCCAGCGCACCATATACCCCATGAGATACCCCGGGCGGGGAATGGGGGGCCGAAACCCCTGCGCCTAACCTGGCACCTGTTGAATTGTGCGACTCGCGCCGAACACAGGACTAGGGGGCTGCGGCGATGAAGGAACCCATTGAAAGCATGGAACGCTGGTACCGCAAGGGGCGGCGGTTCGCACTGGCCCAGATGGTTGGCACCTCGGGCGGCACGGGACCACGCGACAAGGGCGCCCTTATGGCCGTCAACGAGCTCGGCGACGTGGCAGGGTCTGTGTCGGGCGGCTGCATCGAGGGGGCCGTGTTTGAAGCCGCACGCGAGGTCATCGAAAGCGGCCAGGCAAAGACCCTCGTATTCAGCGAGTCCGAGCTGGATGCCTCCCCCGAAACCTGGGGGCTTGACGTTCCGTGCGGCGGGTCGTTCGAGATACGGGTTCGCCCCTTCGACGACGAGGTGCTTGCGCTGATGCGCGCGGCGCGTCAAGCGGAGAAGGCCGCCCCTCGCATCGTGTGCGTGGGCGCGGTCCACATCGCTTCCGCCCTGTGCGAGCTCGCGCGGTGCGTGGGGTACCGCACGGTGGTGATTGACCCCCGACGCACGTTCACGCAGGCATCGCGCATCCACAAGGGTGCCGACGAGTTGTTCGAGTCATGGCCGCAAGAGGTGCTCCCCCAACTCAACCTGGGACCCCAAGACGCCGTGTGCGCCCTCACGCATGACGCCAAAATCGACACCCCCGCACTCGCCAGCGCCTTAAAGAGCAACGCCGGCTACATCGGCTGCCTGGGCCACGCCGAGACGTTGGCCGACCGCCACACGGCGCTGCTGGCCATGGGGTTCACCCCCGCCGACCTCTCGCGTGTGTACGGCCCTATCGGCATGTTCCTAGGCGGGCGTGAACCCGAAGAGATTGCGCTCGCCGCACTCGCGCAGATTCAGGCCTCGCGCACAGAAAGGCTCCGGCACACCGACGACCTGCCCGGCTGCACGCTCGACCTCTTCGCGCCCGTGGAGGTGGCCCGCATTGCCGCATGCCGCGAGGAGCTTGCCGCACGGGGCGAGAAGCTCGTGACATACCGAGTTGCCAAGGAAGACGGGCACGATCGCTCGCCTGTGGAGCAGGGGCATTTGGACGAAGAGGACGCTGGCACGGAAAGGAAGGCGACAGCCGTATGCGCATGAGCTGCTGGACACCCGACATCTTGCGCTTTATGGAAGACGCCGACAGGCTGAGCCCGTATTTTCGTGACCTGGCCCGCCTTGCAGCGGCACAATGCCCCCGCGGCGGACGCGTGCTCGACGCAGGATGCGGCATGGGACAGCTGAGCTTGGCTCTTACCGAACATGCTGGGCACATCGATGCCGTCGACCGCTCTGACCAGGCAATCGCCCATCTCAGCGAAGAGGCGCGTCGCACCGGGGCGACCAACGTGCATCCTCACTGCGCCGACATGTTCACCTGGGAGCTGGGCAAACGCGAGACGCGTTTGCCGGCAAGGTCTGGAAGCAGACTCGCCAAGCGAGGTCCGCGCCGTCGCGCATGGGATCCAGGTCCATCTCCGCAACAAGCCGTCAATGCCTATGACCTGGCCATATTCTGCCTGTCTGCCTCTTTCGAGGACGCCTATGCGGCAGCTTGTCGCGCCGGGGCGCACCGCGTGCTCGTCATCAACAAGATTCACGCGCACAATCCCTATGACCCGCGACCCGTTGTGAACGACTTTGCGAAGTCGCTCGAACGCAATCGCGACGTTGACCCGCAGGTCTGTGGCATGCGCATACGGCTCGATTACGGACAGCCCCTGAGAAGCCTCGAGGATGCCGTGACCTACTTCGGCCTCTTTCGCACACGCACCTATCCCAACGGCGTGACCCCCAAGGAAGTGGCCGGGCTCCTTCAGCGCCGCGACGACCCGGAGTTTCCCTACTACCTGCCTGTGTGGCGCGACCTTGCCGTTTTCTCCTGCAAGACGAACAGGCGTCACACAGCCCAAGGCATAGGCTGGGACGGCCTATGGGATGCCACGAACGCCCCCGTTGAGCCGACATACCCCGCGTCGAGCGGCGCGACCGACACGATGATGTAGCAGGCAGGCAGAGGCGCGGGCGTAAGCAACTGAGGCGCCTACAGCACACCGCGCTCGCGCAACAGGGCCACTGCCTGCATTTTGGAGTGAACGTCCAGCTTGGCGTAGATGTTTGCCAGGTGCTTCTTCACCGTCTCGCGCGATACCACCATGTGCTCGGCAGCCTGGGCCACCGACATGCCCGCCGCCACCAGGCGCATCACATCGAGCTCGCGATCGGTGAGGCGCACCTCACACGCCTGCGCCGAGGAGGAGTCCAGCGCCCTTGCACCCTCATACAGCCTGCCCAGGCACGCCACGACGCCCATGTCGCGCGATGTGGCGAGAAGCCTTTGCGCTACGGGACGCAGGGCCTCCACGTTCTCGGCAAGAAGCATGGGCGAGCTTGTCTGTGCGGCCAGGGAAGCCGCCCGGGCCAGGCACGCGTCGGCCCGCACAGTGAGGGCCGCCTGCTCGCACAGCATGGCGCCGGCCACATTGGCGTAGATGTAAAGCGCACGCTCGCCTTTGTCGATGCCCTCGGCAAAGGCGCAATACTCCTCGCACATGTCCGGGGCGGCTTCGCCCAGACAGTACGCGGCGACGGCGGCAAGCGCGCGCAGGGCGCCGCGGTGCTCGTCACGCGCGGACAGGCAGGCATCCACCCGGCCCTTCACCACGGCGGCGCAAGGCTTGACAAGGACCGCGCCCGGAAACGCCTGCGCCGCACCGGCGACGCTGGCGTTCAGAGCACGCGTGAACGCGGCCTCGGCACCCGGCATGTCGCCCCTGCAGACACGCACCTTCGCGCGCAGCACGCATGCCTGCGCCACCATCTCGGACGTGCCTCCCTGCAAATCGGTCAGCCGCCTGTAGGCGTCGAGGTCCCGCTCGGCCTGGTCAAACCTGCCCAACTGATGCGCCACGATTGCCTGGGCGAGCCAGGCATAGGCAAGCATCGGCTTGCAGGCGCCCTCGGCCTCGCTGTAGAGGCCCAGCGCCGAGGCGGCGTGCATCTGCGACTCGTCGTACAGCCCCAGATTCGCGCAGCACATCGCAAGGTTGCCCAGCGCCGAACACGTCAGGTTCCTGTTGCCGAAGGGCTCCTGCATCTGCAGGGCCTCATGAAGTAAGGCACGCGAGCGCAGCGGCTCGGTCGGTGAGTACGACGACGCCAGCACCTGAAACATCATGCCCCGCAAGTAGTACTCCTCCTGCGGCAGGTACTCAAGCGCGCTTTCGGCAAACTTGCGCATGTCGGCGAAACGCGCCCTGCACGCGGCGAGGAACGCCTTTTGCACCATGCACATGGCAAAAAGGAAGTCCTCGTTGGGCTTCAGGCGCTCCACCGCATGCATGACCAGGGAGTTTGCCAGCTCGATTTGCCCCGCAATGGCATAGGGCATGGCGAGGACCGCGCAGAGGAAGGGGCTGTCGAGCACGCGCGCCTGTGGCATCTGCGAGGCCCAGCGCACGAGCGTCTGGTGGGAGTCGGTCATATAGAGCGACTTCCAATTGGCGACGACGAGGTCGCGCAGACCGTCCCAGTCGGTCAAGACCACGCACATGGAGACCGCCTGATCGAGGTACCCGTGGCGGGCGTACCAGTCGCGCGCGGCCTTGCGGCACCCCTCAAGCTCCTCGGGGGCGAGCGCCGCGGCGCGCGTCGCGAGCATGTCGGCAAAAAGCATGTGATAGCGGTACCAGCTCTCAGACCCGCCCTGGTCGATGCGAGCGATGAAGAGATCACCCCTGGCAAGCGCCTCTGCCATGCCCGCGGCCTGAGGGCAGGACATACCTGTGAGCGCGGCGGCCAACGAGGGGCAGAACGAGTCAACGACCGACGTCTTGACGAGGAAGTCGCGCTGGTCGGCGGGGAGCGCCAGGAAGACCTCCTCGAAAAGGTAGTCGTTCATGCCGGCGCGCACCTGGTCGTGCGCGCCCCGCGCGTCATCGGCGTCGCCCAGCATGGCGACGAGCCGACAGCCTGCGGGCCAGCCGTGCGTGTGGGCCTCGATGCGGGCGAGGCCGTCGGACGTGAAGGCGCAAGCTGCGGCGGGCGCCTCGAGCGATTCGGGGGCGACGCAGCCTGCACGGGAGAAAAACTCGGCCGCCTCGTCTGCCGTGAAACGCAGGTCGTTCTCGTCGATGGCCATGAGCTGGCCTGCCACACGCAGGCGGGCAAGCTGCAGGGCAAGCGGCCGGCGGGAGGTCACGACCAGATGCATGTTCGCAGGGAGGTTTTGAAGGAGGTACTGCACGCTTTGGGCGATGTCGGGCTCGTCTTGCACCACATGGAAGTCATCGAGGACCAGAACGACCCGGCGTGGCAGTGCGCCTGCGGCGACGATGAGGCAGCTTATCGCGTTGCGCAGCAGGGCCGGGTCGTCGGGAAAGCTCAGGTCGGAAAGCGCCTGCCTAAGCGAGACGTCCGCTTCGCACAGCGACGCCGAAACATAACGCCAGAACACCCCCACCACAGCGTCCTGCGCACCCACCGAATACCAGGAGACGGCACACTCCCCGCCAACCGAGGAGGCCCATGCCGCGACCGAGGTGGTTTTGCCGTACCCGGCCGAAGCTACGACGCTCGTGAGCCCACGGGTCAACCCGAGGTTGAGCTTCGCGTTTACCTGACGCCTTGCGACGGCGTCGGCCATGCAAACCGGAATGCGCACCTTCGAGGGCAGTGGGGTGTATGAAATTCCCGGCTGCTGCCTGGCCACATCGTTTGCTGGCTGCGTCATGTCCTCGTCCCCCCTGGCTACCCGCGCTCACGCTGCGCGTCTTACACCCCGTAAGAATACCCCAATCGGGGAATGTCGGCCACGCGCGGAGCAACGTAGGATGCAGGGTAGTGTGAGAACTTCGCACCATGGCCCCGACGGGGCCCGTTTGTCGCACACGCAAGAAAGAAGGTCGGCCATGTACCTCCCCATCAGCAAGAACAGAAAGACGCCGTGCGTTCTTGCCTGCGTGTTGGCGGCGGGTTCCTCCTCGCGCATGGGCTTCCCCAAGCTGCTTGCACCCTATTTGGGGCATGACGGGCTCGGCACATGCCTGCTGGAACATGCCTGCGAGGTCGCCTTGGACAGCCACGCCTTCCAGGTTGCCGTGGTGACAGGTGCCCATGCGGGGAAAATGACACCAGTACTTGAGAGCTGTGCAGGATTCGACCAGCTCAAGAGGCTTGAGAAACCAGCGGGGCCCTACAGCGAGACCGCACAGCGCCGACTCGTCGAGCTGCGCAACGACGCCTGGTCGCAGGGGCAGTCGACCTCCGTGCGCATTGCCGCGCAGCATGCGCGTGCGCTCGATTTCGACGCGATCATCTTTATGGCGGCTGACCAGCCGTTTGTAGAGGCCGAGCATCTCGATGCCCTCATTGCGGCGTTCGGGCGGATACGGGGTACCGAGGCTCCCGACGCCGCACCCGCGCCGGTTGCCCTGCGTTCACGCTGTGGCACGCGTCAGGGCAACCCCTGTCTCTTCCCCCGCGAGACGCTCCCTTTGTTCGAAACTCTCGCCGGCGATGAAGGCGCCCGCCAGCTCTTCCGCTCGGGCGCGCTCGCAGCCGTCCCCGCCGACATCCCCCCGGTCATCGGACGCGACGTCTTCTGCGACCTCGACACGCCCGAGGAATTCGCGCGATTCCAAAAGGCGACGCTTTAACCACACGGCGCCGCTAGCCGTAGAACTCGTGGAAATCTCCCTGGTAGGTACCCCTGTCTGGAAAGCCCTCGCGCACGAGGCGTACAAGCTTGTCTGAGAAGCCGTAACGCGGCAGGTCATCGACGGGCACCATGCGGGCAGCCGCGAAATACTCTCCCTGGCCGTCCACATGCGGGCCCTCCTGAAGCTCGCCGCCCACCCGGTGCACCAAGAAGCTCATGTCCACCGTCTGTCTGCCCAAAGAGCGGAAGCGATCGCACACATAGAGCAGTTCGCCCACTTCTACCTCCAGGCCGCACTCCTCCCGCATCTCACGCCGCAGGCACTCCCTCAGAGTCTCGCCGGGCTCCAAGGCCCCTCCCGGGAAGTTCCAGTGCGCCCGCTCCTTCAATACCTGACGCTGTACAAGAACGCGGCCGTCCTCCACCAAGATGCCCGTGAGCCGGATGCGGGGTGGGGCCCCTACGGCCTCCGGGGCCTGCTTGACCACGTCTGGCGCACAGCGCCCCACGGCCTCGCCCACGCCTTCAACCACCGCTAGATTCGCCACCATGGCCATACCCCCTACGCCGCGCCTGCAGCAAGCCCACCTCGCGGCAGCTCGCCGCACAGAATCCGAAACGACTCGCACGTCGCCTGCACAACGAGCGTCAGGCCGTACTCGCGGGCCAGGTCCAACGCCTTGTCGGTGGCGACTTTGCAAGTCGCCAAGACGGGGATGCCCGCCCGCACGGCCTTCACCGCCATGTCTGTGGGCACTCGCCCGCTCGTAAACGCCACACATGCGCGCAGGTCGATGCCGCGCGTCAGGGCCATGCCGATCGCCTTGTCCAGTGCGTTGTGCCGACCGATGTCCTCGCAACACACGAGCACACCGCCCTCGCCCACCAGCCGGCAACTATGAGAGCCCCCTGTGGCACGGTGCATGGGAGTGTCGCGGCGAAAATCCCGGGCGGCGTCGAGTACCCAATCGGGCGACCAGGCAATGGGCTGCACGGGGCGCAAGGTCTCTCCCTTGCTGAAATAGTCGTTGAGTGTACGGTTCATAGTGCAACACGTAGGCACCGTCTCGATGTGGCGACGCGACAAGTCGGCCTCGCGGTTTTTGAGATACACGTCAGCACGCATCGAACGGTCGCACACCGACATGCAATCTATCTCGTCAATTCCCGTTATCAGCCCCTCGGTGAAGAGCCTGCCCACCACGAGCTCCACGAGCGACCCCTCGCTGCATCCCACGCGCATGGTAAGGATGTCGTTGACGAAGACGTCGAGCAGCTGCTCTCGCTGGAGCGGCAGCTGCTCCTCGCAAAGCACGCCAGGGGCGCAATAGGCCTGCACCGGTACCGAAACAGGGCAATCCTTCTTGTCCACGGTCGCTATGACTTCCACGGCAAGCTCCGTTCGTGTCGCACGCATCTCTACGCAAGATGCCCTGCACGTCGTTGGGGGGCCGACGTGCAGGGCAAAACAGGGGTGACGCGGCTGCGTCTGCAGGAGGGGGGGACCCGCTGGTATTTCGCCGCGTCTCAGTCAACCAAAGGAGAGGTACGCCTCAAACGAGGACGGTCTTCCCTTAGGCGGGCAAGTTCAAGCCGTACTCCTCCTCGAGGCGGTCGGCAATCTCGGGGATGTTGAGCTGCTCGTAAGTGGAACGGCAGGGGTAACCGGTCTCGTGATCCATGCCCATGGCGTCATAGAAACGCTCGAGCATGCCGTCGAAACGCTCACGGGTAAGTCCCGTGTCCATCTGGTAGATGCTCTTACTCACGTTCTCGGTGGCGTACTCCTCGTACACCTCGTCGAACAGCTCGTCATCGGCGCGCGTGAGGCCCTGGCACAACAGGATGGAGCGCTCGAGCAGATACATACGCCAGCCGAAGGCGTCCTCGTCCTCAGGCGTGAACTCCTTGCCCGTGACGCAGGAGTAGAGCTCGGCCGCGATATGGTCGTCGCCGGTAAGGTCGTCGGTGTAGTTGGACGTGGCGATGCCCGAGCCTTCCTGCATGAAGCAGAACAGAGCCGAGTCGAGGAACGCCTTGAAGCTGTGGCTCCACTTGATGTAGGTACCGGCGTAGGGGCTCTCCCAGTTCCAGTTCTGCACGTCGCGCTGCGTCTCCACGTTGCCAAAGCGCTTCATGGAGTTGGCGTCGGTCCAGGCCTGGAGCTTCTCGTCACCCAGGCTGCCGAGCTTGGGGTTGACGGCGAAGTTCAGGTGCGTCTCCGAACCCGTGCAGCGAATGTCAACGGCGCACAGGTTGGAGGTCGCAAAGCGCAGCAGGCCGTGGGCCAGATAGGCGCCGGGCTCATACCAGTTGCCGCAGCCGCCGCCATTGTGCTTGGGCGAGTTACGCACGCCGCGGATGGCGCGGTAGTAGCGGATGGCCTCAGGGGTGCCCACGAAATCCTCAAGGAAGTAGCGGTAGCCCTTGGCCAGGGCGTCACCCACGTCGGTGCGGCGATAGGCGATGTCGTACATGAGCTTCTCGGTAAACTCGGCCGAACCGAAGTCGCTCCAGTCCATGCCGGTGGTCTCCTCGTTGAGGATGCCGGCGTCCACCATGGGGTCGAGGCCCTGGAACCACAGCGTGCAGTCGGAGAAGCCCAGGCGCTCGTTGAGCGTGAGGCGCTTGATGTGCGTGCGGCCCACGAACTCGCCCGTCTGCGTCATCTCGCCGTTGGTGGGGATGGCCTCAGTGCACTTGAACTGGCCGATGGAGATGTTGGAGCCGTCCTTGTAGCGCACCGTGTAGCCGCAGCCGCCGAACGTGCAGCCGTAGCAGCCGGAATAACCCAGCTCAAGCTTGCTGTTGGGGTCGCGAACCTCCTTGTAGAGGTTGGAGTCCTTGAGCGCCAGGCAGGCAAGCCAGGAGCCGAGGAACGAGTTGGGGAAGTTGTGCTCGTCGTCGGTCTCGTAAAGCTTGCGGCAAGCGAGGCTTTGGAAGTGCGTGACGAACTCGAGCAGGCCCTCGGGATCGGCGATCGGAACGCCGCCCGTGCCCTGCACCGAGATGGCCTTGAGGTTCTTGTTGCCCATGACGGCACCGAAGGAGCCCAGGCCCGTGACCGAGGACTCGTTGCACAGGATAGTGGACATCAGGCACTGGTGCTCACCGGCGGGGCCGATAGAGGCGACGACGGCCTTGTTGTCGGAGCGCTTCCACAGCTCGTTCTGGGTGGCGAAGTTGTCCAGGCCCCACAGGTCTGCGGCGTCGCGGATCTCGACCACGTCGTCGTCGATGTAGAGGTAGACGGGCTTCTCAGACTGACCGGTGATGATGATGCCGTCATAGCCGGCGAACTTGAGCTCGGCGCCAAAGCCACCGCCGAAGGTTGAACGGCAGAAAGAGCCCGTGTCGGGGTAGCCGATGGGGCTCACAGCCTGCACGATGGTGCGGCCGCCGTCGCACACGGTGCCGGTGACGGGGCCCGTCAGGAAGGTGATGATGTTCTCCGGATCGAAGGCGCCCACTTCGGGGGAGCACTCGGTCCACTGGATGATGGAGCCCAGGCCGCGGCCGCCGATCCACTTGTCCACATCGTAGGTCGTGGTCGGAATCTTCTCGACGGTGGCGTCGGTGAGGTTGATCTTGAGCAGGGTACCAACGTACCCGTACAGCGCATCTGCCATGTCATTCTCCTTGAATGAATGTTGCCGGGGAACGGGACGTTAGTACTCCTCGTCGACTCCGTCGACCCAGTAGCTCACGTCGCCGGCGATGGTGACCACGGCGACCTGATCGGCGGAAATACCGTCGCAGGACAGCTCGAGGTCGCACTCGTCGTGCATGCGCAGCAAGCGACGAACCTCGACGCTGGAGCCCAGCACGTTGCCGTCGGCGTCCTTGAACTCGGCATGCAGCGTCAGGCGCAGCGCGCCGCCGTCGCTCGAGCCCATGGTGCCCACGGCCTCCACGCCGTTGTCCGTCGTCACGAGCGCCCACGGCTTGGCCTCGCGGCACTTGGCTGCCTGCTGGCCACCGATCTCGCGGTCAAACGTGACGTGATCGTGCGCGCCTTCCACGGTTTCTTCCTCAACGTAGTCGTCGATACCGGGACGGATGATGTCGCGGTACTCAATCCAAGAAGACTGGCTGGCACCGAGCGGACAGTACTGCACGCACTTGGGCTCGCCGCCGCACAGGTCGCACTTGAAGCAGGTGTTGGTCTCGGGGTTGTACTTGATGCGGCTCTCGCCCTGGCCCGCGGCCGCGAAGATGCAGGCGTTCAGGCAGCTCTGGCAGCCGACGCACACGTCCTGGTCGATGACGCGGGCGCCCGTGTCGGGGTCGACGTGCAGGGCCCCGGTGGGGCAGGCCTTCAGGCACTTAGGGTCGTCGCACTGCTGGCAGTACAGCACGTGGGTGACGTCGCCGGCCTGGATGTTCTTGTGCACGATGTTGCGTGCAAGCGTCGGCTGAACCTTGCCCTCATGTGCCAACGTGCAGGTGATCTCGCACATACGGCAGCCCGCACAGATGTAGCTCAGATGGTTGATGTGGCCCAAAGCCGGCGCAATCGCGTCCTTGTCGGCCGTGGCATCCTCGGCAAACGCGCCGTGAGCCGCTCCCACTGCGGCGACGCCGACGGCAGCGCCAACCCCACCAAAGAACCCGCGCCTGGAGACGCCCTCGCGCTGGGTGTCGGCAATGGCATCGTTGTGTGCAACCATGTTTCTCCTCCCCATTACATTGTTCCGACTGCGGCGTCCCGGCATCACACCGACCCCTTGAGCAGGTGGTTCCCAGTACCCGCACCGCAAGAAGAATGTTAAAGACAAGGGCCTTGGGACTCTGCTGCATGCCGCGCACTTCAAGGCGGGCGTTTGTGCTGACCGGATATCAATGCAGGCCCCAATCAATGCTGCACCCGTTGCAATTCGCCTTTTTCTTCCCCGTTTGGGGAAGGCGCGCGAGCGACGCCCCAACCTATACTGGGCAAGACAAATGGGAGACGGGAAGGGGAGCCCATGCACGTCAACGGCGCCAGTTACCAGGAAGAATCTCAGCTCGTTCATTGCCTTGCGCGCACGATGTGCCCGTTGGGGCATATGTGCGCCGCGCCTTGCTCCCCAGGGGGCTCTCCCCTCTTCCCCATGGTCGCCACACTTGAACCCGGGGAGGAACTCTGGGCTGACGCACGCTTTGAGCAGCGCGCCTATGTCATTCAGGGGGGAGTTTTCGCCTGTATTCCCAACACCGAGAACATGGAGACACGCACGGCAGCGCTGTACGGGCGCGGCGATTCCTTTGGGCTGGCCGAACTGTACTCAGGGCGCGACATCGCCAACATGTACCATATGCGCGCCCTCACCAAGGCCTGTGTGTGCTCTGCGCCGGCACGAACGCTGCGTCGAAAGCTTGAGGCGATGGACCCCGCGCAATCCCAGCAAGTCACCTCTACTGCCTTTATGAACGTATCATGCGCCATGTATTTCCAGTCACGCGTGATAGCCCAGATAAAGGCGGCCGACAGGATTCATATGCTCCTTGGTCGCATCGCCCAGCTCGCCAGACGCAGCAATGAGAGGTTCTGCAAAATCGCCCTGGGTCAGGCCGACATGGCGCTTCTTGCCGACTCAGACCGCATGAGCGCAGGTCGTGCCCTGCATCAGTTTGAAGAACGCGGCCTCGTACGCCTGGGATACCGCTCAATCGAGTTGCTCGAGCCCTTCTTTGACAACCCGCACCCCGAGCTCCTGGCGCTCGACGCGTTCAGGAGCCCGGGGCAATGATGCCAGTAGGTGTTTTTACGCGGGCAGGTTGACACCGTACTCGTTGATGAGGCGGTCGGCCACGTCCATCATATCGTTGGCCTCAAACGTCGAGACGCGTGGCAGGCCCGTCTCCTTGTCAAAGCCCATAACGTCATACCAGCGGTCGAGCATGAGATTGTAGCGCTCACGGGTGAGACCCAGAAAGAGGGGCTCATCGAACTGGGGTATCGCTGCATCAGGCTTTTGCCGGCGCTCGATAACCTTGAAAGCCTTCGAGCCGACGCCCAAGCTAAGTTTCATATGCCGCCTAAGTTGTAAGGCAAAAGATTGTAGTCGCTTCTTTTAGGAATCGGCCGCCATCGATGCTTGGCCAGCGCCGGTTGAGACGCGAAGACGACGCTTGAGCAAGACCATGGGGAGGTCGGGTGCCGCCGATGCTTGGCCGGCACCCACTGAGACCCCGGGCGCCATATCAAAACCCATGCACCCCGCTGCGAAATTTCCGCCTTTGTCTGGCAGAACTACTCCCAAGAGCCTTCGGAATCCTCGACGCTCTGGCACAACGCGTATGTACGCTGGTAGTCGTCCTGGTAGGCGGCGATACGAGCGTCGAAGTCGGAAAGAGCATCAGGTTCGAGCGCGTGGCTCCGCAGCACCTGGAGGCTCTCGGCGCCCTCGCGTTTGAGCAGGTTGCCAATCCTAAACTCAGCCTCGTTGACCGGCCCTTTGGCAAGGGCCACCTGGTCGGCGCAGAAGAGAACCTCTCGGCGGAAATGGTCGGCACGGCCGGCGTCCTGCGCCGTCTCAGCTGCCTCCAGCTGCGCACGTGCCTCGGCAAGGTCGGACTCGCGAAGAGCGAAGGTGGCCCGCGCGGCCGTCAGCTCGCGATCGAGCGCTGCGGCTTCGTCGGCGACATGCGCCAAGCGCGCCTTCTCGCCAAGCTCCTGCATGCCAGGCAGCCCATCGAGTAGCTCCTGAAGGTGGGCGAATGCGGCGTCTGTGCTACTCAGCGACATCAGATGTCCTCTTTAAACTAAAGTTGTTTGACAACCGTCAGAATGAATGCCTTACACTGCACGGCACCAATTCATTATGCGGCGTCACCCAGTGGGTCGGAAACAACATGCGCAGTCTCATACATCTCGACAGGGTCCAAATCGATGCATGAAGCACAGTCATGAGTGCCTGTCACATCCCACGCAACTGCCTGGTTCATAACCGTCAGCCGATCACGGAAGAAGGTAGGGTCTGCAAGCCGAGAGAAAATCCCTCCCTGTTCAATGATCGGCTTAATATCCGCCAGGCGAATTGATCCGTCGGAATAATAGGCATAGACCGTAAAGTCATCCCCTGCCAGCGCCTGCACCACAACGGGAAAATAGTCCTCATTCATGCCCAGACTCCTTTCCTGTTCGCTACATCAACGGAGCAATCGAGTTGAGAGGCTTCTTTTCACGCGCCAGTTCCCAGTTTTGCATAGGCTCATCATTATACCCCGAGCTCATGAACTTTTGAGCAAGAGCACGCACCCTCATATGAGAATGGCCCCGCACCCAGGCATTTCCCAGGCACGGGGCCATCATCAATCCAAACTACCGGGCGGGTTTGACTACTCACTCACGCCGGCGAGTTGCTCGGCGAGGCACTTGCCCTCCATGAGGCAACGGCCGTGGCTGTTGCCCTGGATGTTGATGGGATAGTCGTAGGCGTACATGCCGCCAGCGCAGTTACCGATGGCATAGAGGCCCTCGATGGGCTGGTTGTTGGCGTCGACGGCCTGGAAATCGTCGTTGATCTGGATGCCGCCGCACACGCCCAGCAGGCCCGGGCCGACCTCAACAGCGTAGAAGGGGCCCTGCTTGATGGGGAAGAGGAAATGGCTCTCCTTGTAGAAGTCGGTATCCTCGCCGGCCTCGCACAGCTCGTTGTAGTGGGCGATGGTCTCAAGGGCGACGTCAGCGGGCACGTCAAGCTGCTCGACGAGCTCCTCGATGGTGTCGGCGCACTTGTAGTAGTCGGGCGTGTTCTCCACACCTTCCTTCACGGTCTTGGCGTGGGAGGCCGAGGCGTCGGCAGGCGTGGTACCCACGGCGCGGAAGCTGTCCCAGAACATACCGCCGCCGAACTCGAGCGAAGCGGTGTTGTCAGCCTCGAAGTTGGAGTCGAAGATCGACCAGGCATGGTTGGAGCCGCCGTTGACCATGATGCCGACGCACTTGCCCTGCACCCAGGTAGCCTCGTTCATGAAGCGCTTGCCCTCGGGGTTGATGAAGAGGAAGGGGCCGTGGAACATGCCAGCGGCCTGGGGGTGCATCATCGTGGGCCAGGGAGCGGGCTGGAAAGCAGCGCCAGCCCAAGCGGCCATGTTGTGGCCGTCGCCGACGTTGCCCAGGTCACCGCAGAGGCGCGACTTCACCTGAAGGGCGATGGGAGCGAACTCCTCGAGGTACTCGTCGTTCCAGGAAACGTCGCCCGTAGCCAGGACAACACCCTTGGCAGCGTTGTACTGCACGTAGTCGCCATCGGCATTCTGGCAGATGGCACCCGTCACGGCGCCGGACTCGTCCTGCACGAGCTGAACGGCAGGCATGTTGAACACAATCTGGGCGCCAGCCTTCTCGGCTGCGTCAGCCAGCATGTACTCAACGGCCTTGGCAAAGCCGTACTGATCATAGAAGTCGCCACCGAAAAGCATGTGGTAGCAGGAGGCCTCGGGGTGCACGGTGGAGTTGGAGCCAACGGTGAGCATGCAGCTCATGCCGTACTCCTCGCCCAGGTCGAGCAGCCAGTTCATGCAGCGCTCGGACTCGCGAAAGAACTTGCCAACGATCTTCTCGTTGCAGCGATTGCCGCAAGTGGCGACCCAGCGCTCCATCTCGATGGGCTTGTCGAGCACGACGCCGTTCTCGTCCATCACACGGCTCTTGATGGCGCCGGTGCCGCCCACGCCATGACCGTTGAGGACGTCGTCCTTCTCGACCAGGACCGTGTTGAGGCCGTTCTGGGCAGCGTTGCAAGCGCAAGAGCAGCCCGAATAGCCGCCGCCGATGATGAGCACGTCGCAGTCGACGGTCTCGGAAACCTCAGTGATGGGCTCAGGCTTAACCTCCCAGCTGTGCTGGCCAGCGGCAGGCGCGGCCTCGTCGGCCGAGGCAACCCCGGCCATACCCAGCGCGGCAACTGCGGCACTGCCGGCGGCGGCGTTCTTGAGAAGGTCACGACGAGAGATAGAGCTCATGTGCAGTCCTCCTTACATGGCTTGCGGCACCCCTTGCGCCGCACTAAGACCCCGGCGGAGGCCCAACGATTCCAGCAAGCCGCATACTGGCACTAAAATGCCTGGTAGCAATAGCTGTAATCTGCAGTAAACCCCCGTACTGATTTGGAATTGTACGCCGCCGGCCTCCTGGACACGAGCAGGCAAATCCGTCGCAAGCGCAAGCTAAGGTTGCGCCCATACCCAGCCGTCTCCAAAGAATCGCCCGTCCGATGCCCCCTCGATCGCGCAGGCAGCCCTCCCCGACACACTCGCGTGCCCAAAGTGGGCAAAAGTATGCGTTATAACCTGACTGGGGGGTTCACGGGCGCCTGAGGAGTTTCTATCATCCCAGGTAGATGACGCGCGCATTCTAAGGCTATGAGAACCCAGAGCATTATAACGCATACTTTTGGCGTTTTTCGTACACCGCGGCCCCGAACAGGCCCGGACGCTCATGTCTCGCGCACTGTCCGGCACACAAAAAAGAGGTCGCCCAGGGGGGAGGCGACCTCTTTGGAGGGGAATGTGCTGGTGGATAGCGCCACTAGGCGCAATCTTTACTCGGCGGCCTGCGTCAGGGCGTCGGTGAGAGCCTCGGCGGCACCGTTGCAGGTGAGGGTTGCACCGGCGATGACGTCGAACTCGGGGCTCTGGGCGTCCTCCATGAGGCCGGCAATGGTACCGTCCTCGATGGGCTCAGCGCCGATGCCGCGGGTCTCTGCCTCATGGGTAAGCGAGGTCACCGTGAACTTGCCGTCCTTGACCTCGATCTCGATGTTGATCTTGCCGCCGCGGCCCTGGCCCTCGCCGGTGTAGGTGCCGTCCTTGAACGTGGCCGTGGAAAGGTCGACGGTCTCGGTGGGCTCCCCCTCAACCTCGGCGGCCTTGATCACGACGTCCTCAGCGGTGAAGGGATCAGCGGGAACCTCGACGTTCACGCCCTCCTGCTCGGCGGCCAGCTTGCGGCCGGCGATACGGCCGAAGGCAAGCGCGAAGGAGACATAGCAACCGCAGCCAGGATAGTTGCCAGGAATACCGAAGATGTTGGTGCCCGTGTCGTTGCCGGAGCAATACAGGTGAGGCACGACGTTGCCGTCGATGTCGAGCACCTGGGCGTCGGCGTTGATGCGCACGCCACCGTGGCACTCGGCCATGTTGTGGGCAGGCACGTTCATGGTGCCGGTCTCGTCCATGTCGAGCCAGGAGTTGTAGACGTCGTTGTACTTGGGAGCGAACTGGTAAACCTGGGCAACCTCGATGGGATAGAAGTTGGGCATGTTGTACAGGTCGGCGCCGATGCGCATGGCGGCCTTGATGCCGTCGCCCGTGCAGTCGTGGCACATGTAGGTGGTGTAGCCAAGAGCGTCCTGGCAGAAGCGCATCTTCATGTCGTCGGAAGCGCAGAAGCCACCGGTGGCGAGCATGACGCCCTTGCTGGCCTTGATGCGAATCTCGCCGTCGGCGGTGGTGGCCACGACACCGATCACAGCGCCGTCCTCGCCCAGGACGAAATCCTTGAGAGCGCAGTTGAACTGCGTGGTGATGGTGCCCTCCTCGACCTTGGCGTTGATGCACTCATGCAGCGGGTCAAAGAGCTCGGGGCCGGAGTTGGGAGCACCGTCATAGGAGTGAGCCCAGTGCGAACGGGGCACAGCCTCTTCCTTTGCAATGCCGAACTTCTCGTACTCGCAGCCCACGGCATTGAGGCAGCCCGAGGTCACGCCGTTGCCGTTGTCGCCCGTCGCCTCGTTGTCCTGGGCGCCCTCGTTCTCGGTGGCCCACTCAACCTCGAAGAGCTCGTGGCCGCAGTAGGTCTCGCACAGGTTGCAGATCCAGTCGACGTCCTCGCCGGACATGTCGGCATAAGCGCGGATGATCTCCTCGGGGCAGAGGTTGTAGTTCTGGTTGACACAGGTGTTGACCCAGTCAAAGAGGGCGTCGGCGCTGTCGGTCACGCCGAGGGCCTCTTGCACCTTGGTGCCAGCACCCATGATGGCACCGCCGCAGCGAGCCATGGAACCGCCGGGAAGGGCGGCCTTCTCGATGATGAGGACCTGCGCGCCGTTGTCGGCAGCCTCGATGGCGCACGCCGCGCCAGCCGCGCCGTAGCCGCAGACGAGAACCTCGCACTCCTGGTCCCAAACCTGCTCGGGAGCCTCGTCGGCGAAAGCCACACCGGCAAAACCGGCGCTTGCCAGTGCCGCACCGGCGCCTGCGAGGAAACCACGACGGGACATCTTGGCGTTGCTCATGTTGAATGGTCCTTCCCTTGTGTAAGTTGGCGGGGGCGCTTATTGGCCCAGCCGCCTGCGGCGCCTCCCCAGGCGCTGCACGACTTGCATTCTAGGACCGCCTCACATTGCAAAACCCGACATGTTCGGCACTGCGTCGTGCAAAGATTCCGCCCTTGCGTTGCACGTGGTACCATGCGCTTTGCAGAATCTGCAACGGGGGCAGGCATCTTGCGCAAAGGGGAAGGGCGGCACGCATGGCACTTGAGGGCATAAGTGAATTCAGGGAGTTCATCGTCTTCGCGAAGCACCTCAACATCACTCGCGCCGCCGAGGAGCTGCATGTATCCACCTCGACGCTCAGCCGCCACATCGCCGCCCTCGAACACGAGATCGGTATGCCGCTTGTACAGCGAGAGGGGTCAGTTTCAAGCCTCACACCCGTAGGCTCACTCGTGCTGAAAAAGGCATCAACGCTGGTAGGAGAGTACGATTCGCTGCTTGAACAGGTGGCGCGCTATCGAGCAGACGCAAGCTATTCTCTGCGCGTTGCCTATGCGCTCGACGACCGAACCATCATCGACGCCATCTCCCTGGCAAAACTGCGCATGAAGCAGACCTACACCGGTCTCAACGTCCAACCCTTCCATGGGCGCGGGCAGAGCGGCTGGGACGCGCTGCGCACAGGAGAGATCGACGTGTGCATCGACTACAGCCTCGCGCCGGAAACCCTCTCCGACAACAAGTACGTCGCCGTGCCCCTCATGGACGACTCCATCGTGCTCGCACTGCCCAAGGGAACCTTTCCCGACCAGCCCCGCGTGCATGTAAACCAGGTATGTAAGCGCTACATTCCGCGGCCCAGTGCGTCGTTTGACAACTACTTCGACCGCGTGCTCGGTCTTTTCACCGGCTGCAGCCAGCGTCCGCCCATGCGGTTCATCGACGCCGCGACGATGGACGAGTTCTTCATGCATGCCCTCGACGCCGACGAGATGTGGCTCTTCTCGCGCAGGCAGTTCTTCGACTATGCGAGCAGCATCCCACTCAGCTACCGGGCAAGCTGCGAGATTCACGAGCTTGACGGCTGCGACCCCGCGTATCGACGCTACGCCATCTACGCCGCCGACAACCCCAACCGCCTTGTGGCGCAATTTGTGGAGGAGCTCGCGCAAGCAGACCCCGCGAGGGGGTAGAGCAGCGGCAAGGGCGAAAAGCCGCGCCGGGAAAAGAGGTCAATGTGCCTGTCGTGAACCGCAAAGTTTTGCACTTATTGCGAACTGCAAAACTTTGCGGTCGAGCGCTGATGCCCCCCGGTGCCCGAAATCGCCAAAAGTATGCGTTATACCTTGCTCGCCGCTATAGCCCCAAAAACACGTAAGGCATCTACCTGGGGTGATGTGGGCGGGCAAAAATTGAAAACCGACGCCCGCGGTCCCTGGGGGACGTATTACGCATACTTTTGGGCTTTTTCCGCCAGCCCCCGAAGCGCCCTCGCACCCCACACCCATCGCCCTGCGTCGGCGTCAGTACCTGTCGATAAGATCGATGAGTTCCTGTTTGGAGTGGACCTCCGTCTTCTCGTAGATCCTGCGGATGTGGGTTCGCACGGTGCTTTCGGACACGCACAGGGTGCCTGCAATGACCTTGGCGGAGCGGCCCTTGTAGATGTAGGGAACCACTTCCGCCTCGCGGCGCGTCAGACCGTAGTCGGACGCGAACGCCTCGAGATCGTCGGAGAAGCTGGCGTTTTCGGGGGCACAGGCAGCCTCAGCACGAGGCGCATCCCCGCTCGCCTGTTCGCCCTTGGCCGTCTCCTCAAGCAGCGCGGCGGACACCACGGGGCCCTTTTGCCCCTTCCAGGCAAGCGAGGCAGGCAACAGCGGGCAGGGTGGGCGGACGGCGGGCGCTGGTAAGCGAAGCAAGCGGGGCGGATAGACCACTCTCGCAGCAAGCAAATCATCGGCTCAGCAGGTAGGCCATTTGCTCGTCAAACAATACCGAGCAACACGCCGACCCTCCTCACATGCCGAACGACCTGAAGCGTTATCCATATTTGGCCGTTCTTCTCAGCCTGGGTTTCCAAAATCGCCAAAAGTATGCGTTATAACTTTCTCGCTCTTATAGTCCAAAAACACGCACGTCATCTACCTGGGATTATGCAAGCAGCCAATCTTGAAAAGTAGACCCGCAGCCCCTAGCGAGAATTATTACGCATACTTATTGGCAATTTCCACACGTTGCGCGGCAGCGACCCCTCGTTCACGGACCATCTTGCACCTTATGCACGGTATGGGGGTGGCGGATGGCAGCCTTTGTTTGCGATAATCCAGCCGAGGGCCGCCCTTCGGTGGGGCGGCCGATGGGGCGGCCCATGCGGCCACCCCGCTGCCGAAAGGAGAACCGTATGCTCCATGAGGTCCACTTCCCTTCCACCAACAACCGAGACACCGTCACTGGCTGGATCTATGCGCCCGCCTGCGACCCGGTAGGCGTCGCGCAGCTTGTGCACGGCTTTGGCGAGCACTCCCGTCGCTACCTGCACATGATCGTGGCGCTCATGGACGCCGGTTTCATCGTGGCGGCCGATGACCATGTGGGCCACGGCGCCACGGCAATCGCCAACGACACGTGGGGCGACTGGGGCGACGCCGGCCCGCACACCATGATGGAGGACGAGAAGCGCTTCAAGGATCTCGTCTGCGAAAAGTACCCCGACCTGCCGCATTTCATGTTCGGCCACTCCATGGGCTCCATGATTGCCCGCGACTTCTCAACGAAGTACGGCGACGAGCTGGCCGGCGTCGTCTACTGCGGCACCACCGGCATCTTCAAGAACACCCACGAGGTGCGCGCCAAGCTCGATGAGGCCATCGCCGCAGGCCGCGCCCACGAGTCCGATCCCGCGCTCGTAGGCGAGCTCATGGGCTGGATGTTCGCGCGGTGCTCCGAAGGGGCCGAGCGTGGCAATGAGTGGATCTGCCATGACCCCGAGGTGCAGCGTGACCACGCTGAGGACCCCTTCGACGCCTTCACTCATCCCACGCACAACATCTCACTGCGCGACTTCATTGACATGATGCTGTGCATCGAGGGAACGCAGTGGGCCGAAAAGGTACCCGCTGAGCTGCCTGTTTTCCTTATCGCCGGCGACCAGGACCCGGTGGGCAACTACGGTGAGGGCGTGTACATGTGCGCGAACTGGCTGCAGGACACCGGCCACATGAACGTCGTGACGCAGCTCTACCCGGGCTACCGCCACGAGATTCACAACTATGACGACATCAAGGTCGACGTCGAGGCCTCCATCGTCGACTGGTTCATGATGCAGCTCTAAGGAGCACGCCTGCAGCATCAACACCCGGCACGATTGGGGAGTCCTCGGCTCGCCGTAACGATCCGGCCCACCGTGGCCGAGCACACGGCACAACTGGGGCACACTTCACGCCGGACGTTGCCGCGCCGAACCCCGGGCGCCTGACGCGATTGGAAAACCCCTCGCGTCGGGCGCTTTTCTTTGCTTCCAAACGCGGTTTGTAGCCCCGCGGTCCCGGGCGGCCCAGAAAAACCTGCACGTTTGCGTTTTAAATCCGGCGAGCGCAGTACCCGAGCAGGGAGCATTTGCAAACCCGCAGGTAGATGGCCTACAGGGGTTTGGGCTACTCCCACCCGCAGAATTAAAACGCAAACATACGTTATTTTTGCGCGCTGGCATCACGGTGCTCGGCCGACAGAGCCCCGACCGGACCTCCCCCGCAGGCCTATTCCGCATCTCCCGCGTCCGCTTCCACGTCGGTCACGTCGGTAATGGTGAAGAGCGGCACGGCAAGGCGCGGGTCCTCACTCGCGTCGTGGTCCTCTTCGGCAAACGAGCAACAGGGAGCACCAGGCCAACTCAAATCTGGCTCTTCGCTGCGCAGGTCGTAAAAGGCGTCATAACGCCCACCAATAGCCTCCTCAAAGGTGTCAACCGTTCCTATGCGGTAGCGCTTGACCGCAGTCGAGCCGTCGGCAAAGCCCGCCTCCACTTGCAACACAGCCTTATTCAGTTCGGCCGCCGCCAAAACCTTGCTACCGACATAGCATTTGCGCGACCACGCAAGGGCCTCCTCAGGAGTCGTACTCACCTGTTCATATGCATCGATGTATGCAGCGCATAGCTCGTCCACTGTTTCCTGGGGAACTATCTCGCGCTCACTGCACCCGGCATCCATCCAGGCCCTTTTTGCCGCCAACACAGGGTCTTGTCCCCAAAGGGCATCCTCCGGAGTCACCGCCCAAAGCACATCACAAGCCGGGCCGTACGAGGTCTCGTGCACGCCGTTCCATTCTGGCTCCTTCAGGAGGTCGACAGGAATCTCCAGGCCGCCATACGCCATCTCATCGGTAGCGCTCCACACCTCCCAAACCTCTCCGCTATCGCAATCGAGAAGTACCCTTTGGAAATAGACGAGGTCGTTAACAATCTCTTCGGGGTCAAAGGGACGTGTGCCCTTAAACGTCTGAGTCGGCACATCAAGCAACCTAAACGTCAGTCGCTCAATGCCTTCGCCCACACAGGACAAGTTCAACCGCAACGCAAAAGCCCTGTAGCAATCAACGCCGGCCACGGGCGGCAATAGTTCCCCATCGGCTGCCTCGATCACGACGGCATGACCCGGCTCGGCAGCCTGGGCGATTGCAAGCCCGAACGAATGCGTCTCGACAGGCAGGGATTCATCCGGGGCAGAATCTCGCTGTGCAAGCGGCGCGACCACGGCGATTGCGGCGGCGGCAGCGCAGGCACCCCCAAGCGCGACAAACCCGCGACGCGAGAGCGGCGGCACGATGGCTCGCCTTGCAGCAGGCGCCATGTGCTGCGCGGGGCGCTCGGAAGCCACAGCTCGACGCATTGCATCCACGGTCTTTTCGACAAGCTCTTCCGAAGGCTCGACATCGTGGGCCAGATGCGCCCATCGACCCTGCTCGTTCGAATGCATCCAACGATTCTTAGAAGTCATGAGAGTCATCCTTTCAGAGAACGTTCCAGCTGCTTACGGGCGCGCGCAAGGCGCGTGGTCACAGTCGAGACCGTGACACCCAATGCTCGGGCGGTCTCTTCGCAGCTCAATCCCTCGACGTAAAACAGGTGCACGGCTGCGCGGAGTTTGGGCGGCAACTCGCCGACCGCACGCCAAAGCGCCCGCGCCTCTTCGCGCTCGATAAGTCGACGCTCCTGATCGGGCGCACAGCGAAAAAAGCCCTCGGCCAATTCGGCGGGAAACTCATCGAGGCTTTGAGTGCGCTGGCGACGGGCCGCACGGGCCAAATCACGACCGCGATCGACCGTCGCACGCAGCAGCCACGCCCGTACATGCTCGGCCGACTCAAAGCCACGACCTCCACGCGCCATACGGCGAACGAGAGCCACAAACACGTCTTGGAAGACATCCTCAGCATCAGCGTGGTTGCGCGTTTGCACGAGCGCCAGGCGGTACACCATCGAACCATGGGCGCGCACGATGCTCTCGAAGTCGGCGCTGCTGCATGCAATACAGGAGTTGCTGGTCCTCACACAAGATTGCCTGACGTTGAGCCGGTCCAATGTGTCATAGTCCATGCGACGTCTCCTCTGATACGGCAGATAGCCACACGGCACTGTGCAGAACCTGCAAGGTTGTTTGCGATTGGCCAATCTGACCTTATATACGATTGTCAGAAGGATTTGTCACATCAAAGATGGCATCAATCACCGCGCGAAGGCAGCCGTCGGCAGGTTCGCAGGCCGCTCTTGCGCCCCTGCGGCCCCAGCTACCCGGAAAAAACCTGCATGTTTGCGTTTTAAATCCGGCGGGCCTAGTGCCCAGACAGGGAGCATTTGCAAACCCGCAGGTAGATGACTTGCAGGGTTTTGGGCTACTTTCACTCGCGGAATTAAGACGCAAACATGCGTCATTTTTTCGCGCGAGCAGAACCAAGGGCGCACGCAACTCGCCCTCGCAGGTGCGAATGCCGGCGCCGGGCGCTGCGCCCCCAAGCGCTCGAAGCATCCGGCCCACCATGCCCCAAGCACCTGCAGCTCCCAGCCCACCATGCCCCAGGCACCTGCGACATCCAGCCCATCGCGCCCAAGCGCTTGCGGGCCTTGGCCTCAGTGCCCCAGGCACCTTCGGATTCCATACCGCCGTACGCCAGTCACCCACCGTTTGCCACACACCGCGCCTCCTTGCACACGTGGTTTCCCACGCAATTGCATGCAATGCAACCTGGTTCCGCACAGTTTTCAACCCAGCGCCCCGAGCGCCTACGGCATCCAGCCCACCGCGCCCCAAGCACCTGCAGCATCCGGCTCACCGTTTGCCACACAACGCGCGTCCTTACACACGTGGTTTCCCACGCAGTTGTGTGCGATGCAACCTAGTTCTGCACGGTTTCCAGCCTACCGCCCCCACGGGCGCGGCTTGCCAAACGCGCCGCAGCTCGCCCCTGCGGTTTCCCACACAGCGCCCCGGGCATTTGCGGCATGCTAAACGCCATGCTCCCTCGCTCCTGCGGCGTCCCGCACGTCACGCCAGACGCTGCTACCTTTTCGGTGCGACCTTGTCGAGCAGCCAGGCACACAGGAACGCGAAAGCCACGAGGACGAGCGCACCGCCCGCATATCCAATGACCCCCACCCCCAGGCTGCTCACCACAACGCCGCCCAGGGCCGAGCCACCGCCGATACCGAGGTTGAAGATGCCCGAGTAGATGGACGTCGCCACGGCGGCCTCGTCCTGACTCGTGATGCGGATGACCTCGCCCTGAAACGCCACGTTGAAGGCGGTTGAGGTCACACCCCACACGAGGAAGTCCACGACGATCAGCGCGGGGTTGCACGCCGCCAGGCCAAGCGCGAACAGCGCCACTACCAGGCCCGCCACAGCCGCACGGAAGAACATCCGACGATGTCCGTCGAAGAAACGCGCAAACAGGAAGCTGCCCACGATGCCAGCTACGCCAAACACCGTGAGCATCACGGTAACCACGCTCTCGGGCATGCCCGCCATCTGCAACAGGAATGGCTCGATGTAACTGTACGCGGTGTAATAGCCCGTCACCAGAATCGCAATGAAGGCGTAGATGCCCACGAGTGCCTTGTTCGAAAGCAGTCCAGGCAACTTCGAGATGGTAAACGGCTCGCCCGCCGGCATCTTGGGAAACACCACCGTGAGGTAGACGAGCACCACGGCAGTGATGGCCGCCACCAGCAAGAACGCCGAGCGCCAGCCCAGCGCAAGGCCCACGATGCGACCCAGCGGCATACCCACGATCGTGGCGATCGAGGAACCCGTGACCACCATGCCCAGCGCCAGCGAACCGAACTTCTCAGGTACGAGCCTCACCGCGATGGGCGAGGCAATGGACCAGAACACGGCGTGTGCCATGGCAACCACGATGCGACCGGCCACCAGCATCCAATAGCTGCTCGAAGCGACCGTGACGATCTGTCCGGCAAGAAAGACGCATATCACGCAGAGCAGCACACGCTTGAGCGCAAACCGCGAGGCGAACATCATAAGCGGCAGCGACAGCAGCATGACACTCCAGGCGTACACCGTGATGACCGCGCCCATCACCGACTCGTTGACGCCCAGGTCAAAAGCCATGTCAGTAAGCAGGGCCACAGGCATGAACTCCGAAGTGTTGAAGATGAAGGCAGACAGCGTGATGCCGAGCAACGGTAGCCACTGTCGCAATCCCATCTTCTCGTCGCTTGCTTTTTGCGCCAGCACGCTCATACCGCCGTCGTTCCTCCCCGAGTCACACTCTCAAATTGCGGCGGCAATTCTAGGCGTGTTGGGAGCGGCGAATCGTGAACAGCATGTCAAATCAGAGACGCCACACGAAAACGGGCGGCCCCGCTTGCGCGAAGGCCGCCCGTTGGTCTCACATGACTTGCTTTGCTAGCCCGTCGAGCTCCTCACGCAGCTTAGCCCACAAAGTCGACGATGTTGTCGCGGTGCAGGCGCTCCATGGCGATGGAACGGTGGCTGTCGAGATAGTCCTCGGGCAGGGCGTGCGCGGGGTAGTCCTCGCGGGCGCGCAGGATGCGGGCCTCGGCGGGGCACACCTTGATGCACTGGCCGCAACGCACGCAGGCCAGGTTGTGCGTGCAGGTACCATCGGGGCCGTCGAGCGCGATGGCCTCCATGGGGCAGCGCTCCACGCAGGCGCCGCACTTGATGCACTTCTCAGCGTCGTAGTCGAGCCAGTAGCCGTTGAAGTTCTTCCACGCAGGCAGGCCGTTGAGCGCCATGCCCTTGAAGCCCATGAGGTTGCCGCAGGAGCTGCCATGGCACAGGCACATGATGTCGGCATCCTTCGTGGCGATGGACTCCACCACCATGCCGGTCTCAATGGCGTCCTCGTAGATGGCGATAGCCTCGTCCTGCGTAATCTGCTCGCCGATGCCCTGCTCAATGAAGTACTCGGCCATCTCGCCCAGCGACAGGCAGGTGCGGCGCGGGTGCTCCTCGGGGAACGGCACGCCAATGCCCTCCCACATCAGGCGGCACTGGCAAGGCGAGACGGTAATCGTCTTGTGGCGCTTGATGATGGCGCGCCAGTCGTTGTACGGCAGGAACTCGTCCTCGGCGATGACGTCCTCGCTGATGGGGTAGGTGCGGAACAGCGGGAAGGTGTTGTCGAAGTCGTCCCAGCCGGCGCCGTTGACGCCCCAGACGTTGTCGGCGTTGAACTCGGCCATGCGCGCCACGGTGTCCTCGCCGGCCTCTTTGGCGGTAAAATAGGCCTTGAGCTCGGTGAACTCCCACCAGCCGTTGATGTGCGGCAGCAGCATGTAGTAGTCGGCGTCGCCACGGTTCATATGGTAGATGAGGCACTTGCCGGCCATGTGCGTGAGAATCTCCTGGCACTCCTCGACCGTGCGGCCGCTCGCCAGGCTGTAATCGTACGCATTGAAGATGGACAGCAGCGGCATCTCAAGCTCCCATGCCGCCTCCTCCTCGGTCCAGTTGCTCATGAGCATCTGGTAGCTCGTGGAGTCGGGCTCGCTGCCCAGGCCCTTGCCCATGTGGTTGATGCGGTTGCGCAGGTTCACATACACGGCCGGGATGACGGTGCCGTCGTCGAAGGTGACGTCCTCGTCGCACATCTCGATGGTAGTGAGGTCGGTAAGCGGGTAGCGATACGTGGTGGGGTCGACCCACTCGGGGCACATCGCGTCAAGCTGGTCAAGCTGGGTCACGCCGTCGATGCCGGCCTTGGCGGGCACATCGGGGTGGGCGTCAAGTGCGTGCGCCTTGCTGACGACCTTGCCGTCGGCGTCAAACGTAACGGTGGCGCCCATCGTGGCAACAGCCATACCGGCGGCACCAGCAACAAAACCCCTGCGGGACATTTCCATGATGTTCTCCCTCTCCTCGTTGCATGCGCGGTCTCCCTCCGCGCGGGCCCCTCCCTTTGGGCTTACGCAGAGTGTACAACGTGGAAATTCAGGCTCGCCATCACCCGCCGCGCTCCTCGCCTGACAGATTGGCTCGATTGTCAGGCATGGAGAACGGCGAACGGACCCCGCCATCGCAAGCTGTCCGCAGGTTCAAGCGCCTGCAGATATGCCAGCGCATCGGCGCAGGAGAGGGCTGCGACGGGGCTGTGCTTGAGAAGGTTTTGGTCGTTGGTCACCAGGCAATCGGCATGGGCGCGTTGCGCCGCCGCCACGACGAGGTTGTCCTCATAGTCCTCGTGCAGGCACCGCTGTTTGCGGGCCATCCACACGTCCGCCTGATCGCACGCCACTGCAGTTGCAATCTCATCCATGACCGAAAGGCAACTCCAGGCCACCTCGCCCGCCGCCTGCGCCCCCGCTTCAGGCGACTCATTCCCGAATTGCAGGCGATAGTTCCTTTTGAAGTCGGCGCTTATGAGATAGAACAGGTCCTTTGTGCTCGTGACCGCGTACAGCAGCTCGATGCCTGCGCGATTTGCGGCGTCGAGCAGCTCACGGGCCTGTTGGGAACCAGCCCTCAATCCCAGGAAGTAGTCGAGCCATATGTTGGTGTCCACAACAATCGAGCGCCAAGGCACGCTCACGACTCCCACCCCATCAGCTCGCCATAACGCTCCTGATACGCCAAATCCCGCAGCTCATCAAATGAGAGGCCTGCAGAAGAAGACGTGGGAACGACCCCCATTGTCCGATACGCGTCCTCAACAACATGTGCCCCTTTGCCAATCGCCTCGGCACGGCGGCGCTGCGCGGCGCTCAACTCGGCTTCCTGCACCTCAGCCCTCTCGGGAAAGAGCGCCCTTTGAATCGCTTCGGGGTTGTCGGAATTGCGCGCGGCAAGTTCCCACAGCGCACGAATTGCCTGCGAGGGCGACAATCCCGCTCCCGACAGCCCCTCATCGCCGCGCTGCTTGAGCACAGGGTTCAACCGTGCGTTTATCTGGGCCGTTGCACCCGCCCGGGACTCCCTTTCCGCCACCGCGACAGCCATGGTCCACCGCCTTTCGCGCCCACTGTTTCACGGACAGTCTAGCTTCGCAAACCATCCTTTGTAAAGCATGTATAGCAATCCAATCGCCGTGCAAGCGCCGTCTTCCCAACAAAACGTAAGTCTACCGGCCACAGGCACCGTCCGCGGCACCCCGACGCACCGGGCGCACCCATCAGCGCTAGCGGGCAGGCTCCTCGTAGAGGACGTTGAGGCCGTCGGGCAGGTAGGGGGTGTCGCTGGAAAGCCGCACGGCGTAGTCACCCGTGAGCGGGTCGGTAATGCCGACGCCGATGGTGAAGCCGTCCCAATAGCGCTGGTCAAACGGCACAGAGGCCTTGACCGTGAACTCCTCGCCGTCGCAAAGGTCGGACAGCACTAGAGGCAGCGCAGCGTCGTAGACCGTCTCTCCCGATGAGTCGCGCACCTCGAGCGTGACAGGCCAGTCGGCATAGAGCGGGGCAACACCGTCGTTTCTCCACTCCATAGTGATGTCCCAACAGCGCGTGAGCGCGTCAAAACGCACGTCAAGCTCCGGCACCCACAGGCGGTACCCCAAAAGCCCGCCCACCATGTGCGCGCCCGCACTCTCGGCATATTCTCCCTTGGGATAATGCGGGCCGATGAAGGTCATGTGCGAGGAACGCAGCAGGTTGAGCGTCTGGACGATGTTGTCGCCCAGCATGTAGCCCATGTCGAGCGAGCTCGTGAACTCGCCTCCCACCGGCGCGGTGCGCCAAATGTCCTCAACGGGAGAATAGGCAATCTCGTAATCGGCGACCTCTTGCGAGCCGCCCGCCAACTGCCAGGCAAGCCACTCGAGCGTGTCGTCGGACGAGCCTGTCATGTCGTTGTACACACCCGCCCCGCTATCAACGCTCAAGGCATAGTTTCGCCTGGTCAAAAGGCGCGCTTGCGGAAATGCGCTCTGATATTGGGAATAGTATTCCCGGCAGAGGCGTTCCTCGGGCATGGCGGGAACGCCCGACTCCTCAAGCGTGTGCCACTCGCCCCAGTGACCCAGGCTTCCCAGCTCCACATACGAGACGAACGTATCCTGGCTCGCCCAAGCGCCGAGCGCCGCGATAGCGCGGGCATGGGCCGCCCTGAACGTGGCGTTGGAATAATCGGGCGCATACCCTTTACCGTACTCGTTGTCGTAGTCCGCCCCATCGCCGGTCTGCTCGTAGAGCCACTGGGGGATGTCGCGATGGGCCTCACTGCCGGGGGCGTCGCACACAAAGCGCAGCACGGCATGCTTGCCCTCGGCACGCCAGCGGGCAATGTTGTTTTTCTTCTCTAGCGCGGCGATGTCGAAAGTGCCCTCCTCAGGCTCCCACTCGGCCCAGGTGACGTCAATATACACAAGCTGCTCGTTTTCAGCCGCGCTCTTGTCATCGGCAGCGGCGGCAAATCCCATAAGAGGATTCGAATCCGCCGAAGCATAGGTGGGCCGCACCGTGAAACTCAACGAGTCGACATATACAACAAGCGAGACCGCCACGACCACGAGGCACACACAGATAACGACCACCGACAGCGGCAGCCGAAAACGACGCTTGCCACCAGACATATGCGATTTCGCACGCTCAGAATCGCCGCGGTGGCGCCCGCCAAACGCATCCGAACCATCGCGCTCCATGACTCCTGCGTCTCCGCCAGCGCCTCCACTCGCGGTGTCCTCCGCCACATGGGAAACGCAAGCGCTGTTGTGCTCCGCTCCTTCGGCATCTCTGTCAGCAATGTCACCCGTGACGGCCGCCGATTCATCCCCCATGCGCTCGGTCGCGCTACGGCAAGGTGTGCGAAGGCGCTGCGCACTGGACGCGTATGAGTCTTCGCCAAGCGCGCCCGCAGCGCATCCGGACACCACGTTAGCCATGGTACTCGCCGTTGTATTGGACCAGCGTCACGTCGTTCACGCCCTCGATGGCCTCGATTTTTTCGACGAACGCCGTCTCGCTGTTCTTGCAGAACACCTCGACGATCATCTCCGTCACGCCCTTGCGCAGCGTGGTGCTCTTGAGCTGGAACTTCGTACCTCCCATGCGGCGCAGGATCTCGTCACCGGCGCGCTGACCCTCGTAGTGGGCCACCATGAGGAAGATGGACCCAGACTGCTGGCGCACGTAGAGCACCCACACCACGGCCACCATCACGACGCTCGAGATGGCAGCGAGCGCATAGAGGCTCGCTCCAGCAGTGATGCCTGCGGTGATGGCCCAGAAAAGGTAGAGCAGATCCATCGGGTCCTTGACGGCGGTACGGTAGCGCACGATCGACAGGGCGCCCACCATACCCAGCGAGATGACGACGTTGGTGGAGATAGCCAGCGTCACCATGCACGTGAGCACGCACATGCCCACAAGCGTGGTGGCAAAGGAGCGCGAGAACACCACGCCACCGAAGAACCGCCGGTAGATGACGTAGATGAAGAGGCCCAGCGCAAGCGCCGCAAGCAGCGAGATGATCATCGAGGTGAGCGTGGAGGAGGTGACGGCCTGGCGCGAGAGGAAGTCCTCCCACACGGAGTTCTTGAAGAAGTCTTGGAAGCTCATCAGAGGCGTTTCCTTTCAAATCTAAAAGTGCGTCGAGATTGCTCTATCTACATGGCCTTTACCAGGCCTTTTCGGACTTAGTGAGCATGGAGAGAACATCGGAGCGATGGTGCATCTGCTCATAGCACAGCACGTACTTGGAGATGGCCGACAAGTCTTGGGCACCCGGGGGCAGCATCTCACGGATGAACTGGGGGAAGAACTCCGTGAACTTGACCTCCATGATCGTCTTGCCGTATGGCAGCACGTCGTAGGTGGGCAGGTCGGGGTTGAAGATGTCGCCCGTCGCGGCGGCGGCGCGCAGGTTGGAGTCGAACGTGATGCGCACGGTGCCCGCGTCGAAGACGAACGGCTCGCGCTCGTAGTCGACGATGACCTTGGGGCGCATGACCTGGCTCACGCACGCCACGTAGAACTCGCGGCAGAGGTCCTGGGAACTGTCCAGGAGAAACGCGTAGTCCCCGTCGATGATGCGCTCGAACTCCTCGCGGCTGAGGCGGGCAGACTGCTTGTAGATGTACGCGCCGTCCTTCACCTTGCGCTCCAACTTGATGGTGGCATCCGAGTAGTTGTAGATGCGCACGCGCCACTTGGTGCGGTATTGCACGCCGTCGATCTTGTTGTGGTAGGCACTGTCCCAGTAGTCGTCGAAGTACAGACTGCGAATGGCGTAGCCACCCTCGGGCGCATGCTCGTCATGCGGCACAGCCGCCCCGATTCTGGCACGCAGGGCATCGGCGTCCCACAAGGAGAGATAGTACTTCCACTCGTTGCGAAACTGTCGACGCACAGGGCGAGCCGGCGATGCCGCAACGGGCGCCTCGCCGACGGGCCCCGACGCGGCCGTACCTGCGGACGTGCGAGAGAGCAGGGATAAGCTCATCGCTCCTCACCCGTCTTTGTCGCGCTGGGCTCAGTGGTGGCGCCAGTCGGACTAGCGCCGTCGGCCTCGTCCGTCGCAGGGGCGGCATCGTCCGAATCGGTATCGACATAGCCGCCGTCAAGCACCACAGAGCCATCGGCCATGATGTAGAAGCACAGCGTGCCGTACGCCTTGCCCGAGGCACTGTTGTCGACGCGCACGTATGTGTCAAACGCCACTTGCGTGTAGCCTGACGCGTTGGTGGCCTCGACTTTGAGGAAATACTGCCCCTCACCAGGGTCTTCCACACTGAGTTGAGGAACGACGAGATCCTCTTCCATGGTGAGGACATCGGCGAAGTCGGGGTCACGCGCAAGCGTCGCGCGATAGGAAATCATCTCGCCGTCAAAGTCATACGAAGCGTCCCACCCCATCGAAAGGGCCCCGTCCTCGAGCACGGGCGTGGCGATGTAGAACGGCAGGGATTTTTCAAGCGAAGCACGATAGTCCTCGTAGTTGAGCTGGACCTCCCCAGAAATGGCCTGCGCGACCTCGTTGTACTGCTCGGCGCTGAGCGGGGCGCTGAGCATGTCGGGCTGGGCGTACACATACGGCTCGACGACGGCGCGATAGTCCCGCACCATCTCCTCGAGATGTTCTTGTCCCAGGTAGTTGGCAAGCAGGTCCTCAACGGCCGCATCGAGCGCCGCACGAAAGTCGGGCAGCCTGAGCGCGCGGTTGAAGAGCACCATGCCCCAATAGTTGCTTACGCCGCGCTCCCATTCCATACCCTCGAGGCGCTCGCGCACCTCCCACTCCTTGCGGAACAGGCAGCCGTCGTTGTCCCACGAAAGCACAAAGAACTTCTCGACGTTCTGTGGGCTATAGAGGAAGGCGTTGCGCGACTGCACGTCATAGTTGCCCACAAGCATATGAAACGCCATCCAATACACGAGGTTCTCGACGTCGAACCACTTAGCGAGCGTATCCTCGATAGGGGTCGCGTAATCGTTCACCTCATCAAGCATGGCGAGAAGCTTCGTGTGGTCGTCGTTACCTTTCGACTCAAGCACCTCGTTGAATGCCACTTCGTCGTAGGTCGGGTCGGTCTTGAGCTTGAGCACCTCGGGGTAGCGGTAGTACTCGAACGACTCCACCTTGTAGAGCTGCCCATAGCGGTCCATGTCATGATTCCTGAGGTAGGTCTTGTTGAGCTGCTCCACCTGCGTGTACAGACCGTAATCCTCAAACGCGGCGTTGGTGCCATCCTGTGTCTGGTCGCACACGTAGAGGTGAACGAACTGCGTACGGCACGAGGTCGTCTGCGGGATGGTCTTGAGCAGGTCGAAGGCGAACTTGTTACGGAAGCGCATACCCTCTTGCTGGTGCTTGTTAAGGTTGATGACGGTCTGGTCGCGCCAAGAGCCCTTGTCCTTCTTGAGGCTGATCTTGTAGTTCTTCTGCGAGTAGTACGACGAGCTCTGGCCGCGTACCTTGACCGTGGCGTTGGGGGCAAGCACCGTGTAACCGAGCTCCTCAGGCAAGGGCCCCGTCTCGTCGCCGATCTGCAGGATGGCCTCGCAGGCATACTGGGCCACACCCTGCTCCTCGTACCAGTACTTGGAGTGGGCGTTGATATCCTCCCAGGTGTGGTCGGTGCTCTCGCCGGAGTTGCCGCGTCGAATCGTGAGATACATCACGACCACGCTGTCCTCGTCATCATCGGCGTAGATGGATTTGCGGTCACGCAAGACATAGTCGCCCGTAGGAGCCTTCTCCACCGCTCGTGCCTTGTCGGAGCCGCTGGCATCGCTCGTCTCTTCGTCGGCGACATCCTGGCCGCAACCCGCAAGGCCAAGGCCCAGGGCAAACGCGCCCGCCCCCGCCAACGCGCAGAACGTGCGGCGCGAGAGCGTGTCCCCAGCCATCTGTTGTGTCGTCATCGCTTCTCCTCATTCAACTCAAGACGTGCGCACAGGCGCGAAAGCGGGCCCGACTCCTCGGGCGGCACCATCGCCTGCCGGCCAAGTAGGAAATACGGAAGATGCCTGGTGTACCACTCGAGGCGCCCATATGCGATCAGATAGAACGCGGCCCCTCCCAAAAGAAAGCCAACGCCCAGGTGGTCCGTTTCGAAAAGCGCGAGCTGTGCCACGGTGCCCGCAATGCTCACGAGCGCAAACGCCCCCGTGGACAGCAGCGCTCCCAAATAGTCCTCAAAATAAAGCAGCACGAGCATCAGAGTGTTTGCCAACGCATACAGACCATATCCCACGCACAAAAGGCGAAAGGCGGCGATTGAGGTTTCGCTGAAACCAAGCGGCAGCGCGTTTAGCACGAACGACCCGAACACCACGAAGATGATCGTGCAAAATAGCTGCTTGAAGCCGTTGTACTCGAGCTCCCGGCGCAGCACCTCGAGCATCTCGCGCTCAGCCTGGTCAATGTCGCGGATGGCCCCCTCGTCATTGAAGAGGCTGTAGTAGGTGTGGTAGCGCGGATAGAAGTTCGTCTCCACCGACGTCACGAAGTTGACGGTGGTGATGAGGATGGACAGAAACGCGCACAGCGCCGCCACGTCGTAGACGGGCGCTCCTCGAAACAGCCCCTCCACCTGCACACTCACTGGCCCGTAGTACATGATGACGAGATGGGCGAACAGGCCCAGGTTCACGAAGATGCCCGAGAACGTCAGCATGCCAAACCGCTCGAACCATGCAAGAAACAGCAGGCAACTGCCCTCGCTCTTGGGAAAATACTCAATGAGCCTTCGGTAGTAAAGCGCCATGAGCAGGCCGTATGAGACGATAACCGCGCCAAAGAGCGTAGCGACACTCACTGCGCGCAGCACGAGCAACAACGCCGCCAACATGGCACCCACCGCAAGCGACACCGCGAAATCGCTCACGAGCGCCTTGTAATCCTTGAGCGCGTTGAGGTAGTTCATCTGCATCCACACGACCATAAGGGTGGCGGCAAACCACATGCACATCACGCGGTAGAGCATGGCAACCCCCGAAAAGTGCAGGAACACGCCCCACAGCACGCACCCCATAGGCAGCATCACCAGCAGGCATCCGTGGAAGCTGGGCATGACGCGTTCAAGTTTGCCCTGGTAGATCATGTCCGACACATACCGGGTGTTCACCATGTTGAAGATGCTCGTCATGGTGAGGGCCACAAGCAGGCAGTACGTGATCATCGAGTTGAGAAGCTCGCCGTCGTGGCGTGCCATACCCGCAAGGCCCGCCGCCGCGCTCACGCCCAGCAGCAGCAGGATGCCCAAGATCATGGGACCGGCACAGATGAGGCCGGCATATCCGTACGCCTGGCACAGGCCGAACAGGCCCTTGCGCGCAAAGAGCTTCTTGAGGCTGAATCCTATACCTGCCATGAGGAAACCACCTCCTGGTAAAGAGCCGTGTAGGTGGTGACCATCTGCTCCTGGCGATAGTAGGTGCAGGCGCGCCTGCGACCGATCTCGCCCATGGCACGCCGCTCGTCGGCATCGGCGCACATGCGCTCCAAGGCCGACGCAAGCGCCATGCGGTTCATGGGTTCCACGCAAAAGCCTGCGCAGCCCAAGTCGTCGCCCTCGCCACCGTCGATAAGCTCTCGGCAGCATCCCACATCGGTGAGCACGCAGGGCCTTCCCGCCGCAAACGACTCAAGCACCGAAAGCGGTTGGCCCTCCGAGATGCTCGTGAGCACCGTGAAGTCGATCTTGGACAGATATTGTGCCGTGTCGACGCGACCGGTAAAAAGCACGTCCTGCAGGTCGAGCTGACGTGCCAGCTCGTAGCATTCCTGGGCGTACTCCTTGTCGTCCTCCGGGCCAATCACATGCAGGCGGGCGTTGTCTACATAGTGCTTGACCTCGGCAAACGCATACAACAGCGTCTTGACGTCTTTGATGGGTGCGATGCGCACAATGGCACCGATGTCAACCCAACCGTCGGGCTCTTTGGGAGGCACCGCGCCGAACTTCTCGACATTCACGCCGTTGGGCGTGATGCGACACTTCGAGGGGTCGCACCCCAGCTCGATTTGTGCCTTGCGGGCGTTGCCGAACAGGCTCGTCACCACGCTTGCCCGGTCATAGATCGCACGCGACAGCATGAAGAAGAAGCGCACCCACAGGCGTTTGAACGCGGGCAGCACCCACGTGGCGCGAATGATTTCCTCCTCGCGCTCACGCGAGTAGATGCCGTGCTCGCTGAGCATAACCGGCGCCTGGTTGACATAGCCGCCCAGGCACGCCAAAACACCGCTGTAACCTGCGGCGATGGTGTGGTAGACGTCGGCTTTGGGCACCTCTTGGCACATGAGGAAGAGCACGGGCAACAACATCGAGCGCAGCGTATGGAACATGTCGGAGAACGCCGTGTACGGGTAGTCCCGTCGGCAGATGTCGGTCATAAGGTCGAGGAACGTCTCGCTCATGAGAAAGCCCATGGGCGTCATGCCCTTCTGACGCATCGTGGCAAACAGCACGTCCCAATCAGGCGAGGCGCAGTGCACGAAATCGGACAGCGCCTGCTTCTGCTCGGGGGTAAAGCGGGCACGCTTGCGCCCCGGCGTGCCTTTGAGCGCGTCGTTGAGGAAGACCTCGTGTATCTCCACCACGTTGTCGGGCAGCTCGTAGACGTATTTGCCGCGGTCGGCGCTGTCGGCTCCTATGCACCACAGCACAAACTCATGCTGAGGAAACGACTTGATGAGGCTGTGGGTCCATGAAGAGACACCGCCGGTCACATAGGGGTAGCAACCCTCAAGGACGATGCAGATTCTCATGCGCCCTCCTTGGGGATGCGCACATTGGTCGCCGTGGCGCGCACGAGGTAGAGGCTCCCGTCGAGCTGCTCGACGCTTCCCCCCTCGACCTGCCCGCACACAAGCGCGTCACGCGAACGCACGAAGAGGTAAGCCTCGTCGTGCAGGCCCTCAAGCGTGAGCGTAAGGGCATCGTCGGAGCTGTCCGTGGTAACGGCGGCATCGTACCAGCGCTGCACGGCAGCTCCCATCTCCGAGCCCGTGAGGTTGCGGATTTGAGGGGCCGACCCGTAGAGCCACTCCATATAGCTGCTCAGGTTGTCGTAGGCGCTCTGCCAGCCCTCTTTGGCACCGCGGTCGGGATCGAGCATGTCGTCGGGGTGCATGAAGTGCGAGTTCACAAAATGCAGGTTGAGCTCCGAGAGCGCACAGAGCTGCATATAGTCGTCGATTTGGCCTCCCGAGATGATGCGTGGGGCGTTCACGACGCCGTCGTCGTCTACGCCAAACTCCTGCACCCACTCGATGTGCAAGAGGCTGTCGAAATAGATACTCGCAATGACACGGATCGCGAAGGCGCCCTCCACAAGGGCCTGGCGTCCAGCGGGAGACAGAATGTTCGAAGGCGGCACGTACACGCTGATGTCGTTGCCGGGGAACACCCTGTCGCAAAAGTCGCGCAGCTCTTGGAGGGCGACCAGCATGTCGTCCAGCAAAGGCCAGTAATGATAGCCCTGATATTCCCGCTCATAGGTGCCCGTCACATAGCCGCTGTTGCCCTCAAGTCCGCCCTCATCGACGAGCGGAATGTGGTTGTATCCATGGATACCCAGCTCTCCGCCCAAGCGCAGAAGCTCTCCAGCAAAGTATTCGAAACGCGAGGTATCCGTGTTGGTTTCGAACGGCGCGTCCACATTGTCGTTGTAGTCCTCGATGACAAGCCCGGTAAAGGCGATGCCGTATTTCTTGATCAGGCGCGTGAGGTCGGGCCACCACACGTCGGTGTAGAAGCTGCTAACCGAAGTGTTGTAGTCGCGCTCGATGTACTCGCCCGACCCGCCGGGCACAGGCGAAGGGAAGTCATCGAGATAAAAGGCGCTGCCATCAATGACCGGCCAGGCAAAGGCTTCTCCAAGCAGGCCAAATGCCTGCGCATAGATGCCGCGGACGCCTTTTTCGGTAAAGCCGAGATTGCAGAAGACAACCCGGCCCTCGCCGTTGGGGTACTCCCAAATAAGAGGCAGTTCGCGCTCGTCGGCTGTCACGGCGTACACCGTGCAGTCCTTCGAAAGCGAAACGATGAGCGACGACTCATAGGGGTCGGTGAGAGCAAAGTCATGCGCGCGGCCGCCGAGCATAAGGTCGGAGGTAAAACGAATGCCCGGCGTCTCGTACCAGCTAGTCCCCACTTCCTGCACGCCGAACTGTTGGGCGAACGTCTGGAAAAACCCATTGGATTCAGGCGGCAGGTACATCATGAGCTGACCGCCGTCACGCACCCAGGCCACAAGGTCGGCCGCGCTCTGCCCCAAACATGACAGGTCGCTCACCGTGAGAACCACTTTTTGATAGTCTGTCAAATCTGGCAGCTCCTGCTTGGCCAGATCGACCAGATCAGCCTCGACGCTTGTCTGGTCGAACATCGCCTCGACATCGTCAAGCGCGTCGGCAGACGCCACCTGGTCTGAGTCGTACAGCGCCAGGCACCCCGAGGCAGCCACATGGCCTCCCTGGGCAACCTGCGAGGCATCGAGCAGGTCAAGCGTACTGGCATGGCCCACGCCCACCTTGTCGCCCTGCTGAAAGATGAGAACAACGGCCATGAGCATAAACACCACAAAGATGCCGATGAGCTTGCCGTAGCGCAGGCCTGCGCCGTCAGTCTTTTGCATGGTCGTCCCTCCTCCAATACGAGATATCACGCCTGCCGCGGGCAGTGATCCTGACATCGCTTCGTTGTAGCTTTTCAAGCGCTCGATCGATACCCGCTCGGTCCTCTTTCGCCGCAGCAGCGCGCAACTGCATGAGGTAACCGTCCTCGCGCCTGGGCCAAACAGCAACGGTATGCTCGGCCATGCGCTCCATGTCGCCGACCTCGTCTCGTGCCTGGGCGTTTAAGAACGACTGCCAGCACACACCGAGGGCTTCCTCGCCGTCACGCGAAATAAGCGCGAGCAGCGCCTCGAGCACACGTGCGTACTCGGCACGCGTGGAGGTAAGCATCATGCCTTCGAGCAGGCCGCTCTCGATATAGGTGCCCAAAACGCTCGCCAAATCGCGAGCGGCCGCGACATCGCGGGCATCGGCCTGGCATGCCGCACGCGCCCGCTGCATGCGGTCGTCGTAGGTCTTCTGAAGCTCCACCAGGGCGGTCGTCGCGTAATGCACCACCTCGGCGTCGTCGTTCGAACGGGCGGCACGCAGCGCATGGGGCTGAGCCGAGGCGTCGTCATACAGCACGTCCATGATGAGCCTACGCCGCATTGCGGGGTCGTTGACCAGCAGGGCCTCGCGCAGCGGCACCGCCTCCGAGGCCTGCGCGGCCGGCTCCACGACGATGCTCTTGTACACGGCGTCATTGACGCGCAGCTCCTCAAGCTCGAAGTCGTCGCAGGGCTGCGCATCTGATTGCAAGGCCCGTTCATGGAAAAAGAGCGCCACAGCGCCAAACACAGGCACGAACACCATAATCGGCAGACAGCTCAAGCGCGTCTTGAGAAAGCCGCTTGCCATGAGCAGACCAACAACAACGCAGGCAAACACATGCACAACCAGGCAAACGGGAATCAAGATATCGGCCACGCCCGTCACCCCGCTATGACTTCGAAGGCGAGGCCGGCACCCTCAAAACGCGGGCCCACAATGTGCAGCACGTCCCGGTTTGCCTGACGCAGCAAGGCGCAAACGCAACCGTCTGCCCCCATGCCCACCTCGTCGGTCGCGCGCAGAAGCGGTACAAGGCGCGCCTGGGCCTGCTCGGGGTCCAGCCCCGGGAAACGCAGCAGCAAAAAGTCGGCCACGCCCTTCTCGCCCATCTCGACTTGGGCCTGCACAAGCTGGTCAAACGACTCCTCATGCAACACGTCGGTCCCCACAAAGCAGCGCTGCGAGCGTGCAAGCTCCGTATACTGCTCGGCCCGTTTGAACGACATCTCAAGCAGGCCGCACATGACACGGATGAGGTTGGCGTATCCCATGTCGAGCTGGTCGGGCTGAGCCTGCCAGACGCACACGATGACGCGCAGTTTGCCGTCGACAAACGACCCGCAAGCGTAGCTGGGAAGCGCCGGATCCAGGCCGAGGTTGCGCCAGACGCGCCCGCGGTTCAGCTCATCCCAGGACATGGCCCACTGCTGCAGGTCAACGGACTTGGCAAGCCGAGGACGCATGGGGCGAGAGCACGACATCAGCCTACAGAACCGCTGGTTGCGATCGACGCTGTACAGCGCGATGGAACGGTTGTGCAGCACGTCCTCGAGGGCCTCGAGCGCCTTGAGGAAGAGCTTTTGGGGCAGCACGTCGTCGAGATGCTGCACCACCGCGAAGATGCGGCCGAAGCTGTCCTGAAAGCCGATGATCTGGCGCTTGAAGCGGCTTTTGTTCTCCACCGTGTTGGTGTAAACCTCGTTCAAGAAGAGGTACTTCTCGCGCAGGACCCGGTACTCCTCGCGGGCGAAGGCCACATCGGCGTCCTTCTTGTCGCTCACGTAACCGCACACCGTACCGGCAAGGGCGTAGAGGGCAAACGGCAGCCAGTTCTCCACGCGCATGACAATGCTGGAGATGTCGGAGCCTTGTCCCACGTATGACCACAGAATCGACGCGCATGCAAGAAGGGCCGCGAGCAGGCCCAGGCGCATGCCGTGCATGCACCCCATGAGCACCACGAAGAGCAGCCGCAGGTCGACGAAGCGGTAGTAGATGTTTGCGCCCAACGCGTCGTTGACAAGCTGGACAATAACGAAAAGCACCGCAAGCTCGACATATTTGAGCAGCCCCAGCCGGCTGACCGCATTACGCAGGCGTTCGATAAGACCGGGCTTCTCCTCTGCGCGACGATGCGCGAGCCAGGTTTCGTAGAGGGCGGGCACCTGCTCCAGGGCGTCATCGAAGGGAATCCAGCCGTACATGCGGCGCAGCCCATCGGGATAGGCGGGCCCGTGGGGAGAGGGCACCGCGTGGGCAGGGTCGGCGCACGTGCACGACCCCGCAGCCGCTGCACAGGCGGTCAGGTGCGTTGCAAGGTCGCCCCAGGTGTGGACATACCCGCTGCTCGCCTCATAGGAAGCGTTCTCATCGTGTGGCTCCTCGGCGACCTGGACAAGAAGTGCCCCAAGATCGCGGGAAGAAAGCAAGTCGAACGCATCGGAGGCATCGAAGGGCAGGCAGACCTGCTCCTTGTGCGCGATGCGGGCGAAAAGCCCCGTGAGGAATCCCGTTTGTGCCAGGGGTTCGGCCAAGAACGGCAGGTGCAGCACCACGAGCCTGCAGCTGCTCGCCTCAAGCATGCAGCGGCAAAGCTCCTGCTGCTGGGCGGCCCGCAACATCGTCTGCATGGAAAAGCCGGAGAAGGCCGCGTCGTCTTCCGCACGCCAACCCTGACGCGCGTCGGGAGCGTATTCCAGCCCCGTGAGATAGATGAACTTGCTCACGCTGGCAGCGCGGGCAGACCGGGTCACATCTACCAGCAGGTCTTGCTCACCAGGAAGACCTGTGCCCGCGTCGGCAAAGCCGGAGACATACACGACCGTGTCGAATGAATAGATGTCGAACAGTCTGGAGAGGGCCTCGGAGTCGCGGGCAACCTCGTAGGCGCAGGTCTTGTCATCGACCACGCACGCAGACGCGGCCTGCTGCGGCGTGTGCGCAACGACCAGCCTGTAATCCTGTACAAGGCGAGCAACGGCCTCCGGACCGAGAAGGTCGACGTTGCCCGCGACAAGCATGTCGCTCATGTCGCTATGTCGTCCCTTCCCGCCTCGCGCGCCTACTTGCGAATAAGTGTTAAGAAGAGAGTAGTCTATACCAGCTAGACGTCGAAAAAAGGTCCACTTAGTATCGTCAAACTTTTGTTTTTATTTGGCATCTAACTGATTGAAATGTCCGCGTAACAATTGGCAGAAAACCGGACGACAGTACGTGCTCGCTAACGCGGTCTCAAACATATATGTGTACACATTGTGATAGGACTTGCGTAAACAAGCGCTTTCCTTCATTATTTCCCCTCGCACAAGCGGACTTGGCTCAGTTGGTAGAGCACAACCTTGCCAAGGTTGGGGTCGCGGGTTCGAGTCCCGTAGTCCGCTCCAGTGAATTTTCAAGCACCGTCTCACATGGTGAGGCGGTGCTTTTTGTTGTTGTGGTCACGCAAGACCGGACAATCGCACGCCGGGCAACCCCACAAACAAGCACGCGAAGTATGGAGCCAGCGGCCTCTTCCTCGCGCGTTCACGCACGAACACACTCACAGTACACGCAAAAGCCCGGGCGACCAAGCTCGCAAGGCAAGCTGGCCGCCCGGGCTACGCGGACGCTATGTCAATTCCACAGACGTTTCGGGAAACCCCTGCTACTTCGTCACCATGACGGAGACTTCTTCCTTGATGGTCTTGTAGTTCTCGTCCCAGGCGCTAATCTCGGCGACGTACTCGCCCTCGCCCTCGTCGTAGAAGTACACATAGAGTTCGTTGGTGGCACCGGCGCGCATGTTCGCGGCGTTCTCAATCGAGTCGTCGAAGTACCAGCCGGCCGACGACATGCTGCCACTGCCCTGGGCCACACCACGAGGACCATAGAGTGTGATGTTGAGGGTCCAGAACGGGGAGGCCGACTCGGACTTCAGGTTCTTCAGCGTGACGGGCACGCCGATGGCCTCCTTGCCGTTGACGGAGTCGTCGTAGCTCTCAACGGTCGCATACACAAAGGTTGCAGGGTCGGTGCTTGCGGTGATCTCCCAGCCGGGCACCTCGAAGGTCACGCTGGCGCCGTCAGCCGGGGTGGCAGGCTCGGGCTTTGCGGGTTCGGGTGTGGGCTCAGTGGCAGGCTCGGTCGCATCCGAGGCAGAGGGATCGGAGCCGACCATGCCCGGGCCGTCGAGCATGGACACCTCTTCCTCGCCTGCGAGCATCAGGCTGCGGCCCGTCTGCTCGAGCGCCCAAATCTCATCCTCTGCGACATCGGCACCCCAAATGGCGGTCACGACGGCGCTCTTCTCGGGGGTGCACAGGGCCAGTATGTACCCGCCAACCTCACGCTGCATGCCGTCGGTGCCCGCGAAGTTCACGTATATCGCCTGGGCGCCGTCGAGCTCATAGCGACGAACAGTGCCAACCTCGATGTCCTCCTCATCGGAGCCGAAGAAGGCCTCAGGGTTGGCCGCAAGCTCATCGAGCTCAGCAGACTCATCCGCATCGGACACCTGAACCTGAACAAAGCTCTCGAAGTCCTCGGTCATGTAGGCGACCGACATACTGTCAGGGTCCTCCATGGTCTGCCAGGCCTCGCTGACCTGGAAAGTCACGCCATAGGCACTCGCAGTCTTAAGGGAAAGGACCGAAGACGCGACCTCGGTGGCGCCGGTGGGCTCGGCCGGGGCGGCGGTGGTCGTCTCGGCAAAGGCAAGCTGCCCAAAGCCAAGGGTGAAGAGCAGGGTACCGGCGAGGACGACGCTGCCGATTCGTTTGCTAGTACGCATGGTGGCCTCCTTGTTTGCTGCGGCGCTTTGACGCAGCTGCCGCGCGGACCTCCGCAGCGGCTCACGTCCCGACCTCGTCGCGGGCGCCTTGCTTCCATAGTCATAGTACGGCACACCCCCTTGTGCAAACAGCACCTTGTGTCCCATAAAACCCCTGCCCACTCGACCGCGCGGCTTCACTTCTTGTACGATTACCTCGACACGCAAGGCGGCTCGGCACCGCCGCACACCGCAAAGCAGGCGAGCGAATTCGCCGTACAATCCGGAGGGGGCCGATGACCGGGAAAAACAAAGAGCCGCGTCAAGACGCCCTCGGCACGCATGCAAACCACGCGGGGGCCATCGGCATGGCATTTGCGCTGGTAATCATAGCCGGCATCGCGCTCATCCAGGCGTTTTCGGCCGCCGCACCGGCGAATGTGGGGATTCCCTCAGTACGCAGCTGGTATCGCGCCATACTCTCGATTGGCGTGGGGGCAGCGCTGGCCGCATGGGCACCTTGGGTGCGTCGCCGTTGCTCAGACGCCGCCATCGCACGCAACCTGTGCATAGCCGCCGGGCTCCTTGCAGCCTGGATCTTGTTGGTACTGGTGAAATACGACACGAACAGCCCCGAGGCCGCGAGTTTCATGTGGTATTGCTACTACATCCCCATGCTCAGCGTGCCCTCGCTGGGACTCTTCAGCATCATTCGCGCCGCCGCGCTCGACGCCACGCCCGCCACACGCATGCTTCGCCGCTGTGTGATTGCCGTCGATGCGGCCCTCATCCTGACCGTGCTCACCAACAGCCTTCATTTCCAGGTATTCCAGTTCGACCTTGCCGACCCAAAGTGGTCGAGCAACTACACATATGGCCCCGGGTACTGGGCCGTTATGGTGTGGACCGCAGGCAAAGTCATCACCTTCTTCGTCGTTGCCTACCTGGCAGGCAGTCGCCGCCTGCGCAGGTTGCTTCCCCTTGTGGGGGCCGTCCTAGGCGTAGGGTTCATCTACTGTGCGCTCTATATTCTTGAAGTCGAGGCCGTTCGCGCCACCAACCTCGCGCTCGTGTACTCCATCGTGGCTCTCGTCGCGTTCGAAACATGCCTGGCCACAGGCCTTTTCCCCTCGTATCGCGACTACAGTGAGGCCTTCCGACGCCTGCCGCTCGACCTCAAGGTGCTCGGACGCGACGGACGTGTGGCCTTTGCGACCGACGCGGCGCTGCCCCTGCCCCCCTCGGTGCAGCAAGAGGTGGTGCGCTTCGCGCAACGCACGCAGACCCAACAAACGGTGTTTCGCGTCAACGACTGCCCCCATCGTGTGTTCGCCGCCTATCGGCTGTCGGGCGGCGTGGCGCTGTTCTCAGCCGACGTCAGCGACGCCGATATGCGCAACCGTCAGCTAGAACAACGCAAAAGCGAGCTCGCGTCCTACAACGAGCTGCTCGAACGCAACCTCACAGTGCAGCGGCGCCTTCATGCCCAGCAGGCAGAGGGCGCCCTGGCCGACGAGGTCGAGCGCAGCCTGGCAAACGCCCTCGTCCACATGGGCGGGCTTCTCGACATGCTGAGGGAGTGCGGCGACGCAGGCGGCTCGGCCAGCCCGCTCTCCCCCGAGGGGCTGCACCGCACGTCGCTGCTGGCGCAGCTGCGGGTGCTCCTCGCCTACTGCAAGCGCAAGGGTGCCCTCGTCCTGGGTGAGCAGGAAGGCCGGCCCCTGAGCACCGAGGCCCTCGGGCTTATGGCGGCCGAGCTCGGCGCCGACCTGCGGGCAGCGGGCGTGCCGTGCCTGTGCATGACCAACCTCGAGCGTCCCGTGAGCGCCCCTGTGGCGAGCACCCTTTTCGACTGTCTGCATGCATGCGCCATGGCCTGCGCGGCACGCAGCGAGGCCTCGGCGCTCTTTGTAATCGGAGAAGCCCCCTCGGGGGCGGCCATCGAGGTTCGCGTGTCGCTTGAGATGAGCGAGGAAGGGCGTGCCCGCAGCCAGGCCTTCGACCCTGATGAGCTTGCCCGCTCCCTGCGGGAGGCCGCGCCGTGCGTGCTGAGCGCCGAGGTGACCAGCGAGGACGACTCCCTCAACGCAATCATCCTCCTTGAGAGGAGGCTGCCGTAATGTCCTTCGACGTGCTGCTGCACCCCGCTGCTGCCCTTGCGCTTGAGGCAGTCTTCTTCCTCATCGCCATGGCCCAGACTCTGCACGTGTCTCGCCTCATATGCTGGCGCGTCACGCCGCGCGTGGCGGTCGTGTACGAGTGCGGCCTCATCGGCCATGCGTTCCTGGGCTTTTGCGCGGCCCGCAGCGTCATGCAGGGCTTTCCCCCCGGGCTCGAGCAGCCGATGAGGGCGCTCGCCTGGGTGACGTATTTCGGCGTGCTTGCCTTTGGCATATATCTGTTCGTCCGCATACCCCACCATCGCCTGCGGTTCATCGTCGAGTCGGTGTGCGCCTGCTGCATGCTTCCGTTCGCTCTGGACGCCCTCGGTGTGTGGTGGGGATGGGCTGTGACGATCGACGCGGCAGTGTTTGCAAGCCACGCTGCCTGCGCCCTCGTCAACGACAGGCTCCTGAGGGACGCCACGCCGGCGCGCGACACCATGGCACAGGCCGTGCACACGCTGCCGGTGGGCGTGCTATGCACGGGAGTCGACGGACGCGTGCTCTTCACGAACGACACCATGAGGTCGTGTCTGTCGGCGCTGGGACTGCCCTGCGACCTGGCAGACCTGAGTGGAATCGGGCGCAACCTGAGGGAGCGCGCGCAACGAGGCGAAGGCGGCGACGCCGTGCTTGCCGAGGGTCTTCGCCTGCAGGCGGGACCGGACAAGACCTGCCTGTTCCAGTTTGGCTCGCTCAAGCTGCACGGGCAACCCTGCCGCTGGATCGTCGCCCTCGACATCACCGAGCAGGCACGCGCCTCCGACCAGCTCGAACAGGCTGCCAACGCTCTTGCGCAGGCGGGTATCGAGCTGCGCGCCTCACTCGCCGACGTCCACGAGGTCGCGCGCAACGAGGCCTTCACCGTCATGCGCTCCAAGGTGCACGACGTGATTGGGCAGCGCCTCTCAATCCTTCACCGCTATCTGGAAGACGGAGCCGACAACCAAGCGTTCGAGCAGGTAGCACAGCTCATCGAGGGCATCTCGGAGGAACTGCACGCGGCGAAGGGACCCGATGCCGCCACTGAGCTCGCGGCGGTGGTTGAGGCGTTCTCGCTCGTAGGCGTCGAGGTCCACACCCAAGGCGAGCTGCCCGACGACCCCGCCGTGGCCGGCCTCTTCACCCAGGTGGTCCGCGAGTGCGCCACCAACGCGGTGCGCCATGCGCGTGCCCACCACGTGTGGGTAGCTTTCGGCTCGCACGACGACAACGTGCAAACAGACCAGGTAGCACGCGATGCGGCCGACCAAAACCCTGTTGCCCCAAAGCGATGCGTCTGGTATATCCTTGCTGTGTCAAATGACGGCGCACCGTGCACGAAAGACATCGTGCCAGGCGGAGGTCTCACGGGCATGCGCGCGGCGTGTGAGGCGTTGGGCGCGACGTTCGAGGTCGAGGCGGGCCCGCCGTTCATGGTTCGCGTAAGCGCGCCCGTCGTGGCCGGCAATGGCGGCGGCGACACGGTGAACGACATAGCAGACGACAGCCCCTACGGGGCAAACGATACGCACGAGATTTGAGAGGTACCGCAATGAGGGTTGTTATCGTCGAAGACCAAGCGATGCTGCGCGACTCCCTTGCGCTTGCCATCGACGCCCAAGACGACATGCAGGTAGTGGGCAAAACGCCCGACGCCGAGCAGGCGCTCGACCTGGTGCGTCGCCAAAGCGCCGACCTCGTCCTTATGGACGTGTGCACGCAGGGCGGCCGCAGCGGCATCACAGCCACGCGCGCCATCAAGGAGGCCCTGCCCAGCGTGCGCGTTGTGGTGATGACCGGCCTGCCAGAGGTAACCTTCGCCGAGCAGGCACGCGCCGCGGGCGCCGACAGCTTCGTCTATAAGAACATCGGCACAGCCGAGCTGCTGGGCGTCATGCGTGCAACCTGCGAGGGCTATGCGACCTTCCCGCGCGGGGCAGGCGCGACTCCCACCGGCATCGACTCCCTCAACGAGACGGAGATGGACATCCTGCGTCTCGTGTGCGAGGCAAAGAGCCGCAAGGAGATTGCCGCCGAACTGTGCCTGTCGGAAGGCACCGTGAAAAGGCATGTCTCCGAGATTCTGGCCAAGACCGGCTACGACTCCATCCTGCGCCTGGCGGTAAACGCCGTGGCCGATGGCAGCATCGTGCCGAACCTCAAGCACTAGCAGGCAAAACGCCACGGATGCAAGGCGACCCTCGACGCGATGCCCAAAGGCTTGGGCGCAGGCGTGAAGCAAACACGGGGTTACACAAACCAGCAGGATTGAAGACTGTCGACCCATTACGCGGTTCAAGACACGCTCTAAGGGGCCTATCCTTATTCACCTCTTGACGAAGGGGTGCATGATTGGACGGTCCCTCGGGAGACCCAAAACCGCCCAGGCGCGAGCCTTGCACCCATCTGTAGACGCACGACACAGGCAAGAACGTCTCTTCCACCTGCGCAATCGCAGACAACGCTCCGCCAGCAAAAAGACCGCGCGGGAAGGACCGGTTGGCCGCTTCCCGCGCGGGCTTTGTTGTGCGGGCGGCAGGCCAGGCAGTTTGCCTGCCGCCGCCCGCGGTACTTCTGAGAAACCGATGAACAAGCGAGTCGTGCGGTGCCTCACCATTGCAGCACCGCAGGCAGTAAACACTTTCGATGAGGCCGGTTGGGCTTACCACCGCCTGGCCATTACTTGGCCGTTACGGCCTCTCGTGGCCGCAGGAGGGGCAGAACCTCTCCGTGCAGCGCGCCCCACACGCCGGGCAGAACCACGCGGCACCCTCGGCTGCGCCGGGTACGCGCCCAGGAACCTGAGGCTGGGGCGGCACCGCGCTGCGGCCGCCGGACCTGGGTGCAGAGGCAGCTGCCTGGGGCGCTGGGGCAGCATAGCCGCCGGACACGGGCATGCGGTCTGCACCCTGGAGCGGCACAGAAGCGGCCACCGGATAGCCTGGATTCACCGCACCAGCCACGTAACCCACGCCCTGGGGCGGCATGGGAATGCCTGCATACCCACCCTGAGGCGGCATCGGCGGGCAAGACCCGGGAACGCCAGGCGCGACCCGCGCGGCGGTCGCCATCCTCATTGCGGCATTGGCCGCTACCTCGTTGCGACGCTCGGCATCGAGATCGGCCAGGCGCATGCCAAACACGCCGCTTGCGTCGAGCCCCTCATGGGCGTCTTCCCAAATGCTGGCAAGCGCGTCGCGGATGCCGTCGGCCTCGCGCACGGCCGCACGGTAGGCGTCGCAGACACGACTCTCAAGGCGCGCGTCGTTGGTCTTGAAGGCGATCTCGTCGAAGTAGGGGCTGTTGACGTTCACGACGACCCACACGTCGTACTCGATCTCGTAGCGCGGTGGATCGTAGCGCGCCGTGGTGCCGTCGGGCTTCTTCTCGCGCAGCTCGGTCTTGAACTCGCGAACCTCCGCAGCACAGCCTGTAACCTGGTCGAATGCAATCACGTCGGGATTCACGTCGCGCCAGCGAGAGGAGGCCGTCACAATGATGGCCCCCGCGTTGTCATCGATGAGCACCTTTGTGCGGGCGCCCAGCGTACGGGTGGGGTTGAACGCGGCCACGCGACCCTCGTTCTCCGCGCGGTAAAGGAGCTGCTCGCGAATCTGCTCCACCGTGCTCTGTCGGCGCTCGTCAAAAAGCGGGGACAGTTTGGCGGCGCACTCCTTGCACAGGTTGCCGTCGGCGAGCTTGCGGTTCCCCATGAGGCCAATCTCGCCGCCGCATATGTCACAGCACTTTTTCTCAAACAGCTTGTCGAGGAAGCCCATGGTCAGATCCCTTCACCTCGCAGTCGGATTCCCTGTTGTCTCCCATGTTCTCACGCGCCCGCCCGCGCACCCAGCACCCTGCGGCCCGAAGCGCCCCGTCGCACCGCGCCACATGTCCCATTGCAACGCGCCCCTCGCCATGCGTTTCCCGCCCCTTGTATGCTTCTCTGATGCCCCTTGCGTACTCCCCTGACGCGAAAACGCGAAAAGTATGCGTTATAACTCCCCGAGAGACTGAAGACGGGGCCACGGTCAAAATGAGCAAAGCATCTACCTGCGGAAATGCAAACGCCCATTTTCGGTGCGGCATGGCAGGCAAGTTATTACGCATACTTTTGCGACTTTTGGGACACAGCGCATCCCCAGGCGGTCCGCACTGGCTCGCTGGCGGCCCAATCCGCCCAAAAAAGCGCCGGCCGCGCCCCGGGTGTCTCCGGGGACGCGGCCGGCGCGTGCTGCCATCGCAATCGTTGTCGGTTGGGCTACGTTATTTGCCCTCGTCAGCTGAGGGGTAGTAGAAGTACACCGTGTAGCCGCGCAGGCGCAGGATGTCTGCGGCACGGCGCGAGATGGCGTTGCCCCAGGCGTGCTGGCTGCGCTTGCGATGCGGGAACTGCTCGTAGTGGTCCTGGTTCTTGTAGTAGGGGATCTCCACGATCCAGGGGTCGCGACCTGCGGCGCGGCGCTCGGCAGCATGGGCGGCAGCCTGGGCAACCGTGCCTTCCACAAGCTCAGCCACGCGACGCTCATGGTCGACAACGAGCTCCTGGAGCTGCTCCCACACGTAATCCGGCGGTTCCTCCCAACCGATCTGCTCCCAGCGTTTGATGGTGCGCACGGTCACATCGAGCATGTTGGCCAGATCGATCTGGTTGATGCCGATGGCCTCGCGCACCGCCTTGAGGTCGGCCTTCTCCCCACCGATCGCAATAATGTGGAACGGGTTGACCTTGGAGGGGTCGGGGCCGTCGAGCAGGGCGCCGGCGTTCTCGGTGGCATCTGCCATGGCATTCACTCCTTACGCGTCGCAAACGTCTTAAAACCGCACGTCATGGTACAACATTTGCCGCTCGGGAATGGCAGGGGCGGGCATAAAAACGCCGCCTGCATGCATGCCGCGCGAAGCCGCGCCACCATCGGTGTACCATTGACCCGAGACGCCCGCCTTTCCCTGGAGGATTCGTCATGAAAGACATCGTCATCGCAACCGACAACACGCTCGGCATTCCCGCTGGCGAGATAGACGACGGCCTGGCCCTGCTCTATCTGCTAGGATGCCAGGGCCGCGTTTGCGTGCGTGCCATCTGCACCACACATGGCAACGCATCCACCGAGCTGACGAACCGCGCCACGCACGTGCTCGCCCACGCGCTGCACCCCCTGCTCGACGATGTGCCCATTCTGCGCGGTGCCGACGTCCCTCGCTACGGCATGCCCAGCACGGACGACCGCGAGCCCAGCGCCGCCGCGCGCCTCATCGCCAAGTCCTCGGGCAGCAACGCATGCCTGCTGTCACTTGGCGCTACCACCGACCTGGCCGCCGCCGAGACCCTGCGTCCCGGCACGCTGGCAGTGTAGCAGACACCTTAAAAACGGCAACACACCTCGCGTTTTCCCAAAGAGAACCCATCTATGGGAAGCCGACAAATTGCTGCAACTGCAGAAATGCAGCAGGTCGCCCTGGACACCGTGTCGGCGAGAGGCAGCGGCAGTGGCATCCAAATGACCGTCCGCCACCTTGCCCCAGCCCATATCCCAAAAACGCCAAAAGTATGCGTTATACCGTCGCCAAAAGCTGTGGGGCTGTTTGTCGGATAGCATCACCGCAGGTAGATAGATTATTGATTTTCACCTTGCCATACCAAAAAGCAATATAACGCATACTTTTGGGACTTTTCGTCACCTCGTCCCTGCGCAAGGCGATGCTCTTCCCTAAAACACCGCGTCGAAGGGGTCGGTGACGGCAGGCGTGCAGGCTCCACGAGTGAGTTCGCGCAGGGCGTCGAGAAGGGGCTGCTGGGTACCGTCGAGCATGCGCAGGTCGATCTCGACCTCGTGGGTGAAGCGCGTGTCAAGCGTCTTGGCACCGCAGTCGGAGGCCAGGCGGGCGACGCGCTCGTAGCGCGGGTATTCGACATGCACGCAGATGTCGACGCAGCGAGACACGCTTACGAGCTCGGCCGCTTCCACGGCCAAACGGGCAGCGCCTGAATAGGCGCGCACAAGACCACCCGTGCCTAAAAGCGTGCCGCCGAAATAGCGCGTCACCACGCAGCACACATCCTGCAGGCCACTTCCGCGCAGCACGTCGAGCACGGGCGGGCCCGAGGTGCCCTGCGGCTCGCCGTCGTCGCTTCGGCGCTCCCCGCCCGAACGCAATACCCAAGCATACACATTATGCCTGGCCAGGGGGTTCGCCTTGCGAATCTCGGCGATGAGGGCAAGCGCCTCCTGCTCGTTCTCAACATGGTCGAGGGTGGCGATGAAACGGCTTGCCTTCTCTTCAAGCTCGGCTGTCACACGGCCGGCAATGGTGGTGTAGGCACCCATGGTCGTTAGAACACCTCGATCGTGAACGAGCAGGCATCGACCTGTCCCGGAGCAAGGAGCGTCATGGCGCGCTTGTCTTCAAACAAGGCCCCCTCGTCGAGCGCCGTGGAGCACCCGCGCCAAGGTTCGATTGCCACAAAGGGCGCGTCACCCGCTGCCGACCAAAGGCCCAGGTAGGGAAAGTCCCCAAACGCAACGCGCACGCCATGGCCTTGTGGACCAGCGAGCTCCACGCGGCTTTCGGGCACACGCTCGAGCAGCAGCGTGTCCACGTCGAAAAGGTGATGGCTGAGCGGCAAACGGCTAGCATTATTGAGCACGGGCACGCGATGGGAGAAGTCCCAAAGTCCCCCATCCACCATCGCCGCCGACGAGGCGATCCATGGCTTGGCAAAACGCAGCTCATAGTCTTCGAAGCACTCGCCCTCGCACAGCGGCACGTTGAACGCAGGGTGGCCACCCAACGTGAACGGTAGCACAGCGTTGCCGGTGTTTTCCACCTCGAATGTTTGACGCAGCATGGAGGGTCCCTCCACGGCATAGGTCATACGCAGGCAAAAGTCATACGGAAAGGCAGCGCGCGTCTGCTCGTCCGAGCGAAGCTCGAACGTTACCGCATGCTCGTGCACGTCTGCCACGCGAAACTCCCGCATACGCGCTACGCCGTGCCTGCCCATGGAGAGGGGGCCTTCGGCGCTCACCGTGCCCGGCCGCAGGCTGCCGACGATGGGAAAGAGCACAGGTGCCCGGCGCGGCCACCAGCGCTCGTCACCTTGCCACAGGTACTCGCGCCCACCAAACTCCAGGCTCATGAGCTGCGCACCGAGAGAATCGACGCGTGCAACAAGGGCCCGCCCCGCCTCGTCGGGGGTTCCGCAGATCGTGATGGGCTGGTTCTCGTCGGCCATATCGCACGCTCCGCATCAATCGAGAATAGAGATCTCGTCAGGAAACCGCGTGTATTCCCACATCATGACAGCCACCTTTTCAAGCAGGCACTACATAAACCGACCAGCACCTATTGTACCCACTCCGACTTTAGATGGCATGCAGGGGCCATCGCACGCAAAAACAGACCTGCGGCTGGACGAAATCTACGTGGAAGACATCTGAATACAGACACAGGTAGCGCCCCGCCCCCACAACCGCACGGGAAACACCGAACAGCCCCCAAGCCACAGCAGCGACACGCGAAGCACCCCGGGCGCTTCCGGGGCAGGGGGATCCCGGAGGCGCCTCGGGGCGCGGGTACGCGAATGTCTTACTTTGTGGAGAGGCGCTCGGAAGCGCCCCGGGGCGTAGGCCTCGCTACGCGGGGATGGCGCCGCTGCGGTCCTCAAGCTCGCCGAACTCGGCGGCCTTGTCCACACGGCCCTCCATCACCTTGGCGGCCAGCTCCAGCGCGGCGGCGCTAGGCTCGGTCACGCGGTAGCCGTCCTTGCAGTATGCCTTGAGATCGAGGTTGGAGAGCACCTCGGAGGCCTCGCCGTCCTGGGCGATGGCGAAGATGCCCGCATCGCTGGCGTCGGCTCCGGTCGGCGTAGACATGGGGACCTCGTTGGCGGGAATAAAACGCATGGTATCCTGCTTGTCGAGACGGAAGCCGTCGGCAGAGGTGTACTTCTTCACAGCAGGCTCGGTCAGGCCGTTCTCGGTAAAGTCATACAGCATGCCCGCGGCGGCACGGCGGCGCGCCTCGTCGAGGTAGTCGGTCATCATGTCGTCGGGCAGGTCCATCCACTCCTGCGCAGGCTTGGCAACCAAGTGGCGGGCCTCAACGGGGCACACCAGCGCGCACTGGCCGCAGCGCACGCAGGCCTCGTCCATCACGCACACGCCGTCGTCGCCCAGCGTGATGGAGTGCATGGGGCAGCGCTCGACGCAGGCCCCGCAGCCAATGCAGGTATCGGCGTCATACTCCAGGTTGTAGCGGCTCACCTGCGGCATGACGTTGCCCACGCCCTTTGCCTCGGCATACTCGGACAGGATCAGACAGCAGTCGCTCTTGCAGTTGCACATGAAGTCAACCTGCTTGGTCCACTGGGCCTCGGGCACCATGCCGTGGTCGATGATGTCGTACTCCAGCGCCAGGGCCTCCTCCTGGGTGAGCTGACGGGCCTCGCCGCGCTCGATGTAGTACTTGGCCACGTCGCCGAAGATCATACACGTCTCCTTGGGGTGCTCCTCCTCGCACTCCTCGGCGGCAATACCCAGCATGTTGGCGCGCGAACGGCACTGGCACGGGGCCACGCCGATAATCTCGTTGCGCAGGAAGACCTCCTCCCAGGAGGTGTGCGGCGCCATCTCGCCCTTGATGACGGCCTTGGAGACCGGCATGACGTTGAGCTGGGGGCGCAGCGTGTCGTTGATCTCAATCTTCATGTCGGAACCGGCGCGGTTGTTGTGGTCCTCCATGAAGCCGTCTTCGTAATAGCGGTCGAGGTTGTACTCCCAGATGCCCCACTCGCTCGTAAGCAGGTGGTAGTAGGGGACGCCGGCCTTGGTGCGGATGCACAGAAGGCCGCGCGAGCCCATGTCCTCGAGGATGGCGGTCGCCTCGTCAACGGTGCGGCCCGTGGTGGCGGCGTAGTCGTCGGCATTGAAGTCCTTGTACATGGGCATCTCGAGGTAGTGCTCGGCATCTTCCTCGCTGAACATGCGCATGAGGAAGTCCCACTCGGTGCCGTTGCCCTCGATCTCAGAGCCCGTGCCGTAGCCGATGCGGTTCACGCGGTTGCGAAGGCGCAGGTAGAGCGCCGGGATGACCTTGCCGTTGGGCGCGGTGTAGTCGCCGTTGACAGGCGACTCGTCCATGATCATCGCGTCGAGCTCCTCGTTGGTATACACGTCGGAGACGCGGTTGGGGTCGAGCACGGTCTGGGCGTGCGCCTTCTGGGGAGCGGCGGGCGCCTTCAGACCCTCGGCCGCGACGCCGGCTGCGGCCACTGCGCCGAGAAACCCCCTGCGCGACATGCTGGTTTGCTGAGCATCCATAAGTAGACCCTTCTCCTTGATGGGTTTTCTCCCACGCGCGGCACCTATGCCCGACAGGCAAAAAGGGCGCGCGCGGTGCTGGATATGGAAATAGACGGTGATGCGGTACGCCTTGCGGTGCTAGATATGCATATCTACCTGGCAAGACGTAAGACCTCGCGTTAGTCTGGGCCACCGGCTTCCCACCCCGGGAGCCCACCGCCTTGCCGTTAACGAGGACTATAGCACGCGCCTCAAACGACTGGAATTTCCTCTTTGTGATTTAGTGATAACCAAAACATTTTTACTATAGGCTGATAACCAGTTGAATTCATCAGTTGATAACCTAATGTTATCGATTGATGAAAAACCGAATATACCCTGAACCGCATCGAAAAACACCGCGCCCAAAAATAGGGAGTACACTTGGGACGGGACGGCCGAGTTAGCCGAAAGGGCGAGGGGGAAATTCCATGATCAACACGTGGAGGCTCGAGTGCTTCGTGAGCGTGTCGCAGACGCTCAACTTCAGGCAGGCCGCCGAGGCGCTGCACGTCTCTCAACCCGCACTGACCAAGCAGGTCAACGCCCTGGAGGAGGACCTCGGCGTGCGACTGCTCGACCGCGACACCTCGCACGTGACCCTCACCAACGAGGGGCACGCGTTCCTTCGCCACGCCATCAGCACCCTGCAGGACATGCGCGAGCTCGAGGGAATGTTCCGCAACCGCACCTCGGTGGTGTTCAACTACCTGTACCAGTACGGCGTGGCCGAGGTGGGCAAGCGGTTCAGGCAACGCCGCCCCAACGCCGTGATCAACATGCTGCGCCTCAAAATCTGGGGCGACACGCCGTCGGTGATAAAACGACCGGGCAACGTGGTCATCGCACGGCAAAACATCGTCGAGAGCCAGGCGGGAGGAGTGTTCATCCCGCTGACCCAGGCCCGCGAGTACATGATTGTCGCCAAAGACGACCCCCTCGCCGGCCGCGACTCGGTGACGGTCGATGACGTCGACCTCGACCGCGTCATCATCCGCTCGGGCTCCCAGCTCGCAACGCGCGACATCGACGAGCCCGGGATTCGCCTGGAAGACCTCCTTGGCAACAGGCGCTTCGTGGGCTGCGACAACGTCAACGAGACCATCCAGATGATCAAAGCCGGCTGCGGCACGGCCTTCACGCTCATGCCGCTCGACATGGACCCCGGCGAGCTGGCACGCGTGGTGCTCGAGCCCTTCGACCCGGTCACCATCGGCATCGGCTACCTCAAGCAATACGAGACCGACGACTTGCGCACCCTGGTCGAGGTTCTCCTGGAGGTCTACCGCGACGGCGACGGCAGGCCGGCCGAACAGGGAGGAATCCCCGCCGGCGGCCTGCCGTCCGTGTTCTCATAAGGGAAGGGGCCGACCGCGGACCCCTACCCGCGGTCCAGCAGCACGTCGGTATAGATGCTAGGAGCGGCTTCGACCATCTCGCGGCCAAAGTCGTCGGCAGCGTAGATGCGCACCTGCTTTACGCCCATGCGGTCAGCGAGCATACGTTCGCAACGCTCGAAGCTGCCCACATGCAGCCCCCGGGTGCCCAGGCCCGCCATGGCACGCGCCGCGCGGGCATCGCGCTCGCCCATCTTTGCCTGCTTGTCCACCGTGACCTTGGTGAGATCGAAGTAGTCGGCTCGAGGGAAAAGACCGTTCACAAACCCAACGACAAACACCTGGTCAAAGTCGATATCGGCCAGGGCCGTATAAGTAGCAACCGTCACACCGGCCCGGGCGGGCACACCCGAGAAAAACTGCAGGCGATCGAGCTCGGCCACCATCTGCGCAGCGTCGGCGTCGGGGCCCAGCGCAAGCAGTGGGCGCACCGAAGCAGGCAGCGGCACGTCGGGACCGGCAAGTGTCTCGACCAGATACGCCAGCAACCTTGGGCCGCGCAATTCACGCACCTCGGCGAACAGGGGTTTGAGGTCGGAATCGAGGTCGATGCCGTAAGCTGCAAGGTCGCCGTGTACGTCGCCATGCGCGCTCAGCTTCGCAGCGCCCTCGCCGCGTGCGCCCCGCGTGTCTCCGCAGGTAGCGCCCTCGCCGCATGCGCTCGCTGCCTCTTGCGTGCTCACCTCGGCACGTTTGCTCGCCGCCACAGTGCAGCCCTCGCCTATATGCATGCCGCACACGCGGCGGCGCATTTCGGCAAACTGGTTACTGCGGGCAAGGTAGTCGCCAAAACCAAACCAGCTCCTCCATGCCATGCCGTCATGCTCGTCCGCAAGGAGGCGCAGGAGAGTGACCGTGCGAAGGCCCAAGCACCTGTCGAGCTCGCGAATGTCGCCATGCAGCTTGGGCGCTCCGAGCCAGGCATTCGCGTGCAGACCACGCGCCTGAAGGGCACGCGCCATCTGCTGGGTCCACCAGGGATGGAAGGTGACCACAGCGATATCCTCGGCATTCATGCCAATCTCGACGGCCGCCACAATGGCATCGGCCGTACCTTCGACCTCATCAGCAGGGGTCTTCCATGAACGCGCGTCGCACACCTTGTCGCCCGCAACGCCCTGCGTATCCACTTCCACGACCTTGGCCGCAGGATTCAGACGCACAAAGTCCTCGACACCAGCCGGATACGCATAGCTCTCGAACACGTCGACGCCCATGTCCGGGCCAACCCCTGCAACAAGCTCCTCACCAGCCACAAGCTGACAGAGCAGTTGCGAGGCACGGCTCAGGCTTTGATAGCCGTACACAAACACATGCTTGCGCACAAACCTTTCGCGCACCCGCCCCTCCATGCGCAGCGCCTTGGTCGCAAGGTTGCTCACCTGCGGCTCCATCATGGCGCCCAGGTATTGCAGCTCGCAGGTAAGGAACTCGAACGTGTCAATCTCCTCAACGGTGAAGAGCCACTCGGGGTCCTCGTCAGCAAGCTCGGTCCAGCCACGGTAGAAAAACTTGAGCATCTCACGCAAGCGCTTAGGGCGCGCACCAAGCGTCTTGACGTCCTCCATCAAGAAGTCCGTCTCATATGCGCTGAGCAAACGTGCCCGACCCGAGGAGAACGACATCCCCGTTGCGGCGGCGCTGTCGGGGTCGGCCAGCACGGCACACGCAAGCTCGCGGCACGTAAGGACACGCACCTCGCCGGTGCCCTCCGCCCAACCAGCACCCGCAGCCTGGCCGGCACCCTCTGCCCGCACAGCGGCCAGCTCTGCCTGCATGCGCGCGGCACTCGTTGGATCGGCACACAGCACCAGGACGTCTTTGGAATCAGCGCCGCCCGCAATCACAGCCTGCACGCGCTGCACGAGCTCGCCCATCACAACATCCGCGGCACCTTTTACCATGCATGCTTTGCCATTGCGCACAAACGCCGGGCTCTGCGCCCCACCCATGCCCCACCAGCGGCGGCTTTCAAGTTGCTTGTTTTTCATTTCCTCTTGCCTCCCCCGGCGAGACGCAGGTCCTGCGACCCGGCGTTACTCCTACTCCTGCTCCTGCGACACCACGACACTGTTCAAGAACTCGCGATCCTGCGCAAGCAGGCCGCGGGTCAAAAGCGCAAGTCCCTGGTACAGGTCGGTTTGGGCAATGCGCTCCATGTCATTGGCAAGGAACGGCGTCCAGGAGAGAAGGTGACGCAGCAAGAACGCGCGCTGCTTATCGAGCAGCTCCAGGGCGTGCTCGTCCTCACCAGCCTCCAGGGCCTGGCGGGCACGGCGGGCCATCATCTGCATGTACTCAAGCTCCAACGCGATATGGTCCTCGGGGTCCTCCCAGCTCGCGTCGACGGCAAAGCCGCTCTCGCGGTACACTTCGACAATCTCGTCGCGCGCCTCCTGCATGAGCAGGCGCTTCTCGGAGGTATACACACTCTCGAAGGGATAGGCGGCAGCGTAAGCGTTGTTGCCATGGCCAATGAACACGCGGGCGTAATCGCGTGCCAGGTCGAGCAGGGCGTCGTCGCGATGGCTCGCGCAGTACAGCGCGATACGGCGGTACCCTGCGTCCACGTCGTCGTTGCCCGTTGCCGTAGGGAATGCCGCCTCGTAAAGTCCCTTGTAAAAGTCCTCGTCCATCTCAACCTTGTACAGACGGCTCAGCAGGCCATACATGTTCTCGCGCTGCTCATTGAGACCCACGAGCATCGCACGGTCCTGCTCGCTCAGCGCCGCGTCCGCGTCGGTTCCCGTAGCGGCCTCGCCCATCATGCTCTTCTCTTCCTCAGCCATGTCCCTCTCCTATCTTCAAACGAAGCTCGCCAGATGATTCGGCAAGCTTGCCTACTTCTGCCCCAGGCTCTGCAGCAGCTTGCGCCCCACCTCGGTGATCTTCCAGGCGCCGTCCCACTCAATGGCGTCGTTGCGATCGAGGTAGTCCATGAAGAACTGCGCCGTCTTCTTGGGGTATTCGAGCACAGGGTTGGTGTTGACTTGCATCTTGATTTCGTTGATGGAGGCACCGTCACCCTCACACATGCCCAGGATTTCGGTGAACACTTCGGTGTAGTCCCTCTGCTCGTTCATAATCTGAGTGAGCGCGTCGAGCGGATCGTTGGACTCGATTGCCTCAAGGCCCTCTGGCGTCGTCTTCCACATGGCCTCGGGGGGCTGAGTCGGACGCAGGTAGGTCTTGCCGTCCTCCTCGACCTCCTCGAGCTTGGGTTCGACCTTCCCATAAGGCCGACCGTCAAGCGTGAGCTTCTCAAGCGCGCCGGCCTCTTCGAGCATGGTGCGGAAGCTTGCGGCGTTGAACACACAGTGCCTCTTGGCGCGCAGCCCCTCCACGACCTTCTCGATGTCCTCGGCACGCTGCGGCTCGCGGCACACCTGCATGATGTTGATCAGCCAGCGCTTGAACGGCGGCATATCCTCAAAGAGCTGCTCGATGCGCTCACGGGCGGGAATCTCCTGAGCGGCGGGCTTCTGCGCGGCGGCTGCCTCTTCGGGCGTGCCGATGTAGCCGAACGTCTCGGCCTTCTCGTCAGCGTCCTTCTCCTCCTCGACGTCGAGGGGATCGTATTCGCGTCCCTCCTCGAACATCGCGAGTTCGTCGGCGTCAAGCATGTCATCCATACGCTCAGTCATAGTTCATCCCTTTTTCCGTGAGACCCGGCGGCGGCATGTGTGTTTTCGTCATGTCACACGCACGCCGCCCTGAGGGCCCATCGTGGCCGGGCACGCTTGCACGCACCCGGCCACCTCATTCTTACTTACCATGCATATCTGCGCTTATGCGCTTCTATGCTTTACAGCACAAGGTCGAACATATCGTTCGTACACCCCATTACACCAGGGGCTTTGCCTCTTCGCGAGACTTGGTGGGAGCCGTGGGGTCAAAGAAGAACTCCGGGTTGGTCTGCCACTTCACGCCACGAAGGATGTAGGCAAAGCTCGGGTCGTTGCCCGAGTCGTTCAGGTGGTACACCTCGGCGTCGTCGTAGGCGTTGATCACGTCGACGAGCTTGGCGCGGCTGCCCACGTTGGCGTCGTAGTCCACGGGGTTGAGTTTCTTGAAGTCGTCGCCCGAGGAAACGTCGAGAGGAGCCGGGCCCTCGAAGGACTCGATGCCCTCGTCGAGGTCGCCGAAGTAGCGGGCACGGCCGCCGCACTGTGCAACGCAGCTGGGCAGCAGGCCCTCATCGACGCGGTCGGCGCACATGTTGCACTTCTGCACCACGTTGAGGTCGGCGTCGAGGTAGCGCACGCCGTAGGGGCAGGCGCTCACGCAGGCCTGGCAGCCGATGCACTGCTCGGCGTCGATAACGACGATGCCGTCCTCGCGCTTGTAGGTGGCGCCGGTGGGGCACACGTTCACGCACTCGGGGTTGGCGCAGTGCTGGCATGACAGCGGCAGGAAGTACATCTCAACGTTGGGGAACTGGCCGCCATCCTCCTTGGGCACCGGGCCCATGCGGACGACCTTGTTCCAGTAGCTGCCAATCGGCACCTCGTTCTGGACCTTGCAGGCAACCGAGCAGGCGAGGCAGCCCACGCAACGGTTCAGGTCCGTTATGATCGCTTTGCGGCTCATAGCTGCACTCCGTTCCTCTCAGCGTAGTTCTTCTGGCTCTCCTCGTTGTCGTACACGGGCAGCCATTCCTTCAGACGCGGGTCGTCCGAGGTGTAGATCATCTCGGTGCCGTCAACATCGCAGGGCACGGGGTTGCCGTTAGGCGAGTTCTCGGCCGTTGCCTTGTAGATGTTCACGTTGTAGGCACGCGCGTAGCTCGAGCCGCAGATGGGGTCGCGCAGGTCCTTGTTCACGAGCGTGTTCACGTTCACGAGCTCGAGACCCTTCATGGCGCCGTGGAACTCGGGCATCCACCACTGGTGCTCGCAGTTGATGGTGCCGGGACGGATGCCGTAGTACAGGTCCGCAACCTGGCGGATCTTGTGGCGAGGCGTCTCGATCCACACCCAGTCGCCCTGCTCGATGCCCAGCTCAGCGGCGTCGGCGGGGTTGATCTCCACGCGAGGCACAGGCCACTGCTCGCGGCACCAGGGAAGCTGACGGTGCTCGGAGTGGAAGTACACCGGGATGCGGCGGCCGGTGGTCATGATGAAGGGGTACTCGGTGACGTACTCGGGGTTGGCAACGGGGCCCTCGGGCGGCTCGGTGTAGGTCGGCAGGGTGAACGGGCCGATCTTGTCGAACTGGTCGCCGCTCTTGGAGTCAGGCATCGAGTAATGGTCGATGTCCTGGCCATAGAAGGGATGCTCGGGGGTGTGCACGGTCTCGAGCTTGGTGCACCAGATCTCCTGCTTCTTGGTGGGGGTTCCCAGGCCGGGGGCGCCGAACGTCACACCGCCGCCACCGATGTTCTGCGAGCTCACCCTGATGCCGGTCTCATAGCGGCGATAGGTGCCCCAGGTGTCGGGCTGCAGCTTCTTGCAGTCCTGCATGCCCTGCTCCTGGAAGTAGCTCTTGAACTTCTCCCAGGGAGAGTCGCCGGGGTAGTCGGCAGTGAGGTCGGCATAGCGAGCAACAGCGGCGTCGAGGTCTTTGATGGAGTCGGGCCACTTCTCCTCGTCGGTTTCCGCACCCGGATGCCACGGGATGCCGCAGGCCTTGGCCAGCTGGATGATGACGTCGACATCGAACCACGTCTCGCCGAGAGGCTCGACCGTCTTGCAGTGGCAGCCCTCGTGGCCGCCGCAACCCTGCGAGGTGCGCACGCAGTCGACCTCGAGCCAGTGGCGAACGGGCAGCAGGATGTCGGCGAGCTGAGAGGTGGGCGTGTGCCACAGGTCCAGGTCGAGGAAGAAGTCAAGCTGCTTCAGGCCCTCCCAGGCGTACAGGGCGTTGGACATGTTCATGAGATCGCCGGACTGGCAGATGCCCATGTAGATGGGGTACTGGGCGCGCTCGGAGCGGTTGCAGCAGTCCCAAATGGCCGTGGAGTCGCCCCAGATGCCCAGGTCGGGAAGCATGGGGATGTCGTTCACGCCGGCGATGTTGGCCCACTTGTCCGCAGCCTCGGGGCCGGCGAACGGGAAGATGGAGATCTCGGCACCCATGTCGAACTCTTCCATGCCGATGGGGCCCTGGGTCTGGCCGCGGTTGCCACCGGGGGTGTCGAAGTTGCCCGTCAGGCCAACGATGGCGTCGATGGCACGAGAGCACTGCACCGAGTTGCAGGAGTGCTCGATGGCGAGCATGTACTGAATGCCACCGTTGCCGTAGCCCGTCTCGGGATGGAGCGGGGTGGCGTAGGTCGTGGCAGCCTCGACGATGAGGTCGGCGTCGACGCCCGTGATTTCAGCCACGGTGTCGGGGTCGTAGTTGTCCACGTGAGCGCAGAAGTAATCCCACACGGGCTTGGCCTTGACCTTCGAGCCGTCCTTGAGCGTGACCTCGATCTCGCCGCACTCGTAGTCGGGGTCGATGAGCGGGTCGCAGCGGCTGAAGTCGGTCTTCTCAACGACGTAGCCGGGCTCGACACCGGGGGCAGCGTTGGGCAGGTCGGGCACGAAGCCGTCCATCTCGCGCGTGCTCTCCTTGAGCTCGAGAGGCTTCTCGCCCTGCCAGTAGCCCGTGGAGGCGTCATGCCACACGAGCTCGCCGCTCAGCTTGTCGTACACCATGAAGCGGGTGCTCGAGCCGCCCTCGACGATGTCGCTCTCCTTGAGGAGCTTCGTCTTGAGGGGGTCACCGTTAAAGCGAGAGCCGGCAGCGGTCTCGGTCGCCTCCATGTCCTCCACCACGAGGTAGGGCAGGTCGGTCCAGCGCTTGACCCACATCTCGTCGTAGAGCTTGTTGTTCACGATGACGTTGAGCCAGCCCAGGGCCATGGCGGCGTCGGTGCCGGGGCGCAGGGGCAGCCAGATGTCGGCCTCCTTGCCCAGGTTGGTCATACGCGGGTCAACGATGATGAACTTCTCGGCCTTCGCAGCGGCGTCGACCATGGTGCGGCACGAGTCGTCGTAGTTGGAGAGCTCCGCGCCGCCGCCCCACACGACCAAGACGGGAGCACGGTCGACGGTGGCGTTCCAGGAATAGGCGCGGTTGGACTGCAGCGTGGTGCCCACGTGACGCGGGCCCTTGCAGATCTGGTAGGCCTGGTCGGTGTTCACGGAGTCAAGAATGCCCGTGAGACCCAGGGCGCTTGCCATGCAGTAGATACGCGAGGTACCGCACATCGTGAGACCGGCGTTGCTGCCACGCTGAGCCTTGATCTCGTTGATCTTCTCAGCGGAGGTCTGAAGAGCCTCGTCCCAGGAGATGCGCACCCAGCCGGGGTCGTCCTCACCCTTGGGATTCGTGCGCTTCAGCGGGTAGCGCAGACGGTCGGGGTGGTAGCAAGCCTGCAGCGAGGCCTGGCTCTTCGAGCAGCAGTTGCCCGACGAGGCCATAGACGACTCGTCGCCCTCGACCTTCACGGCGCGGCCGTTCTCCACCGTTACCCACACCGCGCACTCCATCTTGCCGCAGCCGCGGCACATGGTGCGGATGCGCTTGGTCGTGCCCTCATTGGCGGGCACCGAGCCAGAGTTGTGGGTCTCGGCCAGAGCCGGGGTCGCCTTGGCACCGGCTACAACCAAACCGGCAGCCGCAGCCAGGCCCACAAACGAGCGTCGTGACACGTCGGTGTTGAGCGACCACTTCAATTCGCGTTCCACAGTGATTCCTCCTTCTTCTTTCCCTGCCTTCATACCACTGCCAACCAAGACGCGATGGGAGGCAACGGCGCAGCTCGCATATCGGTCGGCGCAACATGCTTCGCGCACCTTGAGACGACTTCTCGTGCCAGTCGAGACGTTGCCTCATGGAGTGCCCCCCAACGCTTTGTGATTGTGCTCATGGGACCCCCAACGCGTATCGCCCTGGGTTAGGTATCAATTTGGGCAGGTCAAAAGTGAGGTAGTTTCCTACCACAGGCTGTGGTAGAAGCCGGTGTCAAGCGAGATTCAAGAGGATGAGAAGGCTGAGTTGGCGTACAATCATCCTCATTGAACATGGAAGGCGGAGGGGCCGTGGCAGGGGAGACGATAACAGGCACTGCACACCGCATGCCTGCCGAACAATCGAGCGCACTGACAAAGACGCGGCTTGCAGCCGGCGTCAGCCTGGGCATTTTCATGCTCGCCCTTGAAAGCGAGCGTCTCTCAGCCCTCATGCACGTTGGAGAAAGCTCCGGCATCGCCCCGTTTCAGACTTCTCTTGTCGCACTCGCGCTCTTTATCGTTGGCGTCACATTCGTATGCCTGCGGCCACCCCATGCGCCTGCGCCCGCAGCGGCCATTTCCGTCGTGGCCATTGTGTGCTCGCTCAGCGTGGCGAGCCTGTTCTTTCTCCAATACGACCCTGCGCTGTTCCCAATTCAGTTCCTTGGCGACCTGGCATTTTCACTCTCGCCCCCACTGCTGCTCTATTTCTGGCTGCAGCGATGCACGCCATTCGGCAAATCATTTGTTATAGAGGGCTTCGGCATTGGCGCGGTGACACTGGGCTGTCTCAGCATGCTCACCATCGTGCTGGAACATCACGCCGCTCTTGTCCTTGTCGCGCTGCTTCCTTTGGCGGGCGCGGCATTGCTGTGCACGGTGAAGCCCGCCCATACACCCATCAACACGGACGCGCCCGCCGGAAACGATTCCCGAGAAAACAGAGACGGCGACCGGGACGGCGCGTGCTGGAACGCTCTGAAGGCCATGGGGGGCTTCACCCATCATGCCCTCGAAAACGCGGCAGACCTCAGCCTCGGCAGGCTTGCGTTCAACGCTTTTGTGAGACTTGTCCCCTTCTTCTGCTACGCGCTGCTGTTTGGTAGCGTCCACTTCTCCTGGCTCGCCCATCAAGATGAGGCATCGGTGGGTCTGTGGGTGCAATTGGGCGCCAGCGTGGGCACCACTCTGTGCGGCCTGGCGGCGCTCGCCCTCTCGCGGATACGCTGGGGTCGCGCGCTTGAGAGCATCACACACCTGCTGCTCACCGCGTTCGCCATCGTGGCGCTCTGGCTTTCAACGTTTTTGGCGAGCAACTACGTGTTCGCGTACCTGGTGCTGCTCAACATCGCCCAAAAGCTGACGTTCATGCTGATGCTCGTGTTCGGGTTTCCGTTTGCCCGCGACAGCTCCCAACGCGTCTCGCTATGGGCCGTCGCGTATCTCAGCTTTTTTGCAGGCACCTGCATGAGCTCCTTCGCGGGGTCCTTCTGCACCACGACGGCACTCAATGTCGTCTGTGCAGCGGCGCTCGGAGTCCTGCTCCTGGCCGACGTGGCGGGCATCGCCTCCCTCTACGGCGTCTCGCCCGCCGGCGAGGCGCACACGGCCCCCGACTTGCAAGGCATCGATGCAGCCGGGGCTTTCTGCCGTCACGCCGGCGCTGGCGCGTCCGCCCCAGAAGCCTCGCATCCGAGCACTTCTGAACTCCAGGCGGACGCATCGCTCCACAAGACAGTGCCCGTCCGAACAGCCGAGGGGAAGCCGATTGCGGTGGTTGCCGAGGAAGGTCCCAGTATCCAGCAGGCTTCCAGCGTCCTTGACCGCCTGCCCTACACCTGTCACCTCATCGCCGTCGAGTACGACCTTACACGGCGCGAGGAGGAAATCCTGCAGCTGCTTGTACGCGGACGCACGGCGGCGCGCATTGCCGAGACGCTGTGCATCACCACGGCCACTACGCGCACTCACCTGCGCAATATTTACGCCAAGCTCGGCGTCCACAGCCAGCAAGACATCCTCGATATGTACGAGGATCTCGCCTCGCGGCAGGGGTAGGGGCGAGCACGAGGCGCCCAAGTCGGCCAATCGGCCGAAGATCGCCGAGGGCACCATCACAGTGCACGCGCACAACATCTACCGCAAGCTCGGCGTGGACAACAAGCAAGGCCTCAGCGAGCTTGTAGGCGACGGGTCGAAGGGGGCGCGACGGTGCTGTAGCGTGAGACGTCGCCCATGCTTAAGCCATGAGTGCCACCCTTATTAGGCATAGGCTCCCTACCAGCCATTTCTGCAAAATTGGCATTGGATTCTGGCGAAATCCTGCAAAATCGAGATTGGATTTCGCCCAAATCCTGCAAAATTGGCATTGAGGAGCAGGCTGTCAGAGACGCCAGGGCTCCACGACTCGGGTTTTCGTCCCCTTAGAGTCTGCCTTGCGCTAGGATGTTATCAACCTATGCTGGCATGCCACGCAGATAGCATCCGATGAGAGGAAAGCAATGGGAACGGATACTAAGTACCCCTTGGATCAAATGCAGAGGGTCGACCTGCGCAAAGTTTGGAAACATGAAGCACTCGACTTCACCAGGTGGCTCTCGGAGGAAGCCAACCTCAACATGCTTGGAGCTGCGGTTGGCATCGAACTCGAACTTATCGAGACGGAATCCTCCGTGGGGTCGTTCAACGTGGACATCTTCGCTCAGGAAACCGGCACCGGGCGCAAGGTCATCATCGAGAACCAGCTGGAAGAGACGAACCACGACCATCTCGGCAAGGTCATCACCTACGCCGCCGGCAAGGGCGCCGAGGTTGTCATCTGGGTCGTCTCCCATGCCCGCGATGAACACCGTCAAGCCATCGAGTGGCTCAACCAGCACACAGACAGCGATTTCGGCTTCTTCCTCGTAGAAATCGAGCTGTGGTCCATCGGCGACTCACTGCCAGCGCCGCGCTTCAACGTCGTTGAACAGCCCAACGAGTGGACGAAGGCCCTCAAGCTCAGCGAAAGCCTCTCCGACACCGAGCGTGTCAAACTCTCGTATTGGACGAAGTACCGCGAGATTGCGATGGCCACCCCCGAGTTTCTTAAGGCCTTCAGCCCGCAAAAACCCTCGAAGGATCATTGGACAACTCTGAGCTGCGGCACCTCCGCCTACCATATGTCCCTACTCATCGACACACAGCATGGACGCGTCGGTATTGAGTTCTACGTGCCTGACGATAAGGAGATTGGCCGCAAGGCAATCGAAAACGCATCGCGATTCGAGGAGCGCCTCGAACTCAAAGCCAGGCCCTTTGATGCGAAGAAGGCGTCTGGACTGCGGCTTTACAAAGACGGCTGCAAGATCAAGGGCAACGAAAACGCATGGCCGGACTTCATCAGAAATCAGCTTGGTTGGGCCCTCGCAATGAAAGAGCTTATCGGCGGTCTGGGTCTATAGCCTTTTCAAAGTCCCGCTTTAGAAAGCTTGCCTCGGCAAGCTGACAACCCCATCTCCTTTTTGCTGTTGATAGCGCAACCCCCAGGCCAGGCCGTCTTCCGCTCTCCCCTACTCCCCCTCACCGGAGCGGACCATCTCTTGATAGCCGCGGCCCCAGTCCTCCATGGCGGCCATGATGGGCTCGAGCGACCGGCCGAGCTCGGTGAGGCTGTACTCCACGCGCGGGGGCACCTCGGCATAGACCGCGCGCTCGACGAGGCCGTCGCGCTTCAAATCGCGCAGCGCGCTCGTGAGCACCTTTTGGCTCACGCCCTCGAGCGAACGCTGCAGCTCGTTGAAACGCCAGGTGCGCATGCGCAGGTTACGCAGCACGAGCAGCTTCCACTTACTGCCGATGAGCGCGACGGTCGTCGCCACCGGGCAGGCCGGCAGCTCCTCTTTGGTCATCATAGAAAACCTCCTTTCGCCGCACTTTAAGCGAGCAGCTATGGCCTTGAACAGGTTGTTTGCCTCATTCACAGTTCACGCACAATAGGCAGTTCCTTCTTTGGAGACCGTACGCCCTGCTCGGCACCAAAAGGAACCTCGCGGTAACCGAGGCACTTCATTGTGCGTACTGGCGGCCCTGGGGCCGCCCGAGCACAATGGGCCGCGTCATCCACAAAGGAGCGGCCGAGACGAATGCCGCCCCGCCGAACCAAGGAGGAAACCCATGTGCGCAACGTGCTTTGAGACCCTTTCCCGCCGCAACTTCGTGGCAGGCGCCGCCCTTTCCGCCGGCAGTGCCCTGACGGCAGGCGCCTCGCTCGCCCTGGCCGACGAGGCCCCGCAGGCCGACGCCGGCACCGGCACCGGCGCCCAGGCTGCTGCCGACGAGGGCGCCGCGACCCCTGTCCCCACCTACTCCGTGAGCGTCTACGACTTCGACGGCGTGCGCATCCACGCCTTCAACACGCAGGACGCCCTGGGCGACGTGTGCTACATCGTGGAAGGCGCCGACGAGCTCGTCGGCATCGAGCTGCCCCCGATGCAGGCCACCCTGCTCGAGTGGCAGCTCTACATCGCCAACCTCGGCAAGCCGATGAACAACATCTGGGTCGACGCACACCCCAGCGGCGGCGACTACCTCGACGGCGTGAGCGCCTGGGGCACCCAGGCCGCCGAGGACGCCATCGAGGGCGGTTCCACCCAGGCCACCGCAAGCGGCCTTGCGCAGACCTTCGGCGACACCTGGAACCCCAACAACGCCACCATCGACAGCTTTGCCCAGGAGGGTCCGGTGACCGTGGGTGGCATCGACTTCGAGGTCATCAACTCCGCCGACACCTACGACCTGGTCATCCCGGCTGCCAACTGCGTGTACACCCACATGCTCGGACAGACCGTCCACTCCATCGTGGTGAGCCTCGAGGCCGCCGACGCCACCATCGCGGCCCTTCAGGGCTACCAGCAGGCAGGCTACGCCCTCGTCCTGCCCGGCCACACCATGCCCGAGGATCAGCAGGCCGTCGCCGTCAAAATCGCCTACCTCCAGAAGCTCGAGGAGATTGCAGGCGAGTCGAGCACGGCCGACGAGTTCAAGACTGCCATGCTCGAGGCCTTCCCGGGCTACTCCGGCGAGAACTACCTGGACATGACCGCCGGGTACCTGTTCCCCGAGGCGTAAAGCGCGGGGCTTTCCACCGGTGAAGCCAACGGCTTCAAAACGACCGAACGCAGCCCATTGACAGCAAAGGCGGCAGCGGAGCAGTCAGCCCCCGCTGGCAGTCACACGGGCTTCGGAGTAGTCGCGCTCGCCAAGAAGCCCGCAGCGACGGGTTTCAAAGAATCGCATTTCGAATTGTGGTGTATGAGCAAACCCGGCCCCGCCGGGAATTGAACTGTCTCCCATTTCTTGGACATAGAAAGTAAAGTTCAAGGAATGGGAGACATATTTATGCCGGTTGACCTGCGATGCAAGCATGACAGGGAGGTCAGGGCGAGGGCCACCGACCTCTAGTTCAAGTGCTCGTTCGGCAAGGCGCACCTCGCGCCCGCCTGCGACTCCGGCTCCAAGGAGATCGTGGCCCGGTCGGTCTCGAGGAGCCCGGACATGGCCCGGCAAACGGGGGTCCTGGAGCAGCTCCTCTCCAAGATGCCCGAGGGGGCCTCGCCGGTCCCGCGCTCCGACATGGGCCGGCGGCACCGGCACGGGTCGTGGGTCGGGGCCCTCAGGGCCCACGGGGTCGCGCAGAGCATGTCGCGCAAGGGCAACTGCCTGGACAACGCGGCCACGGAACAGGTGTTCGGCCACCTCAAGGACGAGTTCTTCAGGGGGCGCGACTGGTCCGACTTCGAGTCGTTCAAGGCCGACCTGGACGCATACGTCGTCCATTGGAACACGCGCAGGAGGCAGGCGAGGCTGAAAGGCCTGACCCCGGAGGGGTTCCGGGACCAGGCCTTGAAAGCGGTCTAGGAAGCCGCTTTAATTGGGGCGTCCAAGTTTTGGGACGCAGTTCAAAAGGCACCGTCTCCGCCCGTTTTGCGTCTCTCCTACAGGTAGCTCACCGTCTGGTCGAGCTCCTTGCGGCTGCCGTGGTTGGCAAGGGGCCCCGAGCCTTCTGCGGCAAATCCCAGGTCAAGCAGCATGACGACTTCCTCGTTCTCCGGCAGGTCAAACAGTTCGGCCGCCTTGGCGGGGTCGAAGAAGTTGAGCCAGCAGCTCTGCACCCCCGCGTCGGCCGCAGCGAGCATCATGTGCGTCGCCACGATGGAGGCGTCCTCCACGCCTGAGGTGTGCTCGCCGCCAGGGAACGTGAAGACGTTTGTCTTGTCAAAGGCGACGACAAGCACCGTGGGCGCGCCGTAGCGGCACGGCGTGAGCTCGTCGATCCTGGCGAGCCCTTCAGCCGATTGCACGACATAGACATGCTGCGGCTGAAGGTTCTTCGCGGTGGGTGCAAGCCTGCCTGCCTCAAGCACCGCCGCGAGCTGCTCGGCGGAAATCTGCCTGCCGTCATAGACCTTGCATGAATACCGCTCCCTCACTACCTGGGAAAACTCCATAAGACACGTCCTTTCTCCCGTGCGCCCCAACAAGGGCGCCCGATAATTGGCAAAAGAATTGTAGTCCGCCAGACGCCCGCGACGCTCAGTAGTGGTCGCGGGCGAAGAGAACGGTGGGACAATCGTCGTCGACGGTATACAGCAACTGGTTCGCCTCGTCGATTCGCCGCGACCATGCCCCCGAAAGCTCGAACCGCAGGGGCTCAGGCTTGCCGATGCCCTCAAACGGGCACCGCAACGCATCCTTGAGCAGCACTTTTACTCGACGTCGGACGTGACGCCGACCCCCATCTTGACCGACACGGAGATAGGAGAGCGGCTACACACGTCGCACGGGAACGCCTCGAGGCCCTCAAGGTCACGCAGGAAGCCCAAGCCCTTCCCCTTGGCAACGACGACACCCGAGGAGCACCCCACATTGAGGTTGACCTCGCGGGACCCCATGTCGGCAAGCATTCCCGCCGCCCACACAAATTCGTCGGCGTTCTTCGTGAGCAGCTGCGGCACGACGTCGAGGCCGCGATTTTTCCACGCAGGGCCGTGATCTACCGCAGCTGGACGCGCGACCACGGCGGCGCCAGCGAGCGCAGCGGCTGCCGGGCCTGCGAGCGCGCCTGTCCCCAGCACCTGCCCATCGTCGATTACCTCAAGCTTGTGGCGTAGACGTTCGAGCGGCGGTAGCAAGCAGGCAAGAGTACGGGATGGGATTCATCTTGCCCTGTGCTACAATTCTCTCAAATCCGGAGTTACATTCCGGATTTGAGAGAATTGAGGCTTGCATGTACATCCCGCGCGCACTAGAACCCGTTGTCAAGCGCTACTCGCAGCACTTCAAGGTCGTCGTCGTCACCGGCCCCAGACAGGTCGGCAAGACCACGATGCTCAAGCACCTCATGGAGCAGGAATCACAGGAACGAGACATCGCACGTTCGTATGTCAGCCTCGACAACACCTCGATTCGTCAGGTTGCAAAAACCGACCCGGCGCTCTTCTTGCAGCGTTACCACCCACCGATTCTTATCGACGAGATACAGAAGGCTCCCGAGCTTCTCCCTTATATCAAGGAGGTCGTCGACTCGTCCGAGCAGACCGGCCTGTTCTGGCTCACAGGCTCGCAGCCCTTCCATCTCATGTCAGCCGTCTCCGAATCGCTCGCAGGCCGCGCTGGGGTGGTTGAGATGCTCGGCCTGTCAGCCTCGGAGATATACGGTGCCCCCTCGGAAACGTTCGGCGCGACCCCCGATTACTTCATGCGGCGCGTCAGCACCCGCCAGGCGCGTGACGTCACCGAGGTGTACGCCGACATCTGCAAAGGATCCCTTCCCGCCATACGAGCCCTGCCCGACGATTTGCGCGCGGGCGGTTACGAGTCGTACCTCGACACGTACATCATGCGCGACATCCGCGACCTTGCCCAGGTGGGCGACGAACTCAAGTTCCGCAGCTTCATGACGGCATGCGCAGCGCTCACCGGTAAGCCCGTCGTTTATGCCGACCTCGCCCGCCTTGCGGACATCAGCGAGAAGACCGCCAAGACCTGGCTGTCGCTGCTCACGAGCTCCTACCTCGTCAAAGTCGTGCAACCTTACGCAAACAACCTTCTCAAACGCCTCTCAAAACAGCCCATCATGCACTTCCTCGATACCGGCCTGGCCTCCTATCTCTCGGGCTGGACAAACCCCGCCGTCCTCGAGGCGGGGGCCATGTCGGGCCAATTCTTCGAGACCTATGCATTTGGAGAGGTCTACCGTAGCTTCGTCAACGCTGGCACGCGACCACCGCTGTACTTCTTCCGCAACAATGACAAGCGTGAGATAGACATACTCATGGAACGCGACGGCACACTCTACCCCATCGAGGTGAAGAAAACCGCATCACCAAGCATAAAAGACACGCGTAACCTGGGCGTTCTCGATCCCGTTGCACAAGATGACATCCCCGAGGAACTCGCCGCATTCAAGAGGGACATCGGCTGCGGGTGCATCATGTGCATGGCACAGGATACCTACCCCGTGAGCGAGCGAGCCTGGGCGTTTCCCGTCTGGGCGGTGTAGGAAAACAACGGGTCCGACAAACCTTGGCAGTCCTTCGACCGCAAGCCAGTCGAAGGACTGCGCCTGCAAAGTTTGCTCAAGCAGGCGCATCGGAGCCGCAAGGTACCTTTTCATCGCGCACCAACATGATGCACTGCCAATCAGGCCTCCATCAACTCATGCTCGGCTTCTCAGGTCATTCGGCAAGCGAATCGCTATCACTTGCAACCCCTTCGTTCTCGCCGCCCTCATCCGCAGGTTCGATTGTGGCGAGCATCTCGGCACGGGCGTCCTCGATGCTGTCGACGATCTCCTGGCGGTAAGCGTCGCGGTTCAGCAGCTCATCCACCTTGAGCAGGCCGTAGTCGACGCCGATGCCCACGCCCGTCACAATCGCCGCGCCAGCCACCGCACCGGCGGCACCTCCCGCCGCAGTGCCCGCGACAGGCACAGCCGAGCCTCCCACTGCACCCACAGCGCCCCCGATGGCACTGCCGACCGCCGCCTCCGCGGCCCTTGTCCCGACCTTAGCGGCGACCTTCTCCACCAGCTTCGTGAGCCCCTTGAAGAATCCCTTGTCGGCAGCCTTGCTTACAAGCGTCTTGGTCGCCACACCCGTCGCGACGCCGGCCGTACCACCTGCCACCACGCGCATCTCCCTGCTCATGAAGCTCTGCGCGGGTGCGAACACCTTGAGCAAGTCTTCCCGCTCGATGACCTCGCTCTTCTTCACAAGCCAGTCGGGCACGTCGTCTTCAAACTTCAACTCGGCCATACGCGCATAGAAGTCGTCCTCCAGGGCCGCCGCCTGCTCCTGATAACCCGCCCACTTCTCCGACAAGCCGGCATCGTCGAAGCCGTCCTCAAGATGGGAGGTGAGCTGCTCGACGGCATAATCATCGGTGCTTCCGGCGACGTATTGCGCGATTTGCATCGCAAGCTGCTCATAATCACCCAGCAAGCTGTAGTACCAGTCGAGGAAAGCGTCCACATTGCCCAGGCACCCGTCGAAGAACCCGTTGACGAGGGGCACGAGCTCGGCACGGGCATCGGCCTCGAGCTGGGCAGCCTTCTCGGACGTCTCGCTCATCAGGTCCTGGACACCCTGGTATTCGTAGTACTGCCCGTCGAGCACGAACACCGCCAGGTCCACCTGGTCGCGCACGAACGCCTCGGCTGCCGTGACCTCCTGCGTCTGCACAGCATAAGCCGCCGCGTGGTCGGCTGCAAGGAAACCCACGGCGAGCACCGCCGGCGCGACGCACGCCGCCGCCACGTACCTGCACATGAGAGGCTGGGGACGGGAGGGGTCCTTCGCCGCCTCGAGAGGCAGGAACACGCGCTTGAGTTCTGCGGGGTCTAGCAGGCACGTTGCAAATATGCCAACCAAGGCCCCGAATGACGCCAACATCAAAACGCCGTGCACGACCCGGTAGAGCGCAAGGTTTACCACCGCCGCCTGAGACAGGCCGAACGACGAGAGACCGTCTACAAGTGCTATGAGCCTGCCCACCTCGGACATGAGGGCCGATGGGGAGCCGTCAAACGGTTGCGGTGCCTCTTTGAAAGCCTGGGCAGCGCTCGTGACCTGGGGCGTCGGCTCGATGGCCGAGATGACAAGCGCTCCAACGACAAGGGCAGCAAGCGTGATGCCCACGCCCACGAGCAGGGACCTCGATGCCCAGAAGGCCGGCTCAAACTCCTCTTTCAGCCGATTGCCCACCACATGCGACGCAACGGCAAGCAGGGGCACTGCGGCGACGGCAAGGCACCACTGCACAGCGTCCCAGGTCGCAACGGCAAACATCAGGCTTGCAACGCCTATCGCCGAGACGACGAACGACACGATGAAGCAAAGGGTGCGCCCGTTGTTGAAGCGTGCCGCACGCCCGCCCTCTTTGAACTCAATCTGACGGCGCAACTTGCGCATCACGCACTGATGCACAGTGCCCAGCGAGCACGCTGCGCTCAAGGCCGACCAAATCAAAGCAATGGCAATGGGAGGCATCGCGGGCGCTTGAACTGCGAAGATGCCCAGCAAGCCAAGCACCACAGCCGCTTTGGCAGCGTAGACCACGAGGCACCTTGCATGTGCGGCATACGGCGATGCACCAGACTCACCATCGTCTAGCAGGTCTTCCCTGTTTGCCTCGCGCCTGTCGACGTTTGGCAGCCTCCCAGCTGCGCCCTCGGACAGCTCTGCGCCTGTCGGCACCCCGAGCTCGATGTCATCCGTCGACGATTCGGGCACCTCCCCAGTCACATCCGCCATGTCGCGCCTCCCATCCCGGTCGTTGGCGTCTTCTCGAACACATCTGTCGCAAGGCATGCGATAAAAGTGTACGTCCTGAACGACCAAAAGGTATCAAGGGTAGGCAGATGGGTGAACGAACAAGCGGATGCCGCGCAAATCAGCCCCGCACGCGCTCGGGCCCTTGGCCCTCAGGCCCACATATCCCTCAAACAGTCACTCATGGATGAGATTCAAAGGCTCCCCGAGGCGCGAAAAGGGGGCCAAAACGAGCAATCCGAGCCTCCGCGCCCAGCAAAACTCGCCGAGAGGGCAGCCAATCGACGTTCTCGCTACTCCGAAACTCGTTTCTCTGCCAATGGTGGCCGATCCCTGGCCATAGGAGACCCCCCTGTACACCAGAGAGGAGCGCGAGGGTCCTGCGGCGGGGGCGCCACAGGACCGCCTGGGTGAGGGTGTGCCGCCAGCTGCCGCCCTCCTCACTGGGTGAAAATCCTCTCAAGTGGCCGCCGATTGAGCAGGCCGGGAGCTCACCCCACGTGAAATGCCCTGCAGGGCGGCAGGCCCGCCGTCCGCAAGCTGCTCGACAAGGCGGCGCGCGCGGTGGATGGCCGACGCGCTGCCCAGACCTCTACGCGCGGCGGTGGAACACGATGGCGCGGTCGTAGACGATCTCGTAGTAGGACGCGCCCACGCCCGTCTCGGGCTCGATGTAAGCTCGGAAGGCCGCGAGAACCGTGTTGTCGTTGTCCACTCCGTAATATATGCCCTGCTCGTTGCCGGTGCTGTACGGTATCTCGGCCGTGAACTCGTCGGCGCCCGACCAACCAGGACGCGCCATCTTGTAGACGTAGTACCCGTCGGCGTTGTCCGCGCCCTCGGGCAGGTACTGCGCGGCGGAGCCTTCGAACAGGCCATTGTAGATGCTGCACACGCCGTTGAGCATGGGGCGAGCATACAGGACGGCGTTGGAGTAGACGGCCTTTCCGGTGGTGGTGTGGTTCACGCCGTACACCACGACGAAGTCATCGTCGGAGGTCAGCGTGAAGTTCTCGGTCATGAGATACGTCGTGTCGTGGTTGTCGCCCTGAGAGTTGGTGTCGTTGAAATAGGAAGTCATGCCCTCGGGCACGGCGATGTCCACCGCCGGCTCCTCGTAGTCGTACTCGTCGGCATACTGGGCGATGATTGCCCCACGGATTGCCTCGAGGTCGGCCGCCGCATGGGGCAACGCCGCAATCTCGTGCACGCCCGTGCCACGCGTCGTGATGGGCTCCGCCGCCAAGGGCGCGTCATTGGGTGCGGAAGGCGTGACGCGCACGACACGCATGGTCTCGGCCAAAGAGGCAATCCAGGCGTCCATGGCCTCGCCGTCGGCCGGCTGGGAAATGCGCGCCAGCGTGCAGAAGGTATCCTTGCCCGCTTCCAGGCCCATGTTGAGCGTCTGAGCAGGCAGGAGCGCCTCATTGACAACGCCCGCGCCGAAGCCCGCCGCCTCGAGCGCCGCCTCGACCGTCTCGAGCGTGGTGGCGTCACCCGTCATCACATACACGAAGCGCGCACCGAACGACTGCGCCTCCACGTTCGTCACAGGGCCGGGGCACGCGCCGGGCGTAGCCTCGGTAGCCATGCCGAATTGGTTGTACGGCATGCCGATGCTGCCGAACACGGGATGGTACGTACCGCCCTCACCGGCGTCTACCGCGAAGAAGCCCTTCGCGTTGGTGTAGTCCCGCTCCGGTTTGACGGAGGCGAGCAGAATGTAGTTGATGAGCGAGAAGTACACGCACGCAGGCGGCATGGGACCCGCCATGACGACTGCCTCGTCGGAGCGTAGCTTGTACGTCCAGCCCACAGGACTGAAATAGGGGTTGGCGGGATAGTTGCCCTCGGCGCCGGCGACATAGCCCACGCCCGGTTCCTCGGCCGGCCAACCGTGCTCCTCATCAGCAGGCGCAGGGTCCTGGTTGGGCGCAGGCGGCAGAAAATTCACCAGGTAATGCGAGCCGGCATTGTTGCCGAAGCAGGAAATGAGCTTGCCTTCGCTTGCCAGCTGCAACGTGTCGAGCAGGCGCAGCTCACCGCGCTGAACGACACACCCCGCCGCCTCCAGGTTCGCCTCAAAGGCGTCGACGTCGCCGAAGGTGGCGTCGAGGGACTCGGGCGCCTCTTCGGCCATGGCGCTGGTCAGGCCGACTGATTTGCCTGCTATCGCTGCGCCTGCGAGCATTGTTGCCCCTGCTGCTCCGAGGCTCAGTGCGCACCGTCGGTCAATGTTCTGTCGCTGCATGGTATGCCCCCTGTCGTTGGGTCCCAGGTCGAACCGCGCGCCATGCCGGCCCGCGGCCGCCCTCGTATGCTGCGAATTCTATCACCGCACCAATACGGGCAAGACCTGACCTTATCGGAATTTGCAGGGCTGAAAAACAGGAAAAGGCCCCCGGAGCTGGGCAGTTCCAGGGACCTCTTGCCATGCACTGATTGACAGACTGTTAGGCCTTACTTCGCAGGTGCCTCGGCGGGGGCGTCGCCTGCGGGAGCCTCGCCGCCCTCAGCGGGTGCATCGCCCTCGGCAGGCTTGTCGCCGCCCTCGGCAGGCGCGTCGCCAGCGGGGGCGTCGCCAGCGGGGGCGTCACCGCCCTCAGCGGGCTTGTCGCCGCCCTCGAAGGCGTCGCCCAGAGCAGCCTCGCCACCCTTGGCAGCGTCGCCGCCGCCAGGGCCGCCGGCCTGGTCCTGCAGGCTCACGTCGCCCATCCAGTCGTCGGCAACGGTGCCGCCCAGGATGTTCTCAACGATGTAGCGCGCAGCCTTGGAGCCGGCCCACATGCCCACGGTCTGGCAGGTGCCGCCACCGTAGACCTCGCCGTCCCAGCCGCTCGTGCACACGCCGGCGGCGAACAGGCCGGCAATCGGCTTGCCACGGTCGTCGCAGACCTCGGCGTTGCGGTCGATGCGGATGCCGCCGCAGGTGTTCAGCATGCCCGAGCAGCACTGGAAGGCGTAGAAGGGGCCGGTCTCGCAGGGCCACAGATAGTCGGCGCCCTTGCCGTACTCGTCGTCGGCGCCGGCGGCGCAGAAGCCGTTGTAGCGCTCGATCTCGGCGAGGAAGTCTTCCTTCACGAAGGTCGGGACCTTCTCGGCGAGCTTGTCGGCGAGCTCGTCGAGCGTGTCGGCAGAGAGGATGTAGTCTTTGTCGGCATACTCCTCGATCTCGCTGGTCAAGTCGATGGGGCTGCCCACGCACGCGTCGGCAAAGCCGGAGTAGTGGCGGCTGCACCCGCCGGCCTCGTACTTCTCCTTCATCGAGGTGTCCATGATGGAGAAGACGTAGCCCTGGCTCTCGATAAGCTTGCCCGACTGGGAGGTGCCCAGGCCGCCCGCGCCAGACTCGTCGCAGAAGCGGATGCCGTACTCGTTGACGAAGAGGTCGGAGTACTGCATGGTCGCGGCCACGCCGAGCGGCGAGCTGTATGCGAGCGACTCGTCGCCGTTGCCGACGTTGTTAAAGAGGGACGCCACGGTGAGGTGGTTGGCGCGGCCGTGCGCGGTCTGCTCGGCCATGAGCTGGCCGTCGCCGTCCTGGCCCTCGCCCCAGCCGATGATCTTGGACATGTCCTGGCTGGAGTACTGGGCGAGCAGTTCCTTGTTGGTTGACATGCCGCCCGTGGCGAGAACGACGGCCTTGGCGTTGATCTGCGTCACGGCGCCGGTCTCGTCGACGTACTGCACGCCGGTCACGGTGTAGGGGTCGGCGAGCACGAGCGCGAAGGCGCGAGCGTTCGTGCGGATGTCGACGCCCTCGTCGGTGGCGATGGGGGTCAGCTTCTCAATGGCCGAGGTGCCGTTGCCGCCCTCGTAGAAGGTGACGCCGGCCTGGTAGAAGCCGCATCCGTGCTTGCCGAAGAGCCAGTCGGCGTTGCTGCCGGCCTCCTTGACGCGCTCATAGTGCAGAATGGAGTTGGCGATGAAGTTCGTGTTGGAGGCCGACTGATAACCGGACAGACGTGCGGCGTCATCGTCGAGATTCTTCTGCGGGCCATTGCACTCGGCGTAGTTGGTGGAACCGCCCAGCGTGGCGTTCTTCTCGAGCATGACAACGACAGCGTCGGGAGCCTGCTCCTTGGCGATCATGGAGGCGAAGAAGCCGCCGATGCCAGAGCCGACGACAACGATGTCAGCGTCCTCGGTATTGGCAGGAGCATCGACCGGGGTGCCGACCGTGACACCCTCGGCAGCCTCGTCGGCGCTTGCGATTGCGGGCATGGCAGCCATCGCGCCAGCCGCCGCGGCAACGCCGAAGAACGAACGACGAGTCATTTCAGCCATACATGTGCTCCTATCTCGTGAGGCGCCCCGGTCCCTTAATCCGGAGGCGCGCAGGTACACAACACCTGAAAATGTAGCGCGGCGCAGGGCGCGACCATTAATCCCCAAACGGGTGATTCTTCTAAAACCCCTGGCAGATGGTAATACATGAGTTGTCAAGCAGAATGGTGGATTAAACCCGGGAGCGGCGGAGTTGGGGTTCGACCCCCTGCCTTGCTGCATGCGCGGCGGATACGGGCAGGTCTGTTTTGCCTGCTAGCAGAACTCCTGCACCAGCAAACGCGCCACAGGTGCACCCAACCACGTGCGCACGTCGCACCAGTGCGTTTCTACAGGTCCTTAATTCCCATCTCATTACAGAGTAACTCTGTTCGAGACTGAGAACAGGGCCG